>NZ_JBBOZQ010000001.1:3353305-3671073 GCF_038008685.1 Lysinibacillus sp. FSL W8-0992
TTATATGTGAAAGACAGGCAACTCGCTGAGGAAATTACGCAGGATGTATTTTTTACATTTGCCACAAAGGGTGACGCTTTTCGTATTTAAATAATCAAAAAATAAAGGAACATTATTATACAAAGAAAATTCAGATGCTTTTAAGTGCTTATAATTATAATGGTATTGAGGAAGCAGAATTTGAACAACTAAGTGAAACGCAAGGAACTATACTTCTACGATCTAAGGATTTTACATTCAAAATTAATTTTGTTAAAAACGAACAAGGTGTATGGCATCCTACAACTAAGTAATTTTAATAACTAGTAAGGTCTTCTCAAAAATCATTTGAGAAGACCTCTTTTTTGTAGCAGTAATACGCGGTATTAATTGACTTTTAAAATTAAGCTTTAATAAATTGCTTTTTCATTAAAATATGTGGGATTCCTGCATCCATATATTCTTCACCTGTACGTGTATAACCGAGCTTCTCATAAAAGCCTTCTGCATATACTTGCGCACTTAATTTTGATTTCGTTAAGCCCTTTTCTTGTGTTAATGCCTCTAGCGTTTGAATAATTACTTTTCCTAGCCCATATTTACGAAATTCCTCTAAAATACAAATTCGCTCAAGCTTCCCATAGCCATCTACAACACGTAAACGACCTGTACCAACAGGCTGCGCATTGTAATATACAAGAATGTGATCACATGCTGCATCGAGCGCATCAAATTCATCGTATTCTTCTGATGCTGGAATTTGTTGTTCTTCTATAAAGACAGCTTTCCGAATAGCAAAAGCTGTTTGTAAGTCATTTTCTGTTGTAATAATTGTTGTGTTCATATAGAATGCCTCCTCGTATTTAGCATGCGTAATCTATATAGTATAGAATGTTTTTTATCGCCATGACAATAGCCTTTTTTTATGATTTTGAACGAGGATCCAGATAATCACGTAAGGCATTGCTCAGCATATACAATCCTAGTACTAACATCGTAATGGCTCCTCCTGGTGCAAATGTATACCAAGATGCTTTCACTAAATAAGCCTGAGAATCTTTTAACATACGTCCCCAGCTTGGATTTGGTGGCTGTACGCCAAGCCCTAAATAACTAAGTGCTGCTTCAGCGAGCATTGCTGTAGCAAAGGTAACCGTTGCTGCCACAATAATTTGTGATGATATATTAGGCAAAATGTGGCGGAACATAATTTTATAAGGCTTTACACCAATTAATTTAGCAGCCAATACGTATTCGGCATCACGATGTTGGACAAAACCACTGCGTGCGATTCTAGCGATGGCTGGGATTGCGATAACCCCCAGTGCTATCGCCGTATTGACTACGCCAGGTCCGAAAACAGCTACTAGCATTAAAGCTAAAATAATCCCTGGAAATGCCATTAAAGCATCCATCAAACGCATAAAAATTTCATCTACCCAGCCACCGATGTACCCGGCTATTCCACCAATTAAAATACCAAATGTTGAGCCAATAAATACCGTTAATAAGCCGACCGCAAATGCTGTTTGTGTGCCTTTCATCATCCGACTAAAAATATCACGTCCGAATTCGTCTGTCCCAAAGAGATACTTACTACTCGGATTGTGCAATTTTTCTGGTATATTCATCGTATTGACATCATGCGGTGTATAAAAGAAGCTAATGACCATTACAAGTAAAAATCCGACTATGACGAGTAGACCAATGATTAAATTTATATTTTTCATGTAGCGCTGTACAGTTTTCATTGCATCCACCTCTCATCGTAATCGGATTCTTGGATCTAAAACGGAATATAAAATATCGACGATAAAATTAATTACAACTACTGCAACAGTAATATACATAACGATTCCTTGAACTAAAGGGAAATCGCGATTACTTATCGCAGTAATGAGTAACTGACCAACACCTGGCAATGAAAATACTTGCTCGACGATAATTGTCCCTGCCACCACTTCTGCCATAATTAATCCAAAGACCGTTAATATCGGTATCATCGCATTTTTTAAAACATGCTTATACATGACATTTTGCTCCGACATTCCTTTACTGCGTATTGTTCGAACATAATCCAGCTGCATTTGTTCTAAAATTGCAGTTCGCACGTAACGGAAGTTGACAGCAATTTGGGGTATAGCAATTGTTAACGCTGGGAGTACAAGCGTACTTAACGCACCAGATACACTTTGTGTCCACGGGATATAGCCGCTAATTTTAAAGAAGCTAAATTTCATTCCGACATATAAAATAAGCATCATACCAAGCCAAAATGAAGGTACAGCCATTCCGATTTGTGTCAATGTCGATAATGACACATCACTCAGCTTATTTTGTCTTCTCGCTGCAAACATGCCAAGCGGCAAGGAAACGAGTAATACAATGGTTAGTGTGAGCAATGCTAATGACATCGTTACAGGAAGTCGATCAAACAATAAATCTTTTACAGGCATTGAGAAACGAATTGAATTGCCTAATTCCCCTGTCAATAACCCCTTCATCCAATCAGCGTATTGTTCATAAAGGGGGCGGTCCAAACCAAGCTCAGACCGCAAATTTTCAATTTGTGTAGGATCTGCTTCCGTTCCTAACATTGTTCGAACAGGATCCCCAGGTAAAATTTGAAAAACACCAAATGTAATGATCGACACTAGAAGAATCGTTGTTATTAACAGGATGAATCGACGTATGATATACATCATTTGCAATCATCTCTTTCTAGTTTGAGAATTTTACCTCCGACATGTCGTGGAACCAGAATGGATAGCTCTTCAGACCTGTCACTTGTTTATCAGATCCCCACACGATTTGGTAATCCGCCACATAAACGGACACTGCCTGCTCTGCTAAAATTTCTTGTGCACGCTGGTAGTAGTCGATTTGCTTTGCAGTATCTGTTTCTTTTAACACGTCTGCCATGATTTTGTCGTACTCATCATTCTTAAATAAGAAGAAGTTTTCACTATCATTTGTAGAGATATAGTCATTTAGTATTTCATAGGCAGATGCTCGGCCTGTTAAATCAATCGTTGTCATATTATAGTCGCGGCCGAAGTACACACGATCAAGCCAAATACCCCATTCCACTACTTCAATTTCTACATCCACACCAATTTCCTTTAAGTTAGCCGCAACAATTTGCGCTATATTCGAATAAATATCGTTATGTGAGGACACTGTAATTTTTGTTTTAAAGCCGTCTGGGTAACCCGCTTCTGCTAATAATGCTTTCGCCTTGTCCACATCAAGCTTATAAATGTTCTCTAAACCTTTCTTTTGATAGTCCCCCATTGCTGGACTCATGTTCGAGCCAAGTGGTACAGCATAGCCTGCAAATACTGAGTCGATAATATCCGATTTACTAATCGCATAGTTCATCGCCTGACGCACTTTCACATTATCAAATGGCGCTTTCGTTTCATTAAACGTCACGATTAAGGAAGAGTTATTGTTTTGATGCGATAAATGATGACTACTCTCGACTTCATTGACGCGTTGCCAAGGAACACTAGTTAAGTCAACCTCATTTGCCATTAAGCTCATAATGGCTGCTTGATCATCTGATTGGAAAGTGAAGGTTACTTTATCTAAGTAAGGCAAGCCTTCCTTCCAATAGCTATCATTCTTTTTCAGTACTAAATTTGAACCAGGAGCATATTTTACATAGGAGAACGGACCAGTCCCAATTGGATTTTCATTGTGTTTGCCATCATTATTTTTCGGTATAATGGCTGATTGGCGAGCAGTAAGTGAATATAAGAAATTAGAATTTGGTTCTTTTAACTTAATAACAAAGGTCGTAGCATCTGGTGCTTCGGTAGACGCCACATTATCAAAGTTATTCGACATTTTTTCTCCACCATTTTTGCCCATTAAGCGATCAAAAGAATATTGAATATCTTCTATTGTTAAATCCTCACCGTTATGAAATTTCACGCCTGAACGGATTTTAAATGTATAAGTTAAACCATCCTCCGAAATATCATAGCTTTCCGCCAGCCCTTGTTTTAATGACCCATCTGTTTCAGGAGCCATTAACCCTTCAAAAATATTAAGAATCATTTGATAGGAAATGGACGCTGTCGCTTTATGAGGATCTAAAAAATCCGGGTCATCATTAATACGGACAACAATTTCTTGTGGTGTTTCCGTTGTTACTGGCGCATTTGTACTGACTTGATTTGTATTTTTCTTATCCTCATCATTTGAACATGCACTAATAATCAACCCTACTAGCAATAACAGCATTAGTAAAAACCAATTTCTAATCTGCTTCAAATCGTTTCTCCCCCTTTGCCCTTTGTCCGTGTTTTGAAATACTAGTATAGCTTTCAACATCCTCTAATTTAGCAGCACATTTAACCCCAGCAATAATTGCTTCCTCTACGACCTTAGTTGCTAAGTGTCCAAGATAGTCTACTGGATACGTTTGATGTCCAGTGCCCAAAACAAAAATCGTATCGCCATCTAGCATTGTATGGACAGGATAAATCGTGCGTGCTAACGCATTTTGTGCAAGCTGTGCAATTTTTTTCGCCTCTGACTTTGTAAACATAGCATTCATAGCAACAACGCCAATTGTCGTATTTGTGCCAGATAGTGCCTGTGATTGTCCATGCTCTTCTAAATACGTACAGCTATCCATCCATTGACCCGTTTCTCGGTTACGTGCTCCCGCAATGGTTGCTCTTGTATTGGGATCCTTTATATCACCTACTGCATTTACCGCTACCAGTGCTCCTACTACAAGCCCCTCTTTGCCTTCCAGCGAGCTGCTGCCCAATCCTCCTTTCATACAATATTGCGGACCTGCTAGCTTACCTACTGTAGCGCCATATCCAGCACCTATATTGCCGTTTGCAAAAGGTCCAATTGTCGCATTTTCAGCTGCCTCATAGCCCATCTGAGCTGTCGGTCTTGTATGTGGATCACCGATAAATAAGTCAAACAATACAGCACTAGGTACAATTGGTATTTTTGCAATACCAGCATCTACTCCAACATCTTGCTCCTCTAAATAATGCATGACACCTGTTGCGGCGTCTAAGCCAAATGCACTCCCACCAGCTAAGCAAATGCCATGCACTTGCTGAATTTCATTGATTGGATCAAGAGCATCCGTTTCACGAGTACCTGGTGCAGAGCCTCGTACATCGACGCCACAAACTGCTCCATTTTCTACTAGAATGACAGTGCATCCCGTTATCCCCTCTTTATTTTCTACATGACCAACTTTCACGCCAGGTACGTCGGTAATATTGCCGAACATCTATCCACCCCCTTTAGAAATGGTTATATAATGACTTTCTCAGCATAATAAATTGAATATTCAGATTTTTATTCATGTAAAAAACATGCTACTTGCTGCTGTGCATCTATTTGTTGCAGTATAGGTCGCTCCAGACGACACTTCTCCATAACAAATGGACAGCGCGTATGGAATACACAGCCAATCGGTGGATTCATAGGGCTTGGTAGCTCCCCTTGTAATGGCACTAATTGCTTTGGTTCATCAAAATTGACAGTAGGTATCGCAGATAGTAATGCCTGTGTATATGGATGGAGGGGATTTGCATACAACTCTTTTTTCGAGCCTAGCTCTACTACTCTCCCTAAATACAGCACCGCAACACGATCACTTATATGTTTTACAACACTTAAATCATGTGAAATAAATAAATACGTTAAATGAAATTCATCCTGTAAATCCATCATTAAATTTAATACTTGTGATTGTATCGAAACATCTAATGCAGAAACAGGCTCATCTGCAATAATAAACTCTGGATTGATGGCAAGTGCACGAGCAATACCGATTCGTTGTCGTTGCCCACCCGAGAATTCATGTGGAAATTTATGCATAGCATCATCAGGTAAACCAACCTTTTGTAAAAGCTCGCTAACTCTTTTTTTACGTTGTTCTTTTGACAACGTTAATTGTAATGCCATCGGTTCCTCAATAATGGAGCCAATACGCATCCTTGGATTTAACGATGCGAACGGATCTTGAAATATCATTTGCATTTGGTTGCGATATTTTTGTAAATGGCGTCCCTTCAAATGTTGAATAGGTTGGCCTTTATATAAAATTTCTCCATCTGTCGGTTCAACGAGCTTTAAAATTGTACGGCCAAACGTGGACTTACCTGAACCTGACTCTCCAACAATCCCAAGGGTCTCACCACGGAAGATTTCAATTGAAACATCATCAACAGCCTTGACGACTTTTTTCTCTTCCTTCATAGACTTGCGTTTCACAGGAAAGTAGGCTTTTAAATGATGAATTTCAAGTAAAACTTCTCTCTCCGTCATGTGTAAGTGCTCCTTCCTCCGTGAATAAATGACACCGTACGCTATGGTCAGGCTGGATAAGCCTAGTCTGTGGCGTTATTTGACGACAATGCTCCATAACAAATGGACAACGTGGTGCGAAACGACAGCCATCCGGCAGTGCATAGGCTGGTGGCACAGTGCCAGGGATAGAAGGTAATCTAGTCATGTCTGTTTCAAGACTAGGCATCGTTTTTAATAAAGCAACTGTGTAAGGATGTTTGGGCTGGAGAAAGAGCTCTCGGACAGGCGCCTCTTCCACAATTTGTCCAGCATACATGACCATCACACGGTCTGCCGTTTCAGCAACAACACTCATATCGTGTGTAATAAACAAAATGGCTGAGTGCTGTTCTTTTTTCATTTTCATCATTAGCTTTAAGATTTGCGCTTGCACGGTTACATCTAAAGCTGTTGTAGGCTCATCTGCGATTAATAGCTGTGGATTATTGGACATTGCAATTGCAATCATTACACGCTGACGCATCCCGCCTGATAACTGATGTGGATATTCTGTTATAATTTTTTCCGTATTTGCAATGCCCACTTCTTTTAATAGGTGTAGTGACATTTCTTTTGCTTGTTTTTTGGAGACTTTTTGATGCCTTCGAATCGCTTCCATCATTTGATTGCCGATTGTAAAAACAGGATCAAGTGACGTCATCGGCTCTTGAAAAATCATACTCACTTCATTGCCACGTATCATACTCATCTCTTTATTTTTATAATGTAATAGATTTTTTCCATTTAAAATGATATCACCTTTAGTAATTTCACCAGGTGGCATCGGAAGCAAACGCATAATTGACAGCGATGTTATACTCTTGCCACTGCCCGATTCTCCAACAAGTGCAACGGTTTCACCTTTATGAATAACAAAGCTTACATCATCAACTACTTTTGCCTTTTTACCATTTTTTAAATGAAATTGTACATTTAAGTGATTAACCTCCAACAATACTTGCTTGTCTTTTGCTTGTTCCACATCCTATCCTCCTACTCACGGTCGAGATTGGGTGTCGTATAGCGTATTGCAATATTTTTCATTTGCGTATAATTTCTTAATGCAACAAAGCCCTTTTCACGACCAATACCGCTCTTTTTATAACCTCCAAACGGCATTTGAATTCCACCCGCTGCGCCATAATTATTGACGAACACTTGTCCAGCCTTCACCCGACTTGCCACATAATGTGCTGTGTCTAAATCTTTTGACCAAACACCTGCTACTAATCCATAATCGGTTCCGTTTGCTAATGCAATTGCTTCATCTATTGTTGTAAACGTCAATATAGTTAACACTGGTCCGAAAATCTCCTCCTGTGCGAGTGCAGCATTGGCATCTACGCCATCGAGAATCGTCGGTTGAATATAATAGCCTTTTTCATAGCCTTTAATCGTAATTGTTTCGCCACCAGAGATAACATAGCCATTTTCTTTCGCCTGCTGCAGAAGTGTTGAAATCTTCAAGTATTGCCGTTTGTTTAAAAGTGGCCCCATATCAACATCCGCTTCTCCTGGGCCGACCTTCAATGCTTGAAATTTCGTAACTAGCTGTGCGACGAACGCCTCTTTCACATCTTTTTCAATAAGTAACCGCGCACCCGCCGAACATGTTTGCCCAGCATTTTGGATAATAGCACGGACTACCCCTTCTAATGCCTGTTTCATCGGCGCATCTGCAAAGACAATATTCGGCGATTTGCCACCAAGTTCTAAAGTGACAGGAACAATATTTTGAGCTGCTGCCTTCATCACTTCAATACCCGTAGGGACAGAGCCTGTAAAAGTTATATGGTCAATATCAGAATGTGTTGTTAAAAATGGTCCTACATCTCGACCTAAGCCTGTTATATGCTGAAAAATTCCTTTCGGCAATTTTCCAGCAAACCATTTCGTCAAAGCATGCGTCGTCAAAGGAGTATCCTCAGCACTTTTAACAATTACTGCGTTCCCTGTTGCAATAGCTGCGGCAACGCTTCTTGCTGTAATTTGTAAAGGATAGTTCCATGGCACAATATGGACAGTAACCCCAACTGGTTCTAAAACTACCGCATTTAAAATACCGTCTTCGATAGGAATTGTGTCACCCATAATTTTGTCTGCCGCTCCGCCGTAAAATTCAAAGTAGCGAGCAGCCGCTTCAACATCTGCCCTTGCCTGTGTCAAAGGCTTACCAACATCACGACACTCTAGCAAACTCCATTCTTCAGCATGCATACGTATATATTGTGCTAATTGGATAAGTAGCTGACCACGCTCAAAAGCTTTCACTTGGCGCCACTCTTCACTTTCATATGCATGACGAGCCGCACGTACTGCATCGTCTACTTGTTCCTTACTAGCATTCTTTAGTTGCGCGAGTACTTCACCAGTAGATGGATTTACGACATCTATTAACCCCTTACCATCCCCTTGTACCCACTTACCATTTATTAGCATCGGAATAACTTGCATCGTACCCCTCCTATAAGCCACGGCCACCGTCAACATGTAACGTTGTGCCTGTCACCATTGTTGCTGCGTCTGATAGTAAATAATTTACTGCACCTGCTATATCAGTTGGATCGACTAAACGACCTAGTGGCACTGATTGTATAAAGACATCGTGCTTTGTTTGCTCTGTATCAGCACCATCTGCTGTAAACTGTGCTAGCATCTGCGTATTTGCTGGTCCTGGATGAATAGTATTAACACGAATTTGATGAGATGCAAGCTCAATGGCCAACCCGCGTGTAAAGCTTTCGGCTGCTCCTTTTGAAGCAATATAAGCCTGCAAACCAGGACGGGGACGCACTGCGGAAATAGATGCAATCGTCACAATCGAACCTTTTTTTCGCTCCTTCATATAAGGAACAACTGCCTTTGTCGTAATAAATAAACTTTTCACATTTACGTCCATAAGTCGATTCCAGTCATCCATCGTTACTTGCTCAATCGGTGTTGCAGCTTGTGCAATTCCTAGTGCATTGACGAGTCCATCAATTTGTCCATATTTCGCGAAAACTTCTTTCGTAATCGCCTGAATACTTTCTTCTTGTAGAACATTTACCTCGTACGTTTGTAAAGATTCATGCGCTAGGTTAGTCAGTGAAGCAACTGATAAATCAATACCGATTACAATATTCCCTTGTTCAAGCAACCCTTGAATAATTGCTTTCCCCATGCCTCCACCAGCACCTGTCACAATAATAACTTGCTGTGCCACCGCCATGTTACACACCCCCTGCTGTTTGTCTTATGTTTACAAGCGCCTGACAAATGGCATCGCCCATTTGTGAGGTTGTCGCTTGTCCTCCAATATCCGCTGTTTTTACGGCACCCTCTTTAAGTACAGCTTCAATCGCTGAAACAACTCGTTTTTCTGCGTCTGCTCTACCAACATGCCCAAGCAATAATCCAAGAGACCAAATTTGTGCAATCGGATTGGCAATCCCTTTCCCTGCAATATTGGGTGCAGAACCATGCACTGGCTCGAACATCGATGGAAACTCCTTTTCAGGATTTAAATTTGCCGAAGGAGACAATCCAAGACCTCCGACAATTGCTGACCCTAAATCCGATAAAATATCACCAAATAAATTGGATGCCACAACAACTTCAAAATCTTGAGGACGCTCTACAAAATAAGCGACTAATGCATCAATATAAATAGATTCTAGCGTTAATGTTGGAGAGGCTTTTTCCACAATATGTTTCGTATGCTCATCCCAAAATTTCATGGAATGAATAATGGCATTTGATTTTGTAGCACTTGTAATTTTCGACTTACCATATTTACATGCATAGTCACAGGCTGCTTGTACGATTTTTTCAACGCCGAGCCGTGTCATAATTGTATTTTGAATGGCCATTTCCTGTGGCTGATTATGATAAATATGGCCACCGCTATTGGAATATTCACCTTCTGTATTTTCACGAAAAATAACCATATCTATTTCCCTGCCATTTACGAGTGGTGACGCAATACCTTGTAGCGTTTTGACCGGCCTGAAATTTACATATTGCTGGAATTGTTTGCGTATGGGCATAATGAATTCCCATACTGTAACATCATCTGGTACACGAGCATCACCGATTGCACCGAATAAAATTGCATCATAGTTCCTTAATATTGTAAGTGCATCTTTTGGCATCATAGTGCCATGTTGCATGTAGTAATCCGAGCTCCATGGAAAAATGGTCGTTTCAATTTGTAGAGTTGGATCATCTTGCTTTAGTTGTTCGAGCACTTTTAACGCTTCCACCATTACTTCCTTGCCTATACCATCTCCAGGAATAACAGCAATTTTGACCATTACGCATCACCTGCTAAAAACTTTAATGCCGCTAAACGGTAAATGGCCGTCGTTTCCGCCAGTTCTTCAATATCGACATATTCATTAATTTGATGCGGAATTTCACGATCACCCGCCCCAACCGTGACGATGGGTACACCATGTACATGAAGGAAAGTACCATCCGTTGCACCTGGCACACCGTTATAAATCGGCTCTTTTTGCGTCACTTCTGCCACTGCTTCATAAATAGCCTGTACAACTGGCTGTTCTTTCGCAGTAGCGGTAGCAGGGCGATTATCAAGCACCGTAAGCGCCACTTTAAAGTCTGGATCATCTGCTTGTAGTCGTTGAATAATCGCATCAATTTTCCCTAGTAATTCATCATGATCTTGCGCTGGTACAGTGCGAATATCTAGCGTCGTCATACAATGATCAGGAATAACATTAATTTGCGCATCCCCTTTTACAGGAGCCCGTAAAATCGTAGGTGTAATCGATGGCCAGTTGAGCATTGGGTCACGTCCTAAACGTGCCTGTTCTTCTTTTTCTAATTTTTCAAGCTCAACGATCAAACGTGCCATACGCCAATTCGGATTAATGCCACTCCAAGAAATCGCGCCATGTGCCATTTTGCCGAAAATATCGACCTGTAATCGAATGGCCCCACGTTGTGCAATACATACATTGTTTTCTTGCGGCTCACAAATAATGGCCCCATCTACGCCATCCGCCCAGCCATTGCGAATAAAATGCTTAATGCCAAGCATAAGACCCTCTTCATCACATGGAATGCATAAAATAATCTTGCCCGTAAATTCCTCGCCATCTAGTAGCAATGATTGACAAGCGGTAATCATACACGCAAGATTTCCTTTTGTATCGTTTGTTCCACGACCATACATACGCCCATCAATAATTTCCGCATCGAACGGATCATATGTCCATGCCTCACGATTGCCTTCGGTTACGACATCTGTATGCCCTTCAAATAGTAGGGTTTTCCCTGGCTTTCCCGAATCAATAATACCAATGACATTCGGTCTTCCAGGTACAACCTCCTCAACAAACGTTTCAATACCGATATCTCGTAAATATTGTGCGACGTAATTGGCTACTTCCTCTTCATTACCATGAGGATCATTTTCGCGATAGACACTTTCGATACGAACGAGCTTTTGTGTTAGCGCAATGACCGTTTCACGATCTCGTTTATACGTTTCCGTTCTCTTTATAGTTAGTTCTTGCATTCAGTAGGCCCCCTTTATATTAGAAAATATTTACAAATCATATTTTCATATTGTATATTTACTAATATATTTGCCAAAATGATAATCATTCATAGAATCGCAGGAACTTTTTTTGCTAATATTTTCGATATAAAATATATGTATATTAGTGGAAAGTAAAATAAATAGAAAACACTCGCCAAAAACGCTGTTACGGCAACGTTTCTGGTGAGTGTTTTATTTGTCTATTATTCGTGGATTATTATAAAAATAGGAGACACTAATTTATGAAGTTCTCTTAAATACCTTATCAATTTCCGCTCTGTCATAGTCTAAAATCCAGTCATTATGCCTCTCGTAAATATCTTTTATTCCAGCGGGAGAAGTTGCCAACAAATCACAACCTCTGTCATCATAGACGTGAAAAATGGTTTTTCTATTACTATTAATAAAGTAAACACTATGGGCAAGATACGGTTTCAATTCCAAGTCTTGATTGCAAATGGCTTTTAACAATAGTTTATAGTTAAAATCGGATGTTTTGCATTGTAAAGTAAATCTATTTGTTAAAAATATCCCTTCTTCATCATCTTCAGGGAATATATATGGTAACGCCTCATGGCTTAATTTCAACATTAAAGACTTGTTCACATAGCGCGGAAAATTTTTAAATTTACGTTTTAAGTTTCTATTATTTTTAAAATCATGGATATCCATCACGACAAAAATATTTTCTGTTGGCGCATGCAGGGCTTCAAATAACGTAATGGCTCTTTTGTAACACCCCAATACATATGGGTTATCTGGATAGTCAAATTCCCATTTCCAATTAACACCTAGTTTAAAGCGAATCCCTATATCCCAGCTATAAAATAAAGGTGGTCTAAGTTGTAAATTAGGGTAATTTTCGTGCATAAAGTCATTTAATTGCATTTCAATTATTATCTCTTTAATATTTTGAATTTCGGGGAAACACAAACTACTATGTTTCAATAACTATAAATGTTAGTATATTAGCTCCTTACCAAATAAACAGTGGTTTCTAATAACATACACTCGCCCAAAACGCTTTAAATGTAACATTTTAGGCGAGTGATTGTGTTCATATATTATATTAAACGGCTTCGAACACCTCTATTTACTTAACTCCCAGCTAATAAATAGTATTCATACTTATTAAAGTCCATTTTATGCTTGATTTTCTTTTGGAAAAACTTCGCATTATCCTCTGTAATTTTGTAAGAGCCTGTGACTGGATGAATAGAAGAGAGTTGAAAAATAGTTTGTAACTCCTCTAAAGACATATCTTTCAATATTTCACTATCTTCTATTATTGTTTCTCCAGGAAAGCTCCATGCCACTTCTCGAATAACATTTTTTTCAGAAAGATAATACGGCGATATCATTTGTTCTACAAAAAGTCTCTGCTCGCTCGCAAATTGTATCGCTTCCTGTTGTATGCTATTAGCACCAATAAATAGATAATAGTCATCACCGAACTGGACAAAGAAATCCTCGGTAATCAGTTGACAATAAATATAATCTCTCAGCGCCATTTTACAGACAATAGGAATTTCATCAATCGTTACTAGCATATCTTCTGCCAATGGAAATGTATCAAACGATGGGTCATATAAAGGCGAAGTTTTATCAACGTTACTCAAACCATACGTCTCAAGATGAATCAGTCGTACGTTCTCAATTTGATAAACCTCAAGAAATTTCATCACCGTATCGACATATGCTTTCTCGACCTGTAAATAGTCGTCTAACGTTAATATTTCTCCAAGAAAAGATTTTCCAATTTCTGAAGCACTTGTCCACTCATCCCTCAAATAATGTCCTTCTGCATTTCGATAAGCAGGATTGTATTTTGTAATCCGCCATTGATAGTCGATATCTCTATGCACAGATAGAAGCACCTCCATTTTTAAAATATTAATTAAATATTATCAAAAACTAATCACGAATTCTTTTCAGAACTGCATCATAAGTACCTGATCGACGATTTTGACTACCTAAGTCTTCAATCTTATTAGCACCTTTCCAAACGCCACCACCGTGGCTAGTGCGATCACGCGCTATATACCTAGGTCCTTTCACCGCATCTCTTGCTGCCCTTTCAAATACCGCTACGCCATCAGAGTAATAATTTGTTTTCCTGTAACCTAATTCATTTGCCACTTGTTTTGCTAATCCATCTGTGGGCAATTTTGTTCTTGCTGCGTTACTTGCTAATGCTTGTGTAACTCTAGCTGCACCATGCTTTGCAATAGCTCTAGCAATAGAATACCTAGCGACAGTAGCCAACACAACTACAAGTGGAGCGACAGAAGCTTGAACTTTTTCAGAGTTAATATAGATTTCTTCTCCTGTTTCTTTATCTATGAAAAAAGCTCTAAAGTCTTCCCCTTCAATTGTAAGAAAATAAACGTCATATTGATTTTCAACTATATTATTTGTTTTATCATCTAATAAATTTTGAAGCACAATCTCGTTAGTATCTAAATCGATAATTAACTCACTTTTTGCAAATAATTCTTCATTTTCTAAAGTTGCTGTTATCACAGCTTCATTCATATATACTTTTTCATAAATCGTAATATCATCGTTAACTTTATGTGTAGACTGCTCTAAAGGTTCATTATTTGTTTGGGCATAAGAAGGCAAAGCATATGAAATAAACAACATAAACACTACACTATAAATAAGTGATTTTTTCATAAGTTATCTCTCCTAATTATTGAATTTGTAATAAACCCTCCCCAAAAATATCCTTATTGTGCAAGTCTTTAGTTGTAATTTCAATATTTGTGTCTGCTAAGCCAAGTGACATGATACCCGTTGCATAGGCAGTTGCAAATGAGGTTCCACTCTCTATAATTCTTTCACCCATATGATTAATAACAGGAACATTCACTCCTGGTGTAACATAGTCAATCTTTCCTTTTGCGGCTAATTTATATCTATTTAAGTCTTTATCAATTGCAGATATTGAATATACACCATCATATTTTGCAGGAAAATCAGTAGATAAACCTAGTGTATTACCTGCTGATGCTACAATAATGATATTTTTAGATAAAGCTAAATTAATTACTTTTCTTAATCGCGGATCATCTTTTGAAAAACCAAAACTTAAGTTGATAATATCTACGTTTTTTTCAATAGACCATTTTATTCCTTTGACGATATGTTCAATTTTCCCTGTTCCTTTGTTATTCAACACTTGAACATCAAATAGTTCCACATTGGGATTAACCCCTATAATTGTATGCGGATTAGGATTGGATGCAATGATACTTGCAATCATTGTTCCATGTCCAAATTCATCTTTGGTAAAAATAGCATCATCAATAGCGTTATATGACTTTGTTACTTTTCCTTTTAATATATCAAGCTGACTATTTATACCACTATCGAGTATTGCTATTTTCACATTTGGCCTTTTTGTATTCTCTACGTAAGAACCATTGTAAATCAAACAGATAGCCCAATTTTGTTTACAGTCTTCCTTAGAAAACGCATTGTGTGGATTATCATAGCCACGAATCAGACACAGTAATAAAACGATCATAACAGCTAAACAAAAATACAATTTTTTATGTGAAACAACATCACCACTCCTTTCAACGTTAGTAATAATATATATAATTTAGAATTTTCGGATTTTCAAGAAACTATTGGTTGCAAAATAGTGTAAACTATTAGTTGCATATATATTTTCCAAGGAAATGAGGGAATTATATGAAAACAGAATTAAAGGATCGCTTAAGAGAATTGAGGAAAGCAAGAGGTTATTCTCAGCAGGATATAGCGCGTGAATTAAATATATCTAGACAAGCTATTTCAAAATGGGAGAATGGGAAGAGCTACCCTGATTTGGATAATTTAATATTGCTAAGTACGTTCTATGATGTGCCTCTAGATCACTTTTTTTGTAGCGAAATTAGAAAAAACCAAGAAAAAAGCAAAAAAAATTATATTTTATTTATTGGTATTTTAGCAGGTTATTTTATGTCACCTTTAGGTGTAATTATCTTACTCTTCATCTTTTTTTATACAAAAAAAGCAGACAATTATCTTTATCGTCTGCTAATTTATATATTTTTATTAATTGCATTAGTTAGGAATTTAAATGATTTATATGATTTATGGATATTTAATTCACCACAAAATCGTATTTATGAAATTGAGAAAATCATTGAAAAATAATTTATTCAATAATTAACTGCTTCCCTGAAACTTTAACATTTACGGTCGTTTCAAAGCTTAATAAACCTATTTTTCTTTCAAATACACACGTCGCTTGAGTTTTTGTATGTGTAAATGAATATCTTTTAATACTTCCTTTATAAAGTTCTATTGATAATCGATTTACATTAGTAATATTGAAACTATTATCAATTCTTACATAGTAGGTTACTTTCCATTGCCCCGGTAGAGAGGTTATTATTTTATATGTTCCTTCCCCCTTTAAATTAATCAATGAACCCAATGGTATTTCACTATTAGAGTCAAAATCTTTTACAATACTTATAGCAGATTTTCTTTCCTGATTTTCCAGTTGCCATGAAACATTACTACCTTTTGATTCATTAATAGAAATGAAATCACTTTTAAGTACTATAGGCATAACGATAAGGAAAAATAAAAATAAAATCACTTTTTTCATCATTACAACACACCCTTTTAATTAAAAATCAACTAAACTAGGATTATTATAATTTCTGAAAATACAAAATTTATTTCAGTAATGAAAGAACAGAAAATACCCAAACTATTCAATATCCTTTATGGAATATGAACTTTCGCAACATTATGCTACAGGTGGACGATTTTTTCAAGGGTGTCAATTCGCTTGTTTTTTCCACTCGAGTCGTAGCCGTCAGCTCCACCTATATGTTCTGATGTCTCAATAGTAGCATTAAACTCTACCTTAGCAAAAAAGTGTTTGGCAACTGCCACCTACACTCTATTTACTTCTATTATCCAAAATATCCTGAATCGTATAATCTGCCAGCACAGATTGAAACGTTTTTTCTGCTTTCGCAATAATCATCGAGATAAAACGTTCTGAACCAGTAGATGGCACTGACCAATAGGGTATTTCATTGTCATTTCCTAGCACACTATATATATCTTGCATTGTAATTTGCGCTGGTGTTTTATTTAGACAATAGCCACCGTAGCGACCACTATGTGCCTGTACATAGTCCCGTTCTGCGAGCTTCGCAAGAATTTTCCTGACGAAGGTCGCATCCTCCCCTAGCGTCTCCGCAATATAATTACTTTTTAGTAGTTCATTCGATTCCGCCATTAGGACGATTGCTCGCAATGCTACATGAAACCATTTCGGGCCAAGATCACCCGATTGGATAAGGAGCTGCATTGTCATTCCCCCAATTTTCAAAATACTCTATCTTTTCGTTTGACTTCTCTTAATCATTGTACTATATTTTAATTGTGATATTTTAATCACAATTAAAATGATAGCGTTTTCAAAAATAAGGAGGGCATGCAATTGGAAAATCAAGTACATCCTGAGTTAACAACGTTCTTATCAGCTATGCAGGAACTAAATTTAACAAGAGAGAATATTGCTGAATCACGTAGTGTCATGAATGAAGCGCTTGGCAGCGAAGAAGTAAAAATGGAAAACGTTACAACGACAGAACGCTTTATTACTAGTCCTAACGGGGCACCAGATGTACGTATTCGAATTTACGAACCAACTGAAAAATACGGAACTTTGCCTGCTATTTTGTATATCCATGGTGGCGGTTTTATCATTGGGTCTATTGAAATGTTTGATGCAAGTTGTCAGATGCTTGTTTCACAATTAGATTGTGTGGTCGTTTCCGTTGGCTATCGCTTAGCGCCAGAGCACCCTTACCCTGCTGGTGTAGAAGATTGCTATACAGCACTCGAATGGGTAGCGGCAAATGCAGATGAATTAGGCATTGATGTAACACGTCTTGCTGTCCATGGTGCAAGCGCGGGAGGCGGATTAACTGCTGCTGTTTCACTCTTGGCTCGGGATCGAAAAGGACCTAAAATTGCTTTCCAAATGCCACTATATCCAATGATTGATAATCGTTGTATTTTACCTTCAAATGACGAAATTACAGATGCTCGAGTATGGAACGGTCCACAAAATCACCTTGCATGGGAAATGTATTTAGGCCCAAATTATGCTGTGGATGCGCCTATTTATGCGGCTCCTCTCCATGCAGAGGATTATAGCAATCTTCCTCCTACGTATACATTTATAGGAGATTTAGATCCATTCCGAGATGAAACAATCGAATATATTGCGAGACTGACAAAGGCGGGTGTACCGACAGAATTCCATCTATATCCAGGTTGCTTCCATGGCTTTGAACACATGGTCCCTCAAGCAGAAATCAGTCAACGTGCAATTGAAAATTATATGCATGCCTTTAAAAAAGCTTTTGAAAAAGCGGCTTCACCTACTACTTAACTAATATTGCTCATCATATTTACCATACCCTATAAGTAATTCTGAAGAATTTACCGGCGATTTCTGATGTTCTATTGGCGATTTCAATAGTTTTACCGGCGATTTCCAAGGTTCTATTGGCGATTCCAGCTGTTTTATCGGCGATTCCCAAGGTTTTATCGGCGATTTCGGAAATCAACTTCTCTTTACAAAGCACAACAAGAGCATCTACGTTTAGATGCTCTTGCATTTTTTGCTTCTATTGCTGACGTGATTCTGTCATTTGCTTCCATACAGAGCCTTTTGCTTCCTCACCTTGTTCAATACGAGCGATGGCCATTTTTACTTGAAGCTTCACTTCAAACTCTTTATCTTCTTCAGCTGCCTTTAACGCTTGTAATGATTGCTCTGTCCCTACTTCATACAAATACATCGCTGCGCGCCAACGAACAAGCTTATTTTTATCTTGCAATGCTTGTTGCATCGCCTCTTCAAATTCCACCAAGCCTAGGTCACTCATACAGTCTCCCGCAGTACGGCGCACGGCTGCACTTTTATCGTGTAATGCTTTTTCCAAATACGGTACAACTGCAACATCTTCTATCATACCTAAGTAAACTGTTGCCAGGCGACGAATAGACATTTGTTCATCTTGCAGCGCTAAATCTAAAAGTGGCAGGTCATCTAGCTCTGGATCCGCCATTTGGTCAAGTAATTGGAACCGTTTTTCCCATTCTGGCTGTTGGAACTGCTCCACCGTTATTTTTAGTTTAGCAGGCTTTTGGTAAACCTTTTCTGTATCATTAATCGTTGCCACAATGTCAGCTAAACGTTGTGCAGAATAAGTTACATCAATTTCCTGTTTGACCGCTTCAGCAATTTCCTCAAGCTCGCCATAACGAACACCGTAATCAATCCATTTACGTTGGAAGATATAGTTTTCATCAACATCTGTTTCAATAATTTTATTGAAGGCATCGACAAAGCGTTCACCACAGCTTACACGGTATTCGCGTTGATTATCGAATACCTTTACTTGCAATGGCACCTGTTTGTAAAACTGTACATGGACATAAACTTCACCGTAAAATTCATTAGCAATTTGTATATCACTAGCTTCCGTTACATCCTCACCTAAAACTTGTCGAATGCTCGATAAAATACTTTCCCATGCGTATTTTGCATTACGCTCAACTGCAAAGAAATCTGCTACATGATAAACACCTTTAACCCCCTCAATGGCTAAAATAGCTGCCGCTTCACCAGTAGCTTCGTCTTTATTGTCCTTAGTAAAGTTAAAGCTTTTGCCAAACGGTAACTCCGTATCGACGATAATCTTCATAGAATTGGGACTTGGTGTCGGCTCAATTGTAATAATTTTCATGTTATACGCTCCTTATCCGTTTACGATTTCATCTAAGTATGACCATCTTTCGATCAGATGCTCATAATGGGCATTCAACTCATCTAATTTAGCTGTTAACTCTTGTAGTTTAGTAAAATCAGCGCCTGCGTTTGCAATACCTTCTTCAGTTTCCATAATTGAAGTCTCTGTTTTTTCTATATCATCTGCAATGGTTTCCCATTCTTTTTGTTCTTTAAATGATAGTTTTTTCTTATCTGATTTCGGCTTCTCGACCTTCTGCTTGTCAGCTTTCGGTGCTTCCACCTTCACAGACGTTTCCTGCTCCCGCTTCTGTAAATAATCACTATAAATATCAAGTGACTCATCTACATGGCCTTGTCCGTCTAAAACCCATAGTTTTTTGGCAATACGATCAAGGAAGAAGCGATCGTGAGAAATAGTAATAACGACACCTGGGAAATGTTCGATAAAGTCCTCTAATACCCCAAGTGTTTCAATATCTAAGTCATTGGTTGGCTCATCCAGCAATAGCACATTCGGTTGCTCCATTAATAGTTTTAATAAGTGCAGACGCTTGCGTTCCCCACCGGATAACTTACCAATCGGCGTACCGTGTGCATGTAGCGGAAATAAAAAACGCTCCAACATTTGCGCAGCAGAATAGCGTACACCTTCTGCATCTGTAATATCATTTGACGCTTCACGAATATATTCAATCATGCGCTCATTTTCATTCATCTTCGGTAACGTTTGTTTAAAATGTGCAAGTTTCACAGTAGAACCGACATGAATTTCGCCTTTGTCTGGCGACAGTTCACCAGCAAGCATGTTGAGTAAAGTTGACTTCCCAACGCCATTGGCACCAATTATCCCGATTCGATCGCCCTGTTGCAGTAAAAACGTAAAATGCTCTACTATTTTTTGCGAACCGAAAGCCTTTGATATATTTTCAGCCTCTAATACTTTTCGTCCAAGTCGCGTTGTTGCTAAGCCCAGTTCAAGTGAAACATCATCTGACTTGCGCTCTAAGTTATCTTCTAGCTGTTCGAAGCGCTGAATACGTGCCTTTTGCTTTGTTGAGCGTGCCTTCGCACCACGGCGAATCCATTTTAACTCTGAACGATAACGATTGCGATCTTTTTGGGCTGATGCAGCAGCCATTTCCTCGCGAATTGCACGAGCCTCTAAAAAGTCTCCATAATTCCCTGTATGTCGATATAGCGTTTGGTCTGCTATTTCGTAAATATGCGTTGACAATTCATCTAAGAAATAACGATCATGGGTAATGAAAATAACAGCTCCCTTTAAGCGTAACACCATTTCCTGTAGCCATTCTGTTGACTGAACATCTAAATGGTTGGTCGGCTCATCTAATAAATAAAGGTCTGCTGGTTCAATTAATACTTTCGCTAAAGCGACACGTTTTTGTTGGCCACCAGAAAGGGTTAACACTTCCTTATCGAACATTTCAATGCCTAGCTTTGTCAGCGCAGTTTTAGCAAGTGCATTGACGTCCCAAGCTTGCTCCTCGTCCATGCGCTGCTGTAAGCTAAACAATGTTTTTTGTAAGCTTTCTGAGGTTGGATTTAACGCGAGCGCTGCAACAATTTCTTCATATTGACGGTTAAGTTGTAAAACGGGAGAATCACCGGCAAACACTGCCTGTAGTACCGTTTCGCCACTATTAAATGTAGGTTCTTGCGGTAAATAAGCAACACGATATTTATTTGGGCGATCAATCTCTATTGCATCCGCTTCGATTTGACCGGCTAAAATTGATAGCAATGTTGATTTCCCTGTTCCGTTTATGCCAATTAGACCCGCACGTTCCCCTTCGTATATTGTAAATTCAATATTTTGAAAGAGCGTTTTATCGCCCACTGTCTTCGTTAAATTTTGTACGATTAAATGACTCATTATGCTTTTCCATCTCTTTCATTTTGTAATTGCTCTAAAAAGCATACCATAAATCGATGGCGTTCATTAGCCATTTGCTTGCCTTTATCAGTCGTCATTAAATCTTTTAATAATAATAGCTTTTCGTAAAAATGGGTAACGGACGACGTATTTTTACTACGATAATCTTCCTCAGACATTGTTGTTCTTGCTTCCTCTGTGTCATCATATAATTTCCGACCTTTGGCACCACCATAAGCAAATGTCCGCGCAATTCCAATCGCTCCAATTGCATCTAAACGATCAGCATCACGTACAATTTTCGCTTCAATAGAAGTTGCCTCTAACTCATTTCCTCCATTAAATGACACTTGTGCGATACAATCACGAATATGTTGCTTTTTAGCTTCACTTATTTTCAATTCATTAATCAACTGGTCTTCTTGCTCTTTACTATCTGTATACTTTTTATCACTTACATCGTGCAAAAGCACCGCCATTTTCACAACGTCTGCATCTGCTTTAGGCTCTGTATGTAAAATCGCTAACGCATTTTGATAAACGCGCTCAATATGTTGAAAGTCATGACTCGCATCAAATTGCTCATATATGCTACGTACCTTATTCTTTAACTCATTCATATTATTAATCAGTCCTTTCTCTTTGCCTATTATACTGTATTGCTATGGGAAGTTGGTAACGATGTCGCCTTTTATATAGGAAAAACAAATAAAAAACACATATCAATTGACTAATTATTCAGAATATTGTAGTATAAATATACAGAACAAACTTTATTGTTCTGTAAGCTCACAATTTGCGTAATGTACAAAAGCTATGTGTTTTTACAGTTTTAAATAACTTCAGCGGGTATACAATTAAATATTGTTTTACAAAGAAATGCGTATAGTGTAACCGATCATCTTCAATAAAAGTGAACACTTTCCCTAAAATTTCAAGTTTGTTAACCCGCATAGTGGAAGTACAATACAAAAATGTGAACAACGAGTTAGCTTTGTTTTCGCGTCCGCGAAGGCTTTGACCAAATGTAGCAAGGCTTTATGGATTTATTATTAAACGATGTTACCTTCTACAATGCTTTTACCGTATATGTTTGAACGTAACTTTTCCATTTAATGATTAATGTATAACCAACTATGCGATCATTTTGCGAAAAGCCGCTTCATTAGAGTCGCGTTAACAATATTCGATAATTCATTTAGACAATGAAAGTTCATTTAAGCCATAAGTAAGAAATACGTTATGAAGGAAGTAGGAAAGAAATTGATCGTATGTAATACCCTCCCGCTGAAGGAACAATAAAAGCTGCCCATCTCGATGAGATGTTGGCAGCTTTTATGAATTAGGTTGCTTTCTTGCTATTTTAGCATTTTTTCTTTTTACAAACCCTTACCAATAACCGTATCAATTTCCTGTAATAGCTTGGCATTTTTCATCGTTGAGCTTAAATTTAAATGGCTTTGATCAACTTGAATAACAGCTATATGCATGCCTTCTTTAATGCTAGCACTTGGAACAGGTACCATCCCTTCAATATCAAATGTCATTATTAAGTCTGGAAATCTCGATTGAATGGTCCCTGCCTTTGATAATGTCATATATTCATTCCAGAAAGTTAATTCAACATCCTCCACAGTTAAGCTACCGACATCAAAGCCATTCTCCTTTATCAAAGAAAAATCCTTTACTGCTCCAGATACGATATGCTCGCCATTTAACAGTTGAATAATATTATCTAATTTTTCATCCATTGTTCGTCCATTTAGGAAGCTATATCCGAGCTCAATAGCGGCAGATATTGCATTTGGTGCTCCATGTTCCTTCAAATAGCCTATTGTTACAGGATTACGTGTCACCGCTACCATTCCTCCAGCTAGAATAGAAGCATGACGAACTGTTTTTGCTGTGTTTTGTAAATTACCTTCAGCTAAGCCTTGAATAGTGTAATCATCTTTTCCACCTGCATAAAATTGAACAGATTGATAATCTTGTTGCTCATGTAGGTTTAAGGAACCCATTATGGCAGTCGGGTGAGCCCGTCCATTACAAGGGGCATCAACAACTGGTACGTTCAATAATACCGATTGTAACCAACCATTGATTGTCGTTATGGCACCATTTTCATTCGTAATAATTCCTTTTAATCGATGATCCATATACGCATTCATCTGTTGATAGCTCCAACATAGCTGTTCATTGGATACATATTGTTCTTCCGCTGAAGGTGCTCCAACCATCGCTACACAGGCTACTAAATCTTCATGGTTTAGTGCCTTTAGATCGATAAGTTGAGGGTTTCCAGCAGCGAAAATTTCCTCCACTAACTTTAAGCCTTCCCCTAGGAGGCCGCCACCGCCGCCTCCTAGGATCGCCCCTCCATAAACAGCAGCTAAACCATCCTCATACGTTAACACCTTTACCATCTGCACTTACCCCTTTCTATTTTCCTATTTTCAGAATGGAAGAAAAGAAACTATATAAAGCGTCTCCAGCAATAACACCTGCTGCAAAAACAGTCATTTCAGATTCTCTCTTACCTTTTGTCATATAAGTGAAAATAACACGAAGTAAAATACCTACTAACACTGCCCAACCAGCTATAGGATTGATTAGTAATAAACCAGTCGCAAACAGAATACCCATTTGTCTCTTTGAACCGCCAATTAATTGAATCAATGCCCCAGGAATCGCCCAGATCAATAGCTGTTTTGCTACGTCACCAGTCACTCCTGATTGGATAGTGGCTGCGTATACATGGTTGACAGGCGCTACTAAACCCTGTTCAAAATACGATTGATAGGAAAGTAAAACTACAACAGCAGCTATTGAAAATGCTAGCATACCAGCAATCATTTGCTGTTTACGTCCTTCTTTTTCTAATACAGGATCACTGCCATTTCCACGTAAAATAAAACCTGTTTTCAAGTCATAACCCATATCTGCAAATGCTACCCCTGTTGCCGCACTAAAGCCAGCTAACAAAGCAAGAGCAGGTGCCGGGAAACCAATTAATATTCCGACAATTAGTGTGATAAACGCTACTGCAAATGCAGGGAACCAGCCTGCATGCATTGCAGCAATCCCAACGATAAGTTCGTGAACAAATGCTGCAATGGTTGCAAAAATGATAAAGCCAATGAGCATTCCAAAAGACATATGTGAAATCATACCACCTATTAAAGCAATTAATAATGCAATCGCTAAATAAGCAATAAAACCTACACCAAAACCTTGTCGAATTTCTTTTTGGTCTTTTGAATAGATTAATTCTTCTGACTTTTTAGTCGCTCTTTTACTTAGCAAATTAAAAGCAACCTGGAAAAGGGCTACAATGCCCGCTCCAATCATAACGCCATGTGGAATATAATATTCATTCAAATCGACATTAAATAATTGAACAGAATAAGCTCTCAGTAAAAGACCAATTCCAAACATAGTAAGCGCCCAAATATTTCCGATAAATGCTACCCCAAAAGCTGACATTGGAATTTTAAGAACGGACCCCACTATACCGATTAACACTCCGCCAATTAAAACCTTTGCATTTTTACCACCTTTATCACCAGCTTTAATAGCCTCTGCTGTTGCAATCCCTGGTGGCCAGGTACCTGTTGCTGGGAAAATCTTTGTATCAAAAAATTTATATAATAATAAAGCATCCACAAACATCGCTAATATAACACCAATAAACAATGGCAAAACTAAATTTTCATAACCTAAAACATATGGAATTCCAATTGGCAACATTAAACTACTCGCGGCACTAAAAGTAGCCGATGATATTGCAGTCTGTATAATATTTTGTCTATGCACGGATTTGAATGCAATTAGCTTTCCAATTGGAATTCTTCCTAAAATCATCGCAAATATCGCACCAATGATGGATGTATTAGCAGAAATTCCTAAAGTCGTAATTAGCTGTATCCCAATAATTGCCCCTACAACAGATGTTAAGACAATCATTAGTAAAGTTACGGGCTCCAAAGCCCGCGGATGTAGTACTTTATTATTCATAGTGTCAGGTCCCCTATTGTTGTTATAGTTTAGATATGTGAGATTGAATTTGATGCGCAATTTTCACTAACTGTTCAAGCATGTATTTCTCCCTTTGATCGTCAATGTCATATACTAATCCAGAAATTGTTAGAGATGCCATGATTTCTTTCTTATAATTGAATAATGGTACACTTATACCAAAAGCATGTTCATTGTACTCCCCGACAGTAACACACCACTTATTTTGTCGTATGGCTTGTAGCTCCTCTTGTAAATTATCAAGTAGCTTTTTATGCTCCTCTTCAGACTGCTTCTCATGAAAATACGCTAACAATTCAAGCTGCCTTTCTTTGTCTAAATAGGCAAACATAACTTTACAGGAAGCACCAATATAAAGCGGTGTTTTTGTACCTAAGGACACCGCATATTTTATATTCTTACTACTTTCAGCAATTTTTGTTGTGACTCCATACTCATTATCCATATAAGTTAGAAAGACTGATTCATTGATTTCACTTGCAAGACTTTGCATCAATTCATAAATTGTAAAGTGAGGGTCATTTGTATGGGAGAGCATGTCATGAAATATAAACATTTTATAACCTAATTTATATTTTTTTGTAGCTTCATCCTGTAATAAATACCCTGCTTCAGTAAATGTATTGATTGTTCTTTGCACAACACTTGTATGCAATTTTGTCATGCGTGCAATTTCACGTACACCTAATGCGCTTTCTGTAGTTGCAAAGCATTCTAGTATATCCAATGAGTTTTTTAATGTCTTGACAGTCATTTATATATTTCTCCTTTTATGCGTTTTGGTAACCGTAACGTTTTTCAGCTACCTCTAAAGAAATATATCCATTTAATAGATCTTTTTCAATTGCTTTCGTACTTCTCTCTTGTGGATTACCATAGCCTCCCCCAGTTGCTGTGACAAGTTCAATACGATCGCCTTTCTGTAATTCATAATTGGCGAGTACTCCTACTGGTCCCACCTTTGTACCATCTTTTTTATGAATAATTAGATAGTTATGCGAGCCTTCCTCACCATCATTTAAGCCAAATGGTGCAAATTTATGTCTACCTAAGTTAACAGAAACCTTTTGGCTATCATGATTAACGGTATAAACTCGGCGTACACCTAAACCACCTCTATATTGCCCTGCACCCGCACCATCGCAATTTAAGCTATATTCATCAATTTGAATACCGTATTTTGTCTCTGCAATTTCAACAGGAAGATTATACGTTTCTCCATCTCCCATACAATATTGCCCACTTTGTCCATCGTCATCATTTGACGCTCCCCAGCCACCTACTGAAGGCTCAACAATTAGGAATGATTCATTATTTTCAGGATTTTTGCCTGTTAAAATAAATGTACAAACAGACTGTAAATGCCCTGCTGATAATCTTTCAGGTAAATGAGGTGCAAGTGCCTTCCAAATTAAGTCTGCTGCCCCAATACGTGCCTCAAAGTTCATCGAAACAGGATGTGGACGCTTGGCTGATACAATTGAATTATCATCTGTAAGAATTGTTAAGCGTGTAAAGACACCTTCATTAATCACGTCAATATCTCCAAGTAATGCTAAGAACATGACACGAACACTAGCCATTAAGCCAAATTGTGAACAGTTTACTGGCACATTCACAGCAGGGTGCGAGCCTCTAAAGTCACAAATAAATTCTTCATCGCTAATTGTTACTTTCACTTTGATTGGATAAGGTCCACCTTTTAATGGATCGCCTTCAATAAAGTCTTCCGCATAAAATTCACCTTTTGGTAGATGTTGAAGCTCAAGCTCTACAATTTTTTCACCCTTGTCCAATAATTTTTGAATGGACAACTTCACCGATTCAGCACCAAATTTCCGACAAAGCTCTGAAATCCGTTTTTCACCTGTTTTCAAGGCTGCTACTTGTGCAAACATATCTCCAATAGATAGCTCTGGTAGACGAACATTTGTAGATATGATTTCATAAATGCCTTCGTTAAGCTCCCCCTTTTGATAAAGCTTTACACCTGGTAACTGAAGACCTTCCTGATAGATTTCATTCGAATTACTTGTAAATGAACCAGGGTCCATCCCACCTACTTCGGTCCAATGTGCTTTATTTGCAGAATAAGCAATAATTTCTCCATTGTAGAAAATTGGTAAAACTAATCCTACATCTGATAAATGCGAGCCTCCCCCAACATAAGGGTCATTTATTATGATGACATCACCTTCGTTTAATTTTCTCCCATTATCAAATTTTTCTATGACTCGTTGAACCATTGGACTCAACATTCCAATAAAACTTGTCACACCATTACCTTGGCTAATTAAATTCCCCTTAGCATCAGTTAAACCGCAGGCATAATCTAAAACCTCATAGATAACGGGGCTCATAGATGAGCGTGCTAATGCAACAAACATCTCATCTCCAATGGCCAGCAAGGAATCTTGAATAATTTCTATAGCAAAAATATCTTTTTTCATGTGTTATTCCCCCTCCATCTCTACAATTAGATTTCCATATTTATCTATTTCGATAGATTGCTTGTCATTTATCACAACTGTAGATGTAAGACTTTCCACAATAGCAGGACCAGCAATAACATAGCCAGGTACTAACTTTTGTTGATCGTATACGTTAACCTCAACCCAGCCTGTTTCTTTGACGTATAACTTTCGTTTTGCTTTTATACATGTAGAAGCTTCAATATGTGAGAAATCTAACTCCTTAAACTGGACCGCTTCATCTTTTCCATAAATCGTAAGATGTAAATTTACCAACTCTATTGAAGTCTCTGGTAAGTCGAAAGCAAACTCCTGTTTATGTTTGATATGGAAAGCTTCTGCTAATTGAGCTAGCTCTTTTTCATGAATCGAAATATTTGATGCATTTAATTTAACTGCATGCTCTTGACCTTTATAGCGCAAATCATAATTAATCTCGAAATAATAATGTTCCTTCGATAAAGGTGCTTCCGCATAAGCATTTTCAATAGCCTCATCAATATTTTTTTGAATAGCTGTTAAATGATGATTATCAAAATTCATTAAGCTGGTTTGAATATAATCTTGTCGATATTCTGTCATCATCATCCCTAATGCTGAAAAGACCGATGAGCCATAGGGAATAATAACTTTCTTCATGCCCAGTTCTTTAGCTAAATTAATCGCATGTAGTGGACCACCGCCACCAAAGGCAACCATTGTAAAATCCTCAGGGTCATAGCCTTTACGAATAGAAATGAGCTTTAGAGCATTTAGCATATTAGAATTGGCAATATCTAAAATTCCTTGTGCTGCTTCTTCTGCTGTCACATTAAACGGTTTCGCGATTGCTTCAGTAAGTGCTTCCTCCACTTTGTCAATAGACACTGGATTATCGAAGTTTTCTAATGATAATCTACCTAAATAGACATTTGCATCTGTAATTGTTGGCTGCGTATTTCCTAAGCCATAAGCAACAGGTCCTGGATTTGCTCCAGCAGAATCTGGACCAACTTTTAAGGAGCCGAATTGATCGACACGAGCGATGGAACCACCACCATTACCGATTTCAACAATATCTACAACAGGTGTTTTAATCGGATAGCCTGCAAATTTTTCATTTCTTTCAATATAGTAATCTGTTGTAACATTTACTTTTCCTTCCGTAATGAGTGAACATTTTGCTGTCGTTCCGCCAACATCAAATGCAATTATATTCGATTCATTTAAAAGCTCTCCTAGTTTCGCAGCACCAAACATACCCGCTACAGGTCCAGATTCAACTAGATTAATTGGCAATTCCATCGCTTTATCAAAGCTTGTCGTTCCTCCGTTTGATTGCATTATTTTCAAATGATCTGTTATACCAATCGAGCTTAATTTTTCTTTTAGGTTTTTTAAATAAGCATGTGCAATTGGTTTTACATATGAATTTAAAACAGTAGTATTTGTTCTTTCATATTCTCGGTATTCTTTAATCGTTTCGCTTGAAAGTGTGATGTACACCTCTGGCCAAAGCTTTTCAATTTCTTCTTTTAGCTGTAATTCATGAATTGGGTTTTTATAGCCATGGATCAATGAAATAGCAATAGCCTCCACACCTAATTCCTTGAATTTCCTAACAATTGCTCCAACTTCATCGGTATTAAGCGCTTTCATAATATTTCCTTTAAAATCGATGCGCTCATCAATTTCTTGTCGTAAGTAACGCTCTACAAAAGGTTCTGGTTTTTTATATTTAAAATTATATAGGTCTGGACGATTACCACGAGCAATCTCTAATACATCACGGAAGCCTTTCGTTGTAATCAGCCCGACTACGCCCCCTTTTCTTTCCGTCAATGTATTAATAATGACCGTTGAACCATGAATAAATGATTCAATCAATGAATCTTCCGTAACGTGTCGCCCTAATACATTTAAAATACCGTCCTCAAAATGACCTGGAGTCGTATGTCCTTTGTCAAAATGAAGATTTCCCATCTCATCTGTGTAAACTAGGTCAGTAAATGTACCGCCGATATCTGTTGCAATTTTCAAGTCTTCATCCCTCCTTGTTCCTATAATCGGAACACTGTTCCGATTAACAATTAAGTAAATTATATTTAAAAGAAAAAGAAAATTCAATGTATTTTATAAATAAAAATTCATTTGACAATTAAATTATGGTAAAAACCCGCTTGTTCTTACCATTTTTAGGTTTTCATTTATAAAAGCAACCAAATATTACATTTCATAAATTCACTTTTATTAGTTATAAAAACAAAAAAACCCTGGTTATACACCAGAGCCTTAAACTACATAATTATAAAAATACATATCCTAAACAGAGAACATAGAAGAAGTACGGCGATAGATAATTCATAAACGATATCTACCTTATCTTTTTTTAAAATATAAAAGCTGCCCTTTCTGACTAAAAAGGAGCAGCCTTTAATATTGTATATTATTTAGAACAAGCCTACCGCATGTCCTTCACTATCGACATCCATACGTAAAGCAGCTGGCTGCTTTGGTAAACCTGGCATTGTCATAATATCACCTGTCAGACAAACTAAGAAGCCTGCACCAAGCTTTGGAATCACTTCACGAATCGTTACGGTGAAGCCTTCTGGACGCCCTAGTAAACTCGGTTGGTCAGATAATGAGTATTGTGTTTTCGCCATACAAATCGGCAGAACGTCCCAGCCGAATTTTTCGATTTGGGCAATTTGCTTTTTCGCTTGGTCTGTAAATTGGACATCTTTACCGCCATAGACCTTTTGTACGATTGTACGAACTTTTTCTTCAATCGATTCTGTTACATCATATAAAGGTGAGAAATTATTTTCTTCATCAAGGACTGATAATACTTGCTCAGCTAGGGCTAATCCGCCTTTGCCGCCCTCTTCCCAGACATTTGTACGGGCAATGCGGACATCATTTTCTTGACACCAGTCAAGCACTGCTTGTAGTTCTGCTTCTGTGTCTGTAATAAAACGGTTTAACGCGATGATTGGTTCAACACCGAATGTACGAATCGTCTCAACATGTTTCGCTAAGTTTTCAATGCCTTGTAATAGGGCAGGCACGTTTTCTCCAACGAGTGCTGTTTTCGCGACACCGCCATGCATTTTCAATGCACGAATTGTTGCCACAATGACTACTGCACTTGGTTTAAATCCTGCCTTACGAGCTTTAATGTTCATGAACTTTTCAGCACCTAAATCCGAACCGAAGCCAGCTTCTGTTACGACGATATCAGCAAGCTTACGTGCTGTTTGTGTTGCCATAATCGAGTTACAGCCATGTGCAATATTAGCAAATGGGCCGCCATGAATAATAGCAGGTGTCCCTTCAAGTGTTTGCACTAAGTTTGGTTTAAAGGCATCTTTTAGTAGTAAAGTTAGTGCGCCTTCTACTTGTAAATCACGCACAAATACTGGCTCACGATTATACGTATAACCGATGACGATGCTTGCTAAACGCTCGCGTAAATCGTCTATGCTTGTTGCTAAACAGAATACGGCCATTATTTCAGAGGCTACTGTTATATCAAAGCCATCCTCACGTGGCATACCTTGTACAGGACCACCAAGACCGATAACCACTTTTCTTAATGCACGGTCATTTAAGTCCATTACACGTTTCCAAATGATTCGGCGAGGATCGATGTTTAATGCATTACCTTGGTGGATATGATTATCTATAAAGGCTGATAACGCATTGTTAGCTGTTGTGATGGCATGCAAGTCGCCAGTGAAATGCAAGTTTATATCTTCCATTGGTACAACTTGAGCATATCCTCCACCTGTCGCGCCTCCTTTTACACCCATTACCGGGCCAAGGGAAGGCTCACGCAATGCGACTACTACATTTTTCTTTAATTGATGAAGTGCATCTGCCAACCCAACCGTTACTGTTGATTTTCCTTCACCAGCTGGAGTTGGACTTATCGCTGTCACTAACACGACCTTCGCATCCTCGCCCTGTGCTGTAATTTTTATAGGATCTATTTTTGCCTTGTAGCGGCCATATTGTTCTAGTGCATCTTCTGGAATACCTGCCGCTTTTGCTATATCTATAATAGGCTTCATAACCGCTTGACTAGCGATTTCTAAATCTGATAAAGGATGATTTCTCGTTGTCATTTGGCACCCTACTTTCTATATTATATAACTCCATTATAGACTTTATTGAGAAAGAAAACACAGTTAGTTACGCAATATTTCGACAATCAATTGACAACTGTAATCAATTCATGTATGTTCTAAGAGAAAATGCAATTTTTTCATTTTTTATCAATTATGCCACGTGTTAATTGATAGTATTTTACATTCGAGCGCATTGGAGGCGAATGCTTATGCAACAAGGAATCGTAAAGTGGTTCAATAACGAAAAAGGTTATGGCTTTATTGAATGTGATGATGGAGAAGATGTATTTGTACATTTTACGGGCATACAAGAGGAAGGCTTCCGTACACTTGAAGAAGGACAGAAGGTTTCATTTGATGTAGTGGAAGGCAATCGTGGTCCTCAAGCGTCAAATGTTGTGAAATTATAAGCGACAAGGAGCTGTTCATTTGATGAACAGCTCCTTCTTTGTTTTTTTGTAACTATGGGTTAAGCCAATAAAATGCTCCTGGAGAAATTAAAGTTTCCTTCGTCCGATCTGTATCTCTCAACGTAACACCGAACGGCCCTTCACATTTTCGACCAAGCATCATTTTTGTTGCGGCAGCTTCTTCGTAAAAATCTAAACGAATATTAGGCAAATGTAATGAAACAAATTCCGAGTGAACTTCAGGCTCTGATAATTGTAATACTTCTTGCCATATCTTTGCCGTTGCCCTCGCATCTTGGACATAAAACTGTACTGACTCCATCGAAATATTTTGTGTTGTTTTTAGTGCGCCACTTGCCTCTAATTGTGCGTAACGCTCCTCATCCCCATCAGCCCATTCTATAAAAAATGGAAAATCGATTACTTGCTCTTGTTTCCCGAAATGTAATAGTTTCCATTCAACAACTGATCCATCTGGTCGTGTTCGACTACAAGCATCTGGTCCATAAACTTCTAAGCCAAGCGCACGTAAACGCTGTGCCTCTTCTTCTATTTTTGTAGTGCGTAAAGCAATTCTAGAAAAACCATAGCGCTCATTGTCCTGTTTAAAAGTATAATGTAAGGAATACGGTAATTTCGCCGCTTCCTCAAATAGCGCATAATCATAAACCGCTATTTGTTCAATATAGCTTAACCCAAAATAGCTTAATGTGTTATACGTTCCCCACATTGTGTGCTGACCACCATTTACCGTATGGATATGACGTTTATTTAAAAAGACTTTCATATTTTCCGGTGATTGAACTTGATGAACGATATGATCAAAATACAAAGTCATTCTTCTTCCCCCTTTTTGTCCTTTCATTATATACTTTACCTGTTAGTTTTCTAGGTTTAAATTAAAATTAGGAATATTCAAATAATTAAAGGTATTTAATTGGATATTTGGAAGAGTAGAGATTAATCACAACTATAGATCGTTATGTATATTGTCATAAACTATTTGATTCACGATCACTTTTTAAATTATTAAAAATGCTTAGCATGAATGTTAAACCTGCAACTATTTCAATGAAATAGGAACTTATGACTTTACTAAACCATACACCGCCTATAGGTAAAGCTAATGGCAAAATTGTAGCGATTGGCAGAAATATTGAAATGAGAAAACACGGAGTGAACACGCAAATAAGTAAAGGCAAATTTATATTAATGGTCCATTTTTTTATAAAAAGAAGTGATAAATAGACACCCCACATAAAGAGAGTAATAAAATTAGTCCAAAAAACAGGAGCTATACTAAATGTTGAATCTGACATAACTTTAATTTCATTTTTAATCTCATAACTGATAATTGTTAATAAAAATAAACCTATAACCCAAAATAATTTCCATAAATAAGGTGACCATTTTTTCATAAAAACCTCCTCCTTAGCCTCTTAGAAGTTTAATTTATTATTATTAATACGTCCCAAAATTCAAATAGTTCCAAAATAGTCCATATATTATAATTATCTGCTTTTTAAAATGAACATCATCACATTTCGAATTGCTAATTTTTATCCTTTTGACTTTAGTAAGTCTTTTACACTACGAACAATTTACGTCCTCGCCTCTTTACCCCCTCCTCGTTTCCTTAGGGGCAGCACGTAACTACAGAAAAGTTTCATACATAGAAAAAAAGGGTAATTTATTAATAAATGAATTAAACAAAATCAGCTAGAGTTTATAAGGAGCGATTTCTGTAGTCAATTTTCCGACTTTTAGATGCTCCTTTTCATAGTCAAAAATATTGATATAACAGACATGCTTCATTTTGTTTTTTGTTATTGTGCCTTTTTTGGACAAACCAATTTTTTTAAGAAGAGCTAGCGGTCAGAAAGGATAAGAAAATGAAAAAATTTTTGTATGTAGGCCTAATCATCCTTAATTTTTGCCTATTTACCATGATGAAGGAAGTAGAGGCAAAGGAAAATCACGAAATGGATCGAAAGGTCATCCTTATCTCGTTTGACGGAATGAAAAATGACTATACTAAAAAATATGTGCAAGAGAATAAACTACCTCATATCAAGCAGCTGCTAGAAAATGGCGTAACTGCGGAAAAGCCTATTACGATTACCCCTTCTCTTACTGCGCCTTCCCATGCAGCAATTGCAACAGGGGCTACACCGAAACAAACTGGCATCGTAAGTAATCATTTTCATGAACCAAACACAGCTTTAGATAATGAAGAAAGCGGTTTTCAGGCAGAAATCGAAGTACCTCCTTTATGGGTAGAAGCTCGAAAACAAGGGAAAACAACGGCCACCATCGCTTTTCCTGGTGCTAATCCCAAAGTGGATAAACAAGGCGATTATTCAATATATTTTGGAGAAACTTGGTCTCCAAGTAAGTTGGAATCGTTAACCTTTAAGAAAACTACTGAATGGGTTCAATCCCCTAAAAGCTTCAGTCCTTTAAAGGAAGCGAAATTCTCCATTAAAATGAAAAATGAAAAAGATCGTCTCCTCCACATTTTGGCGATTGACTCAACGGATGATCAAACTGAAAACTATGACACGTTTATATTATCTGAAGATAAAAAAGTAGATTCGGAGGACGCTATTGTAAAAGGAAACAAATGGGAGTCGCTTCCAATCCAAATAAAAGATCATCAATCTGCGGGTTTTTGGTTCAAAATGCGAGTAGATAACGAAGATCTTAGCAGTCCTGTAAAGTTATACCGTACAGCTGTAACTTCTAGTCGAATTAGTGGTCCTAAAGGATTTGCCGAAGATATTGAGAAGGAATTTGGATTTTATCCAGCACAAGATGATGATAGTGCCCTTGAGAAAGGATGGATTACGAGAAAGGAATATGAGGAGATTAGTAAACGACATATCATGTGGGTCACAAAAGTTTCGCTTTATGTAAAACAGCAATATAATCCTGATTTGCTAATGTTTTATACACCGCATATTGATCATGAACAACATAAGTATTTATTAATAGACCCTCGTCAGCCAGACTATTCAGATGAAAAGTCAAAAAAATATATGAGCTATATCGAGTGGTCGTATCAATTAGCCGACGAAGTAGTTGGTGAAACATTAAATTCCCTAAAAGACAATGATTATTTATTTGTCGTCTCAGATCACGGAATGGAACCTGCCCATTCTACTCTTTCACCTAACAAAGTACTGCAAGATGCAGGGTTATTAGCGGTCGATCCACACGATAAAAATAAAATTAATTATGCACAATCAAAAGCATACGCCATTCCAAGTGGATCAGCAGCAAATGTATACATTAACCTGCAAAACCGTGAAAAAGGCGGAATTGTTCCTCAAGAAGAATATAATCATGTCCGTGACCAAATCATCCAAGCTTTTAAAGAGGTCGAAGTCACATATAACAAAGGAGCAATGATTCGATATGAAATGAAAAAAATGAAGTCTGCCATACAAACGGACAATTATTCGTTCGCTACTGTTCAACAGCATGTCAAAAATATTTGGAGCCATCTGTTAGAACCAAGAGTCCATCCTTATGAAAGTGTATTGAAAAATGAAAATATAACGCTTTTGGAACATCAAAATGCAGGCGATGTCGTATTAATTGGTGCACCTGGTTATGTTATTGGTAGCGACATTGAAGAAAATATAACGCCTCCGATTGAATTAGGGACACATGGAGGAGATGCAAACAGAAGCATGCTTAGACCTATTTTTATCGCGACTGGAGCAGAATTTTCAAAAGGGAAAGAAATTAAAACCACATCTAATTTAGATATAGCACCGACGATTTACGATTTACTAGGGTTAGAAATACCTTCATTTGTAGAAGGTGAAATCATTGAAGATATATATAGATAATAAAATGAAGGAACTCGGGGAGTGAATCATACAATTCGTTTAATTTCCGCTACGTGCGGACGCTTTCCGCGAGCACAACGTAAGCCGCAACCCTCACTAATGTGCGGTTTTTGCGGCTTACATATCGTGCTTTCCCACCACATAGACAAGTTATTCTTGCTAAAATAGCATCATGTCCTTAATTTGTAAGTAATGTTCCTGCATAAATTGCGTTCGTTCTTACGCCTGGTTTAATTTCTCCATTAATAGAGTAAATATTTTTATCCATTAACACTAAGCCCTCTCCACAAGGTGCATCAAATGGAACTTTTCCTACAGAGCGCCAAGTATCCTTTTGCGCATTATAGATTAGTACATCTTTATTCCAATTAAACTCATAAGGATCAGCAGTAAAGTATTTTGTTCTAAATGCCAATAATTCTTCATCTTTTAATGATCCTAAATTTTTAACAGCATTATCATATACTGCTTTATTAAAGCCGCCGATTACCAACATTTCATTTTTATTTAATTTGACCGAATTTGCGCCAAGTAAAGAAATTTCTTTCCCATTTACTTTTACAGAAGAAACTTTTGACCATTGGTTTTTCTCGATATTGTATTTGTAGCCATCTGTATAAGCAATCGATCCTCCACCACTAAATACATAGAGATTTCCATCTAATATTTGAGCTACGCTTTGATTTCTAACACTTTCTCCTGGTATTGAAGCTAGCTCTCTAGTTTTGGATGTTTTTAAATCGTACTCGTATAACTTATTGCTTTCTTTTGCATTTTGCTTACCTAGCCCAATATACAATTTTCCATCTTTCTCAGCAGCTATTCCATCACTAATAGTAAATGGAAGATCTCCTACTTTTTCTACTTTCAATTTTTTATTTTTATCAATCGTTAGTAAAGTAATATCGTCTGCATATTCTTTGTCAGGACTGCCACCAATATAATAGATTCCTTTTTCTGTCGTTACGGAAGATCCATAGCCAATTTCATGGTTAAGATTCGTATGTTCCACCAATGTTAATTGATCTTTCTCTTTTTTATAAACATATATATCTGAGTAATGTTGCTTTGCGCCTCCATTTAGTACTGTATCATAAGGGAAATTCGCGCCGCCTCCTACAATTAAATAATCTTTATATGAGCCAGATAACACGCCAGCTGTCCCAATATTCTTTTCAAATCCTTTTTGTGCCTCGAGTTCTCCTGCATGTTCCCATGTTATTCTTTCCACTGAATCTCCGCCTTTAGAAGCTTCTACTTTACTTCCAATACCTACGCTCAAAACCAACATTGATGTCATAGCTGCTACCAAAAATTTTTTCATAATTTCTCCTCCTCTTAATATGGAAATTACATCAAATTTCTTTTTATAGATAATGACAAAATATCTCCAATCACCTCCTTTGGGGATTGCATTTATTTCTAGATCACCTTATTGAAATTCTTAATATTCCGAATATTTAATTGTTAAAAAAATCTTTACTTTGTTTTTTAAAGGAAAACTAAAAGAGAAATGAGGTAGAATTGACAACCTTAGTGGTATATAGTCTGCGCTGGAAATCGCAAAAGCAAGTTTATCAATAATTCGTTTAAGAACGCGCCAATTTTCAAAACTATGTAAATGACTAATTTCAAGAAAGTTTTCGCGTTCTTTGTTAATCGTTCCCTTTGTCTATTCCCCTATATATAGTTTGCTAGGGTATATTAACAAAGAGATTTACAATACAATTATTTATCTCTAGCTTTTAAAGCTCATAGCTAAAAACGATTAGAAGATAAATAATGCTAGTCCTCCATCAGGCTTTCTTTTTGATAAGATAAAATCCCTCGGCAAAAAGTCATCTGCACATCATAATCATTGTTTAACACAACTAAATCTGCATCCATGCCAACTTTAATAATTCCTTTTCGATCACTTAAATTTAACTGTTTTGCAGGATTCGTTGATGTCATTTTAATAACATCCTCGAGCGTACAGTCATCACAATATTTCAGCATATTTTTTAGCGCATCACTTAGTTTTAAAACACTGCCTGCTAATGTGCCATTCTCTAATACAGCCATTCCATCTTTCACAATGACCTTTTGACCGCCTAAATCGTAGTTGCCATTTTTTAAGCATTTTGCCCGCATGGAATCTGTAATTAAAATTAGTTTCTCGCTTTTTTTGTTTTGATAAGCTAACTGAATCATTGATGGACATACATGAATGCCATCAACAATTAACTCTGCATATAATTCTTCAAGAAGCAAAGCAGCGCCCACAACACCAGGCTCTCGATGATGCAATCCTTTCATCTGATTAAACAAATGAGTAACTTGCGTAGCGCCAGCCCCAATTGCCTTTTTTACATCTGCAAATGTCGCATCAGAATGACCAATTGAAATGACAATTTCATTTTCTTTAAGATAGCGAATGAATTCCAATCCGCCCTTTTGCTCAGGAGCCAACGTAACCAGTTTAATTGTTCCTTCAGCAAGTTCTTGCCACTTTTCAAAAAGTGGGATTTCCGGCTGGATGATAAAATCAACTGGTTGTGCTCCTGCCATGCTAGGATTAACAAAGGGCCCTTCAAGATGAACGCCAAGCACCTCAGACTGTCCTGGTTTTTGATAACTTTTTATAAAGCTCGCTGCATTTTTCAATGCTTTTGAAATATTCTCATCAGATTGGGTCATAGTAGTTGCTAGAAAGCTTGTAGTACCTTCCTGTGGTAATGCTCGGACAATTGTTTCAAAAGATGCTATTTCTGCATCCATTACATCAGCCCCAGACGTCCCGTGCGTGTGAATATCAATCATGCCAGGTATTACTGATTGTCCTTGTAAGTCGATAACATAGAATTGATCATCTGCTTTATAGTTGGTCATCCAGCCTGTTTCTTGAATTTTCATTCCATCAATTTTAATAAATCCATCGGAAATAATCTGATTTTCTGCATAAATTTTTGCATTGATTAAAACAATTGATTGATCCATTCTATCTTACCTCTCAATTCATTTAGCTTAGCCATTCCACATATTACGAGCTTTCAGCAACCTCAAGTTTCCCTCTAAAACATCTTTTCAATAACTGCTTGAGCAGTTAGTTCTTTGTTATGAACAGATTCTTTGTTCGTTTTTTTGAAGTATTCAAGATAAAGTAAATCTAAAAGATAAAGCTGTGATATTTTTGCAGATAAACTGCCCCCTTGCAGTGGGCCTTCATTTGCACCACAAAGCAGTGTAATATCTGCGAAACTTGTCAAAGGAGATTTTGCAAATCTCGTTATCGAAATAATTTTTGCGCCTCTTTCTTTTGCTACTTTTGCTACTTCAATCGTATCTTTCGTTGAACCTGAATAGGATATTAGAACAGCTACATCTTGCTCAGTCATTAAAGCAGCAGACATAATTTGAAGATGAGAATCCACTGAGCACTCAGTTTTATTGGTAATTCTCATAAATTTATTTTTTGCTTCCATTGCTGTCATTAAGGAAGAACCTACGCCGAAAAAGTGTATTCTTTGAGCATTTATCATGCACTCGACAGCGTGCGCAATATCGCTTTCCGATAGTAGATTATAGGTTTCAGTCAGCGCATGAACATTGGACGATAAAACCTTTGACGATAATTCTGCAATCGTATCCTGCATCGTAATCGCACTGGAAAGTTGCGGGGTTTCATTATCTAGCGTAATGCTATGTGCAAGCATAATTTTAAACTCTTGATACCCTTTAAGATCCATCGTTTTACAGAATCGAAACACACTTGACTCGCCTACGTTACATTCGTCAGCTAAATCAGTAATTGACATGTAAATGACATCTTTTATATTTTCGAGAATATAATCTGCTACCTTTTTTTCCGTGTTAGTAAATGAGTTGTATCTCGAATGAATAAGTGAAAATATATCTTGATTTCCCATAATAGTACTCCTTCTATTAATCGCCTCTTAAATGAAGTGATACTGCGCCAAGAATGCCAGCTTTATTTCCAAGTGAGGCTTTCATGATTTTTACATCCGAGAAACTCTCCATCGTTAACAATTTAACTTTATCCGCTATATTGTTGACGAGATTTTCTTGCTCCATTACACCACCACCTATAATAATCGCTTGTGGATTAAAAATGTGAATGAAGGAAGCTAACCCAAATGCTACTTCTAAAATCCAATCTTGAAGAACTTTTTCTAAACTTTTATCTCCTTGAAGCATTCTTTCGAAAATGACTCTACCATTTATAAAGTCAGCGTTTACTTCCTGTGCTCTTTTTATTAAAGAGGTTGTAGATGCATACGATTCATAGCATCCATTCTTACCACAGTTACAATTTTCACCGAATGGATGGGTAATAACATGCCCAAATTCTGCTGCCAATCCATTATGACCTTTATATATTTTAGAGTCTATTATTATGGCACCCCCAATACCCGTACCATATGTTATACAAAGAAAATCTTTATAGTTCTTTGCAGCACCAAAATACTTTTCTCCTAATGCAGCTGCGTTGACATCATTTTCAACTTTAACAGGAACTTTAAATTGTTTTTCAAGGATAGCCTTTAGTTGAGTACCAGTATAATTTGGAATATTATCATTAGCATAAATTATAGATCCATCTGTACTATTTACCTGTCCTGCTGTGCTAATACCTATTGCATGAAAGCCCTGATACTCATTTATTATCTTAATTAGTTTTTCAACTAAATACTTTCCACCTTTTTTACTTTCTGTATCATATTCTTTAAATACTTCTATTTGCCCATTTTCATCAGACATGCCAACTTTTATCGATGTACCGCCAATATCAGCTGCTAATATCTTCACTTCAATCATCCCTTTAGCCTGACTATCTCTAATTTACTTTATACTGATTGAATCGCACTAACAAATCTTTTAGTAATTTCCATCGGTCTTGTAATAGCAGTACCAACAACTGCTGTATGAACGCCGAGATCAAAAACGCGCTTTAGTTCGTCGGGAGTCCAAATGCCGCCTTCAGCAATGACAGGAATAGGGAAACTTTGGATTAGTCTTTTAATCAACTCTAAATCGGGTAATTTTTTATCATTTGTATATTCTGTATAACCGCTCAATGTTGTACCTAAGCAATCAAACCCTAATTCATACGCCTCTTTAGCCTCTTCATAAGTAGAGCAATCCGCCATAAAAATCTGATCTTTATACTTCTGTCTAATTTCAGGGAATATTTCACTTATTGTAGTGCCGTCAGGTCTAAGTCTTTTTGTGGCATCAAGAGCGATAATATCTACCCCCTCCTTGTAAAGCAATTCGACCTCTTTAGCAGTCGGTGTAATACACACATCCGATTCGTCAGATGACTTTTTAATAATGCCAATAATGGGTAGGTCAACCATACTCTTTATTTCTCTAATATCTTCAATACTATTTGCTCTAATTCCCTTAGCCCCTCCAAGCATCGCTGCATAAGCCATTTTCCCCATAATAAAAGAGCTGTGTAGAGGTTCTTCTGGAAGTGCCTGACATGAAACAATCAGTTGTCTTTTAATATTTTCAAAAACTTTCTGTTTTTTATTCATTTGCATACATCTCCATGGATAATCATATTACTTATCTGCCCCAATCGTAATTCCTTTTGTAAAATACTTCTGGAAGAAAATAAATATTAGTAGCATAGGAATTGCTGCTACAGTAGCACCCGCCATCTTATAAGCAAAGTTTGGATTTAAGTCTTGCATTAAAGTTGCAATACCTACCATTAGTGTTTTTGAGTTAACATCTTGGCCTACAACGAGTTGCCATAAGTAATCATTCCAAACCTGAACAAAATTAAGAATAAATAACGCACCAATACCCGGTTTAACTAGTGGCAGCATGATTTTATAAAATATACGAAATTCGCTGGCACCATCGATTTTTGCGGCTTCTCTTAATGAATCAGGAATTGTATCAAAAAATCCTTTTAGTAAAAAAACGCCAAATGCTGTTGCTACATTAGGCCAAATCATACCACTTAACGTATTTACCATATTTAAGTCTTGAATAATTCTAAACAGTGGAACAATCATAACTTCTTTTGGAATCATTAAACTTGAAATAAAAATAATGAAAATAACATTTTTCCCTTTAAATTTCAGCTGTGAAAATGCATAAGCCGCAAGGGAACTAACAACAATTAATGCAAATGTAGACATCAGCGCTACAAATAAACTATTATACGTCCACGTTAGAGCAGGCTGATTATTAAACACATCCACATAGTTACTAAAGTTTAAGCTTTTAGGAAACCAATCTGGTGGCATCTTCACAACATCAGCACTGTTCTTTAAAGAACTCGTCACAAGCCAATATAATGGGAAAAGACTTAAAACAGCGAAAAATATAACAATGCAGTTTGTTATAATTTCTATTTTTTCTCTTTTCCTCTTGTTCTTATTTCTTAACATACTCATTCACCTCTAATCCTTCTTAAACATAGCTCTTAGCTGCGGAGTAGATAACACTAATGTAATGAGGAACATAATTACACCTACTGCAGAAGCAATACCAAGCTGATTATACTTAAATGCATTATTATATAAGTAATACATAAGTGTCGTAGAGGCGTTGTTTGGACCCCCACCTGTTAATAGCTGTATTACGACAAATATTTTGAGTACAGCAATAATGTTCATAATAATAATGTAAATCGTTGTTGGTTTTACCATTGGGATAATAATCTTAAATATTATTTTCATTCGGCTTGCACCATCGACTTCTGCTGCTTCAAAAAGTTCCTTTTGCACTCCAATCATTGAGGCAATATAAAGAATGATTGCCTGCCCTACATTTGTCGCAAAGGTTACGAAAATAATTACAGGCAGTACCCAATGTGTATCCCCTAAAAAATTGACTGAGGTTTCCATTTTTCTCGCTAAAAATGGTATAAGTCCATTTGCTGGATTTAGCAAAAAACTCCAAATCATACTCATAACAACCATCGAAACCATTACCGGAATATAATATGCTCCTTGTATGAAGGACACATATTTTGCATTTTTATCAAAAACAGTAGAGGCAACAAACAGAGCGAAAATTACTGTTAATGCCACAATGAAAACAACAAAAATAATGGTGTTGATTGTAGATTGCACGAAAACAGGATCACTAAATAATTTTCGATAGTTTTCAAACCCAACAAATATTTCATTCTGATAGTTAATCTTAAATAAACTTAAACGAATCCCTTCAATGATAGGGTAAACTAAAAATACTAAAAAAAGTAATATTTGAGGTCCAATAAACAAGTATCCTGTCATATTTTCTTTAAAAGATTTTTTATTGATTTTCATCGGTATCATTTACCTTTCTACAATTTAAGCCCCAAAATAAAGGGGCTTAAATTGTTGTAAAGTTATATACGCGCAGAGCTATTTATTATAAATTACAGAGTCTACTTTCGATTCCTCTATAACTTTATTACCATTCGTTTGGTAATTTTTCACAGCCTCATCTGCCGTTTTACCACCAGTATATAAAGCTTGTAATTCTGGATATAAAACTTGTCTTAATTGGCTGTATCCAGGTACATTTCCAGTGAAATTAAACATGTACGGATCATTAGCAGAATACGCCTCAAAGTAAGGTTTTTCTGATTTAAACTCATCAGCAACAGTTGTTCTAACTGGTACGCCATTTTTAGATGCCTTCACAAGTTCAGGATCTGTAGAAATAAATTTCACGAAATCCTTACTAATTTTAATTCTTGTTTCATCTTTTGTATCAAAAACGGCTGCACCTGTTACATAAGTAAATGTTAATGGGTCCCCGCTCTCAGAAGGAATATTAGCCAGTCTTATATCAAACTTAGGCGCTTTTCCACTTTCCATATCAGCCATTGCATTATTGAATAAAATTGCGTTTGTAAAACTAATTGCAAGCTGTTGATTTTGGAACATCGCGTTCACATCGTTTGAAGAAACGGATTCTGCACCTGGGTTTGTTAAGCCCTCATCATAAATTTTCTTTAACCAATTTGCAGCTTTCACACCACTTGCGTCATCAATGATTAAATTTCCATTGTTATCAAAGAACTTATTGCCAAACATTCTTAAATAAGCAAGATTCCAAGTATCACCTTGATTATTTAGCGCGTATAATCCCATTGGATACGCATTTGAATATTTATCTTTCGGTAAATCTGTTTTTAACTTGTTTAGAATTTTTTCATAGTCTGCTAGAGTCCAAGTTTTGATTTCATGCTCTCCACCAATATACTCATCTAGTCCAGCAGCTTTAAACATATCTGCGTTGTAAGTTAAAGTACCTGGGTTATGTGAGAATGGGAAGAAGTACACATCATCACCAAATGTCACGCTATCCCAATAACCTTGTGCAATATCTTTTTTCGATTCATCATCAACGATATCGTTTAACGGTACTAAAGCACCTCTATGAGCATAGTCGCCCATTGCAAACACACTTTCAAAAAATACATCTGGAGGTGTTCCACCATTAAGACTTACGTTTAATAGCTCATCACGTTGATCACCTGCAATAACTTCTACATTAACCTTTACTTTGTGGTCCTTATACTCAGCAGCAAATCGCTCCCCTGCATGTTTGAAAAAGCTATCATAATCTGCTCCATCCTCAGAAGAATCCAAAACACCTTTCCACTGTGGAGTTAACCAAACTTTTAGTTCTACCTCATCAGAAGAACTAGATTTAGAACTATCTGTAGAATTACTTGTACAACCTGCTAGCACTGAGAGTACAAACAAAATTGCTATTGCGGTTGTTAGATAACGCCTTTTAAACATAAACTACTCCCCCTTAATAATTTAATTTACAAATTAAAATTACCTTTATGAAAGACAAGCCATGTAATAGGCTTGTGTCCTCCCTCCTAATGTGCAACAATACCCGCATTCCTTTGAGAATTTCAAAACTTCGAATCTCTTATTAGCTCTCTTTGTACTTTAATATTGTTTGATCGATTAACGCCTTAATGCCTGCTACTTTATTTAAATCCTCACCAGATACTGGCTCTAATGGGCCTCTGACACTGCCAATTGTAACCCCATTTAATTTTAAAACTTCTTTAATCGTCGAATACATGGAACCATTTAATGAACATAAAGCAACGATAATATCATTAATATCATGCTGAATTTTTCTCGCATTTGCGAAATCCCCATTTGATACAAATTCCTCTGCCTTGATAAAAAGTTCTGGCATCGCGCCATATGTTCCACCAATCCCACTATCTGCACCAATTACTCTGCCTGAAACATATTGTTCATCAGGTCCATTAAATACAATAAAATCTTCACCTGCAGTAGACTTAAATCTTTCAATATCCATAACTGGCATCGAAGAATTTTTTACGCCTATCACTTTCTTATTTTCTAATAATTTCTTAAATAGATTAATTGAAAGATCAAACCCTGTTGTTTGCGGGATATTGTAAATAATAAATGGCATATTCGTTGCATCCATAATTTCAGTCCAGTATTTATAAACTGAACTTTCAGAAAACTTAAAGTAAATAGGTGGAATAGCAGAGACAGCATCATAGCCTAACTCCTCAGCATATTTTGCTAAAATCACACTATCCCTTGTCGATGGTGCCCCAACATGAGCGATTAACGTGAGCTTCCCTTTTACATGTTCTGCCACATATTTTAGTGTTGCTTTTCTTTCTTCAAGGTTGTGATAAATACATTCCCCTGAACTTCCACCAACATAAAGCCCTTTAACGCCTTTGTTGAATAAATAGTCGCAAAGTTCTTTTGTGCGGTTCTCAGATATTTCTCCTTGATCATCATAACAAGCATAAAAAGCAGGAATGATACCTTTATATTTTTCTAAATTCAACTTTGAACACCACCTAATTAATTTTAATAAAACCTTATGTGACATAACATCACGAAAAAATTACTGTACTTCGTAAGCAATGCATGACCTTAATCTAAACCACCAACTGTTAACGCTTACAATTAATATTATAACAATTCAAAATAAAATGTAAATAATTTTCTTTATTTTTTTATTTTTTGGAGAAAAATTTCACCTTTTGTATGCATAAAAAAGAATTACCTTATAATTGCTACTTTAAATAACATAATACAGCTGTTATGTAGCGCTTCTCATCAAAACAATTAAATAATGATTGGCGATATTATTTTACAGTAAGGCTGAAAATTGTTTACAATCAGTCTAAAAAGGAGAAACAAATGCTTGAAAAACTAGAAAATCTTTTTCAAACAGCTTTTACGACTACATATAATGCGCAAGATAATAATCGATATTGGTTCCAAACAGAAGATGGCAGGAAATTTGGGATTAGCAAAACAGCCCTTTCCAATTCAGAACACAATCTATTAAAAACTTTATTCCTTCCCGTTGAGCATCTTACTATCGAACAAAATAATTCGAATATTCAGCAGAAGTGGTATGATTTTTTATTTAATGATGCAAAAGAGGTACCGTTTTTACAAGATGTAAAAACATTGCGCTTTTTTTATTTCTATCTGAAACAACCAATTGATGATTTTAACAACTTTAAAGAAGCGATTACTGGTGGATTTCAGCAACCAATCATTTTAATGATCAATGACACACAAGGTATGATAATAGATGAAAAGCCACAAGTAGTTTTCGATCAAGAGTCGTTTAATCAGCTAAGTGATACATTCACTAGTGATTTTTTTGTTGAAATTTATAGTTATATCGGTCAACTACATCAAGCAAATTATTTATTGAAAGAAAAATTTGACCATGAATTCCAATGCTTTAACACAATTCATCGTTATGCAAATCGTGAAAAGACGATTACATTTTACGAAGCTTTTCCATTATTGATGATTCATTCACCATCATTCGTAAAAAAAGATATACTGTCCGATCTTTTTGTAGAAAGTATTGAAGGGCAAGAAATGCTTCATACTATTCAAGTTTTTTTGCAATGTAATTTAAATGCTTCTTTAACTGCAAAAAAGCTCTATATCCATCGCAATAGCCTGCAATATCGATTGGACAAATTTATTGAAAACACTGGTATAGATATTCGGTCCTTTGCAAACGCTGCTTTTGTTTCTCTTGCAATGATACTGTTGAAATCAGAAAATTATCAATAGTTGTACAATGTGCCCAAACATGTTTTGTGTAATGTATACGTATACATTTTACATATTTTTCTCTTATACTCTAAAAAAACACTTACATAAGGGAGATGGCGAAATTGGCTGAATTAAAATTACAACATATTTTTAAGATCTATGACAAAAATGTCACAGCAGTAAAGGATTTCAATCTTGATATTGAAGATAAGGAATTTATTGTATTCGTAGGTCCTTCAGGTTGTGGTAAATCTACTACATTGCGTATGGTTGCTGGTTTAGAAGAAATCTCAGAGGGAGATTTAATCATTGATGGAAAGCGAATGAATGATGTAGCGCCTAAAGATCGCGATATCGCCATGGTATTCCAAAACTATGCCTTATACCCACATATGAGCGTATTTGAAAATATGGCATTTGGCTTAAAGCTGCGCAAATTACCGAAAGATGAAATTAATCGCCGCGTGAACGAGGCAGCGCGTATCTTAGGGCTGGAAGAATATTTAAATCGTAAACCGAAAGCCCTTTCTGGGGGGCAACGTCAACGTGTTGCATTAGGTCGTGCCATTGTTCGTGATGCAAAAGTCTTTTTAATGGATGAGCCTTTATCAAACTTGGATGCGAAACTTCGCGTACAAATGCGTGCTGAAATCACAAAACTTCATCAACGTTTACAAACAACGACAATTTACGTGACACATGACCAAACAGAAGCCATGACAATGGCTACTCGCCTCGTTGTTATGAAAGATGGCATTATTCAACAAGTAGGTGCACCAAAAGAAGTGTATGAGCAACCGAATAATGTATTTGTCGGCGGCTTTATCGGCTCCCCTGCTATGAACTTCTTTACGGGTACACTTACAGATGGCAAATTCCACATTGGGAATACGTCCATTACTGTGCCACAAGAAAGAATGAAAGACTTACTTGCGCAAGGCTATAACAATAAAGAAGTTATTATGGGTATTCGTCCTGAAGATTTCCACGATGAACAAGCATTTATCGAATCAACTCCAGGTTCAAGAGTCGATGTAACAATTGAAGTAGCTGAATTAATGGGCGCAGAGATTATGCTCTATTCACAAATCGAAGGTCATCAATTTATTGCACGTGTAGATTCCAATGCCACTGCTAAACCAGGCCAAGTATTGCCACTGGCATTGGATATGAATAAAGTACACTTCTTCGATAAAGAAACTGAAGAACGTATTATTCCAGGTAATAGTGGACAAAACAAAGGCAACGAAGGCACTGAAAAGCCTGTTGTTGTTGGCTAAGATGGTAGCGAAGTTGGTGACTTCTGTTCATAACAGCACACAATGAAAGGCGGAGGCACTCTGCACAATAGCGAGGGTTATGGCTTACTGTGCTGAGCGGAAAACACCGCCGCAGCGGACATCAACGGTATAGAAAAAGTGTTAGATTGATTCAATCAATCTAACACTTTTTGATTAGTTGCACTCAATATAAATTGATTCATATCTGGGTTTTTAATTTTTGAATTTTTTCAATTTCGTAGCTATATTTAGTCAAATCAAGTTCTTTTACAAGAACAGTAAAAAAGACTTCAGCACGATTTAAAAAGATACCTAATAGCATTTTTTGTTCAAATTCTAACACATGATCGTCGTTATCAAATAAAAATTGTACTTTTTTATTTTTTAATTGCTTTAATTGTATTTTAACTGGTTGATCAGGAAAATAACTTTTCCCAATGCCGTCCTCTAAGTAATCTTCAATCACATTGACAATATATCCCCATAGCTCAGGGAGATAGTCCCAATATCGAACACCTAAAATCTCTTTATTATAGCATTTAATCGATAACCCACCATCAAGTCTAAGAAGACCGTCTTCTTCTATATATTTATTTTGAGTGTTATTGATAAAAGAAACAAATTCATCCCAATTATCGTTTATGCTTATCGTATATTTATCAGGATTGTTGACTGCGTCTTCCAAATCGTCGATAATTCTTTTTACAACAAATTCATTAATTGTTACTACTTCCATCATATATTCACCTCACATTAGTTTTTTGGATATAGTTGTCTAATATGCCCATCTTTAATCCCTAGTACGTGAGTATTGGTATACCATTTATTTCATAATGGTCCTGATGGAATACATTTAACAACCTTCAACCGATTAACACTAACTACCTCCTAGGCATAAGTAATTTGAAAATACTTAACTCATTCAATAGGCAAAGTATCAATAAATCAAGCTATTTTTATTAAAGTAAAAATAGTTCCGTTATGCAGAATATTAACGATAAAAATTTTTGCTTAGATTTTACCATACAATTTTTTCTCTATCAATTTTAAATAAATTTTAACGTTAAAGTCATTCCCCTCTTAAAAACTAGATATTTTAACTAAATAATCTATCCCTTTAATATCTCCATCCGGCTCTATAACTGCTACTGACACTAATGACTAAAGATACAATATAAAGTAGAAGTCTGGATATCCAAGTAATAATCAGCATTAAAAAGCATTAAAAAAATCCTTTCAATTGATGATTTTTTTAAAATAATCGTTATTAATCAGCTTTACAGTTGCTGGATTATTTTGTAGGCTATCCATAATAGCACCAGAAAAAATGCTACAAGAACAAACAACCCGTATTCTCCATAAAATAATAAGAGGTGATTGTATGACGGACAAAGTAACTGCTTTTAAACAGGCTTTAGGTAATTATCCAACAGGTGTCACAGTTGTCACAGCTTACAGCGATGTTAATGAACCGATTGGCTTAACGGTCAATTCCTTTGCATCTGTTTCCATAGATCCGCTCCTTATCCTATGGTCATTGGACAAAAAATCGCAGCTGCATCCACTTTTTAGTAATACGGACAAATTTGCGGTAAATATTTTAGCGAACGATCAAACACAATTATGTACAGTATTTTCAAGCAAAATCCCTGACCGATTTGCGCAAGTCAAATGGTCTAATTCTTTACATGGTTTGCCAATATTACATGATACTTTAGCTACGCTGCAATGCGAAACGTATAAAAAAATCGATGCAGGGGACCATACGATTTTCATTGGTCATATTTTAGAAATTGATAATGCGCAGAAGGAGCCATTGCTTTATCATCGTAGGCATATTGGTCAAATCCCAACGAGTTTTTACGAATAATAAAAAAGTAGGTATTTCAAATTTTATTTTGAGATGCCTACTTTTTTTGTTTGTACGTTAATAATATTTTTTCATTACGAACAATCTGCACATGCGTACAATATTGGAACATGAATCAAGTACATGAATGTTGCATATTAACTCAGGACACTATGTGGCGACAATAAGCTTAAAATTTGGTCCCGAGTTAATTTCTATGCTTCTTTTAAAGCTTTACTTTTTTTGAGGAAATCTTTGTTTTTCCAGTCGATTAATTTGGACAATAACTCCATCTTGAATTGTAATTTGCACTTCACCAAATTCTAAATTTTGAATAGCCTTCGCAATAACTTCTAATTTCTTATCATCAATCTTAGACAGTTGAGACATACGATACACCCCTTCTTTTTTTCATACTTTTGTGTATAAAAGAGATCCACGCATCAAGACGATTTGATGCCTCCCCTTATCTCTCAGATAACTTTGCTGGAGTTGGCACCGATTAACTCAGTTGCCGAGACTTCATTATGCCTCATTCCTCCAGACCTCTCGCGATAAGAGTTTACGTTTCTTGGAAATAATTCTATAATTCAGAAAACCTATTGTCAATATAAATATTATAAAACCTAGCTGAATACTATGCAATAGAGAAAAAAGTACATTTTTATTGCTCTAAATTTTCTTAAAATCCAATCTTAAGATCTTGAAAGCATTAGTATGAATGTTCAAAACATAAAAAAGCTGTGCAGAATTATATATTCTACACAGCTGCTCTTTATTCGTTTTGTAAGAATTCCATTAACACTTTTGCCGTTTCTTGTTTACCAATGACTTTGATAGGTTGTCCTTGTGCAGGTACAATCCAATGTGGCTCTTGTCCGCCATATAAAGATTGTGAACTATTGGCAACCATCAACTGTGCATTGGCTGTTTCCATACGAAGACGTGCACGGGACAGTAAAAACTCCTCATCGTCCGTTGCCTCTAGCTTAAATCCTACTAAAGTGACATTTGGCTGCCAACCCTTTATTTGCCCTAACACTTTTGGTGCTTTTTTAAAGTGAATAACTGGGGGCTCGTCAGACGGCATCTTCCCTGCACCTTCCATTAAATTCCCCGATTGATCGTATACTTTATCAATGACCCAATCAGAGCCTGCAGCTGCCATAATAACGATGTCTACTTGTTCATTTTGTACAGCATGACGAACCTTGTCACTTAAATCTTCAATACCTTCAAAGCGTACTGTACGCATTTTATCTTGATTAATCGGTAATTGTGCAAAATAGCCATGCATATAGATGACGTCTGCACCTGCGGCTAGAGCTGCTTCAGCCAAATAACAGCCCATTGACCCCTTCGATAAATTCGTATGCCCTCGCACACGATCCCATTTTTCAAGTGTTCCCCCACTTGTAATGAGTACGGTTTTTCCTTGTAATGTCCCCACTCACACTCACCTTTTCTTTTCAAACTATCATTTTTGAAAAATAACAAATTAATAAGCAATCTACATGTTCTATTTTAACGTAAAAAGCTTAAATAACCTATTTCTTATTTTGTTCTTTTAGCCACACACTTAAAATTTCCGCAAACTTTTTCGTTACTGGTGAGGCTTGATGTTTCATGGCTAGCCCTATCGTACGATAACCACCTTGCTTTAGTGGGATAGCCCTTAATGAGGACGGTAATCGGTTAATCACTAATCGAGGTAAAATTGTAATGCCTAAATGGTGTGAAATCATCGAAATAATCCCAACCTCCTCCGATAGCTCAAATCGAATATTCGGTTTAACATGGTACTGCTCTAAAATTACTTTTACATCATTAGTTCCTCGATACGATGTCATTATAAAAGGCATGTCTTCTAGTTCAGTAATATCAATTTCTGAACGATTATAAAGAGAGCTTTGATCAGAAACTATACATAAAAGGGGGTCTTGGACCAATTCGATAAATTGAAATTGCTCCGATTTTTGACCATTAAGAAAACCAGCATCAACTTCACCACTTTGTAGCCACTGTTCAATTTCATAATAGTCCCCTTCACGTAACTCTACTTGTATACCTGGAAACTGATTGTCCATAATACGGATAATTTCTGGCATCCAGTTGGAAGAAATACTAGAAATAACACCTATTCGCAATTTCCCTCTGGTTACACCAAGAATATGGGCCGCTTCTTGTTGTAATAATTCGTCCGCATCAAGAACATTTCGCATAGCCCGAAGCATTGTTTGTCCCTCGCTCGTTAATGTCACACCTGTTCGACTTCGATGAATAAGGGCAAATCCACATTCTTTCTCTAAGCTGGAAACAGCATGACTAACTGCCGATTGGGTTAATCCAAGAGCGTCAGCCGCTTTCGTAAAGCTTGAAACTTCTGCAACTTTATTTAAAATCTCATATTTGACTAAACTCATTCACATTCCCTCATATATACATGAATTTTTTTAATACTAATCATTATAAACATTCGTTTTACTAATCACAATACAAGATATATAGTAAATTTTAGTATGAAACTGTTTTAGTACACAGAGATAGAAGGTGCATAATGAGTAATCAAGGGAAAGCAAATTTATTAATGGTCATAGTTACAATGTTTTGGGGATTGTCTTATACGTTTATGGTAATGGGACTTGAAACATTAGCTGTATTTAATGTGGTAGCGTTACGCTGTATCATCGCATTTTTGGCAGCAGGCATTATTTTTTATAAACGTATGATAAAGGTCAATTTCAAAACATTGAAATACGCAGCTATTCAAGGTTTTCTGTTATTCATTGTCTTTGCACTTAGCTTATTTGGATTAGAGACAACTTCTGTTTCAAATGCAGGATTTATTTTAAGCCTTACAGTAGTCTTAGTGCCCATTTTCAGTAGCTTTATCGAGAAAAAGTTGCCATCAAAAGCAGTAAGTTTTGCAATTATTTGCACGATGATTGGTATTACAGTATTAACTATTCAACATTCTTTTACATTTCAAATGGGCGATATATTAGTTGCAATCGCGGCATTATGTTATTCGATTTATTTACTGTTAAACGGTCATTTTACACGTAGCGTAGAATCGATTTCTTATGGTATTTACCAGCTCGGTTTTGCTGGAATTTATGCGCTTGTTTTAACACTACTTTTTGAAGCACCAACACTTCCGAATTCAACTACTTCATGGATTGCGATTTTAGGGCTTGGTATTATCTGTAGTGCATTTTGCTTCGTTGGCCAAACTGTTGCACAACAGTACACTTCTGCTACACATACAGGACTAATTTTCTCATTAGAACCTATTTTCGCAGCGATGTTTGCGATGATGTTCATCGGCGAAGGGCTAACGGCTAAACTACTTATCGGCGGAAGCTTTATTTTAATTGGTAATCTTGTCGCTCAGTTTGAACAACTTCACATCCTACGATTTATGAGAAAACATGAACAAGAAAAAGTTATGCATTAAAAATACTAAGGCTCTGAAAATTGATAAGATTTTCAGGGTCTTTTCTTTTTTGTTAATAGAAAAACAGCAAAAAGTGAAATGGAGTGCATACCATTTCACTTTTTGCTTCTTTGAAGCTAGTTAAATTCTAGCCTCTTTACCTCTATAAATATCTTCTCATTTGTTCAGCTTCATTCATTTGCTCTTCAGCTTTTAGTCGCTCTTCGCGTTGTGCTGGTGTCTCATCAACGATAGATTGAGGTGGCGTTACATGTGTATCGAATGGGTCAAGTTGAGCGCGTTTTGAATCTGCAATCAGTGTAGATGTTGAAGGATTTACATTATCATGCTCCGCATATAATACGATGGCTCCTTCTTCAACAAGCTGAGCGTAATAAGCTGTTTGCCCCTCTGTCAGATCAAATCGTTTTAAACCTTCCGTAACAGCTGTTTCACCTGTAAACCATGATTTAATTTGGTCAAACCAGTTACCTGCCTCATGTGTTTTCACATCAACATTTGATTTTACATCATCAATTTCGTGTGCTTCTCTAGAAATAATATGAATTTCATCTGTGTTATAACCTTCCATGCGCATACATTTTAAAATATGAAACATCTCTTCTCTCGTATGTGCAACTTCAATTTTTGGGTTTTGTTCATTCATCATGTTCAATTCCTCCTAATTTTGTAAGGCTTACTATGTATGTACCCTGCTCCTTTCACAAAAAACCCTTTTTATGCATCCTTTATATAACTGTAATATTTGTCATATCATATTGTTTTCTGTTGCGTTTTTGTCTTATTTTATTAATCGGTATAAAAAAGCACTTGGAGCGATTAACTTTACTCCAAGTGCCAATATTCATTATGCATATTTTTTATCAAGAAAGGCTTTCAACATCCAAGTATGTTTTTCAAGGGATAAATACATACCATTTAATAAATCTTCAGTACGGTCATCCCCTTCCTCTGCTGCTAGCTGCATAGCATGATGAATAGCTTGCATTTGTTTTTCAAAGTCTGAAACAATCGTTGCTACCATTTCATCAGCAGTTTCTTTACCTGTCGCTTCTTCAACATGTGATAGCTCGAGATATTCTTTTAACGTAGCAATCGGCTCTCCACCTTTTGACAGTATACGCTCTGCCGTATCATCAAAGTTTATTGTAATTTCATTATATAATTCTTCAAATTTTGCATGGAGTGTAAAAAAGGCATTACCGGTTACATACCAATGATAGTTATGTAGTTTCGTATACAGTACTGACCAAGTTGCTACTAGTTTATTCAATTCCTTGTTTAAATCTTGTGGCATAATTACCCCTCCAAATTATAGTATTTTTAGGTTTTTAGTATGCAACAACTTAATAAAACCTGTCAAGTTTGGACAGATTAAATAGAATAAAAAATAAAAAAATTTTCTAGTTAAACTCCTAATACTCAATACACTATTAGTTTGGTGAATTTAATAAACAGAACGCCAAATAGTATTTTAAAATAGCGTCCTATTTTAGTGATGAAGAATTTGAAATGATTGGACATAATTTAAAATTGGTTTATTATAAATGGAGTGATTCGGAAGCAACTTTTATCGATTAACTTTCTGAAAATGATTTAGTTTAGTTTTAATATTCAATAAATAAAAGATATTTTTAAACTAGTAAACCACCTATCAATTTTATTTGATCGGTGGCTACTGTTTTTAAGTTATCGAATTGACAAATCACTCAATATCAAATTTGTATAACTGCTTACTATATGGAATATGTTTAATAAACTTGCCTAATTCAATATTAAAATAGCTTTCAATATCTTCTTTAAGTTTTTTCTCTAAAACTAAAAATTCATTAACAATATAATCTAAGTCAAAAACATTATAAACATTAGATTTTGCCCAAATGGATTTTAACCTAGCTTTATTAGAAAAAGGTATCAAAGAAATAATCGCTCCATCTTTATAATCATCATACTCTACTGAATAATAATGGAAATCCAACCTTTCAATTTCTTTGATACGTTCTTTCCACACATACAGAGACTTATAAAATTCTAAAAAAGCTAGTTCTTCTTCAAAATATAACGCTTCATTAATTTTAATTTTAAAGATAGCCTCTACTCCCAAGATTAACGAAACATTTCTCTTATCTTTATTAGAAATGGCATCTGATTCACTTAAAAATTCATATTCAAATTTTATTTTACTGGAAATGCCGTCCATATATTACCATCATATCCTATCACTATTCTTATTTTTGTTTCACCTTTTGTACCTATTTTTTTATTAAGATTTACGTCAAACTTAAATGATAATTTATCATTATAATTTATTTCAAAATCTGAAACCGAGGCTTTCTGTAATGCTTCTTTTATCCAACCTTTGGCAGTTGTCTGACTGTTAGTATTAAATTTTGCCCAATTGCTAGTACTACTACTCAAATGTTTATTTTTAACAATGAAATTGGGCAATTTTTTTATTGCATTACTTAAAGCATATTTTCCAAAAGCACTTATAAGTGCTTTTTCTCCATACTTTTTAATGGCCCATCTTGCACCTTGTTGAATAACAATAGCTAAAACTGGAATTGCTGATGCATTTGCATCAATTGTATTCATTAAGAATACCTCTTCAGTATCTTTATCTACAAGAAGTGCTTTGAAATTTTCTCCTTCGATTTCCACAAAGATTAAATCATACTCTCTGTCTTTTCCATTTTCTTTTAAATTAACAAACATCTCACCAGAATCAATGTTTATATGCATATATGAATAAAAATCAAAATATTCTGAAATCAAATGCGAACTTATTCCAATTTCATTCATTGAAAACTCTTCTACTTGCATTTCAAAATTTTTATTGCTAATGCCCAAGTCGTCTTCGACATTGATACGATAAACAGACTTACTATCTTCTGAAGATATTTCATTAACACTATAGTCTACATCCAAATCAATTTTTCTCGCATTTGCTTCAATAGAATCATCACTAAAATTGCTCGCAAGACCCATCGCTGAATATGTTATATTAAATACTAAAGCTACAACTAATAATTGGATTAAACATTTTTTCATTTCCTTTCCACCAAAATATTTTTATTAAGCGTCAATAGCCCTTTTCCATATCCTTTGTCATTTCCTACATTCACAATATAATTGCCTATAACATCTAATAAATCTTTTTTCTCTTCAATATTTTCTTGTTTTAATATCGAAGCAATTATTCCAGTTGCATAGGCAGTCGCAAAAGAAGTTCCTGAAAACAACTCATAATCCCCATCTTTATTTGTTGATAAAATATCAACACCAGGAGCTGAATAATCCACTTTATCAATAGCAGAATATGAATCAATCTTTAAGTTTTCATCTAATGATGCTATAGAAAGTACCCCATCATATTTAGCCGGATAGTCAACTGAAATCCCCATAGTATTCCCTGCTGCAGCAATAATTATAATCCCACTTTTTATAGCCTCTTCAATAGCAATTTTTAAATCTTTACGATCATTGATAAAGCCAAAACTGATATTAATTATATCAACTTCATTTTTAATACTCCAATTAATCCCTTCTATCACTGTGTCTAATTTAGCTTCTCCGTTTTCATTAATTACTTTAACATCATAAATTATAGGATTAGCTAAAATCCCCTTTACTTTCCCTCCTTTAGCTGCAATAATTCCAGCTATAGCTGTACCATGTCCATAATCATCATGAACTTTTTCTTTCTTTTTAGAAATCGCATTATATTCTATAAAATCTACATCTTGTAAATCAGAATGCTCTTTATTTATGCCACTATCTAAAATAGCTATTTTTACTGGTATATCATATTCATTTTTATCAAAACCAACAATTTTTTCTGACCAGCTTAAATCAGAACTATTATTATCCAATTTGGCAAATAAAAAAATACAAAATAAAATAGGTAAAGAACCTAAAAAAACAAATTTTATTCTTTTAGATTTGAAAACATTCACCTCTTTCTACACATGAACTCTGCAAAAAAATATAATCAAAAAACACCAATAGTCTTTATGAATTTCTTAAAAGAACCTTCTATTTTCAAACTAGGAAATATTTTAACCGCATTATAATTATTTCACCTTTAAAAGTCATTACATTTTTAAGAATTATTTTTATTTTTATAAAATATGAGCTACATCTAAACTTTGAGAGATAATTTTTAAACAATAATGCTCTGGAAAATAAAAATACTCAAAACGCTAGAATACTAGCATTTTGAGCTTTAAATGATGAAAGTTTTATTGGCATTAACCTTAATCATAAATTTCCGACTGTGTCTACTCATCATCTAATATATTTTCCTTAGACCTTTTCATGGCAGCCTTCATTTGATTTTCACTACTTATTAATTGAAAGCTTACTTGCTTCATTAATCGCAAAATCCGTTTATGATTAAATTGTTTATTAAATTTCTGGTTCATATGCTGCTGCATTTTGCGATAGCCATAGTTCACTTGTCCCTTTTCATGTAGCTCACTTATTTCTTTTAAAATCTCGTCATTTTCCTGTTGTCTTATCGTTGGTACACGCGTTGTCCATTTGTAGTACGATGAGCGTGATATTCCCGCGAATTCGCAGAGGAGAGAAATAGAGAACTTATTATGAAGATGTAATGCTTGTATTGCCATATATTTATCTATGACATTATCCGCCTCCCCTCGAGCTCCTCTAGCTTTTTTAACAATGCATTTTCTGTACGTAGTCGCTCATTTTCATGTTCAAGTTGTTTAATTTCTACCTTGAATTTCTCTTCTGTTGTTCGCTCATGTTCTTCTTTATTTCGCCCACGTTTATCTTTCAGCGATTGTTCGTCACCCGCCTCATATTTTTTTACCCACTGGTAAACCTGTTGGTACGATACTTGATACGTATTTGCTGTTAGTTGATAATTGTTGTCGTTCTTTAAACAAAATAAAACAATTTGAATTCGTTCATCTAAGGTCGTTTTTCTTCCCTTTGGCATAAGTGCTTTCCTTCCAGTTTATCCGTCATTTTTTCTATTATCATTGTTAATGGAATGAACGAGAACAACATATTCATTAATGCTTAAAATATAAAAAATACCCCCTTCATCACTTTGAAGGGGGTATTTTCACTCTGTTTTGTCTCTATTCAAATGTTCCATTTCTTCCATGCTTTCTTCAGCCTTTAAGCGATTTTCCCGCTGCTGAGGTGTCTCGACGTTATCTATCGTATCAATAAATGGTTCGGGTGCTGTCATTCGAGGCTCAAGAGGATCATGACGATATGGGTTTCCCTCTTGGTCGACCGCTATTTCTAACGGACCGTCCGTATCTGCCTTCTCAGCAAATATAACAATGGATCCATGTTCAACAAGCTGTGCATAATAGGCTGTTTGCCCATCAGTTAAATGAAAACGCTTGATGCCTTCCTTTATCGCCGATTCACCTGTAAACCATGATTTAAATTGATCTACCCAATTACCTGCCTCATGTGTTTTCACATCGGTTTCCCATTTAATGTCTTCAAATGGAGTAGAGTCTTTGGCAATAATATGAATATCATTTGTTTGATAGCCTTGACTATGCATATTTGTTAATATTGCTAGCATTTCCTCTTTCGAGTGTGCCACTTCAATATGTGGATTTTGTTCAATCATGCTGTTTATGTCCTCCTAATTTTTATGGCCCACTCAAGACACGTTCGTATCAGAGGAATTGCCTTTACCTATTTCTTTTTAATCGCTTAGTGTACTCGTTTCATGACTACTCGTTAAGATATGCCTTTAACATCCAAGCATGTTTCTCAAGTGACTGATACATCGCATTTAGTAAGTCTTCTGTACGATCGTCTCCCTCTTCAGCCGCCAACTCCATTGCGGAATTTAAAGCCTTCATGAGCGTTTGGAAATCTGAAATCGTTGTTGCGACCATCTCTTCTGTCGTTTCTTTACCAGTTGCTTCTTCGATATAAGAAAGCTCAAGATGTTCTTTTAAAGTGGCAACTGGTTTTCCCTCTTTTGAAAGAATACGCTCTGCAATTTCATCTAAATTTAATGTTGTTTCATTATATAACTCTTCAAATTTTGCATGGAGTGTGAAAAAGGAACTGCCCGTTACATACCAATGGTAGTTATGCAATTTTGTATACAGTACAGACCATGTTGCTACTAGCTTGTTCAATTGTTTGTTTAAATTTTGTGTCATAATATCTCCTCCAATAATTCATATACTAGCCTTTAGTATGCGTTATATTGTGTATTGGCTATACCTCATATTTTCCCTACTGACACATTTTCAAACATCTAATTGCATAGTTAACAATTATTATTTATAGTTGAAGTCTTCTTTGAACGTTCAATCGCAAAAAAGAGCTATTAATATTGCAAACTTCTTTCTATAATTATTTCACTTTTCGAAATAGTTTCGTTATAATGGTATCACTTACGTTAAAAGGGGTGTTCTTACATGGAAGTATTACCATTACGAAAAGATGTTGCAGTTGAGGAAACTTGGAATTTACAAGATTTACTTGAAAATGATGCTGATTTTGAACCTGCTTTAGCTCAGTTTGTTAAGGAGGCAGTAAAATTCGAAAGCACATACAAAGGTACAATTACTGATGCTCAAAAAGTAATTGATGTACTTACAGCTTATGAAGCATTACAAGTAGGCATTGTCCCAATCGGAACGTATGCAAGCTTAAATATCCAGGCTGATCGTACGGACGAAGTTGCACAAATGCGTGCAGCAAAATTTGGTACCGCAGTTGGTAAAATTAGCAGTTCCATCGCATTTGTACACAGTGAATTGCTTGCATTGGATAAAGCCATTTTAGAGGAAGCTGCAGCATCAAGTCCGCTTTATAAGCGCTATATTACAGAGCTATTAAAGCAAAAGCCTCATCAATTACATCCAGAAGTAGAAAAAACGCTCGCTGCATTAAGCTCTACGTTTGAAGCGCCATATGAAATCTATAACACGACAAAGCTCGTAGATATGCATTTTGGCGAGTTTGAGGCAAATGGTAAGAAGCATCCGCTAAGCTACGTATTATTCGAAAATGATTGGGAGCTTGAAACCGATACAACTATTCGCCATGCAGCTTTTAATGCATTTTCTAACAAACTTCGTGAGTATCAGCATACAACGGCAAAAGTGTATAACACACATATTCAGCAAGAGAAAACAATCGCTGATTTACGGGGCTTCGACTCTGTCATTGACTATTTATTGTTTGACCAAGATGTAGATCGTTCACTTTATAATCGTCAAATTGACCTTATTACGAAAGAGCTTGCCCCACATATGCGTCGTTATGCAAAACTTGTGCAAAAAGCGCATGGATTAGAAGAAATGACGTTTGCTGATTTAAAAATAGCACTTGATCCTAGTTATGATCCAAAGTTAACAATGGCAGAAGCAAAAGATTATGTTGAAAAATCATTGGCTGTTATGGGTAAAGATTATGAGCAAATGATTGAAAGAGCGTTCAACGAGCGCTGGATTGATTACGCACCAAATAAGGGTAAATCTACTGGTGCATTTTGTTCAAGTCCGTACGGCAGTCATCCATACATTTTAATGTCATGGAATGAACGCATGAATGAAGTATTTACGCTTATCCATGAGCTGGGTCACGCAGGCCATTTTGTTAATGCACATGGACATCAATCTTATTTAAATAGTCGCCCATCTCTATACTTTATTGAGGCTCCGTCTACAATGAATGAGATGCTTCTAGCAAACTATTTACTGACTCATAATGACGATAAACGTTTCAAACGTTGGGTCATTTCAAACATCGTATCGAAAACGTATTATCATAACTTCGTTACACATTTATTAGAAGCAGCATATCAGCGTAAAGTATATGAATTAGTAGACGCAGGTGAATCTGTTAATGCAACTGTATTAAACCAATTAAAACGTACGGTTTTAGAAGAATTCTGGGGAGATACTGTTAATATTGCAGAAGGTGCAGAGCTTACTTGGATGCGTCAGCCTCATTACTATATGGGCTTATACCCGTACACATATAGTGCTGGCTTAACAATCTCTACACAAGTATCGCAACGTATTTTAAAAGAAGGTAGTACTGCAGTAGACGAATGGCTAACTGTCCTTCAAGCGGGTGGCACAAAATCACCTGTAGAGCTTGCCCAAATGGCAGGCGTTGATGTAACGACAGATCAACCGCTTCGTGAGACGATTGCTTACATTGGTCATTTAATCGATGAACTAGAAAGCCTAACAGAAGAGATTGAAGCTTAATAGAAGCTATTCTTTTTCTTAACTTTTTAACGTTACCATCTACGCACTCTTCTAGGGCGTAGATGGTTTTCATTTTTTTAGTTCTAAGCGAGAAAACATATACATATACTAGAATCAGGGCTCGCCCCATTAACTTTTTTGATATTTCGAAATAGATAATCATTTTTCTTCGTACAAAAGTACCGTTATTATTAAGAGTACGCAATTTATTTAGCAAAAATCGACTAACAATTTTCAAAGGAAGTGTTTCTAATTATGGTAAAACGTAATGATCCATGCCCATGCGGTAGCGGCAAAAAATACAAAAAATGTTGTGAAGGTAAACAGCAAGTTACAGTAGAAGCTGTAGCAATCGAAGAACTAGAGCGTGTACTACAAACATTTTATCTAGAATATCCAGAACGCAAAGATGTTCGTGCATATATCGAGCATGTTGGCACATGGCAGCCTAAATTAGAGAGCGTACTTCAACGTGAGCTTATTGAAGCAATCGCTTTAGACGATTTCTTCTTCCATCAAGAGCCATCTATTTGGAAAGGTTACTTAAAGAAAACGAAGAAAAAAACGGTTAGACCTTCTACTTTAAAAGTGCTAGAAGGCTGGTCACAACCAACATTATTCATCGGTACAGTGACTGTTGTAGAGGAAAAATATTTCAAAGCTAGTCATGTTCTATCTAATGAAGATATTTATATTCGTCGCGAAAATGATAAGCCAATTCCTGAGGGAATGCATGTCTTTGCGTTCATCTTACCAGATGGCACGAAGCAAGAAGCGCATTATTTAGCGGTGTCTACTCTTATATTCTTCCCACAAGACCATGAAAAGGTATTTGTGAAGTTAAAAGAAAACTTCGAGGCTTCTAACAAAAAAGCTCAGTCATTCTTAAAAGAAGATCATCTTTCATTCTGGGAGCTACTTGTGTCTAATGGCTACAAGGGTGAAGAATTTACAAGCTTCGAAAACGGTGTTATTGCGCAAGTGAAGGAATTCCTTGAGCAAAATGAGCGTGAAACAGCACCAATGCTAGAATTATTAGAGGATTACTTAATCGAAGGACAACCATCTGCACGTAAAGAAGCAGCAATCGCAGCGGGTGCCATTCGCTACGGTCAAGAAAAAGAACTATTTGAATCGCTATCTTTAACAGTTAAAGAAATTGCAGCGACTTTCGATATTTCCCCTTCCTCTTTAACAAAATACTATCAAGATTTAAGTCAATACGCTTCAACTAAATAAAACAAGAAAAAGTGTTAGATTGATTGCAGTCAATCTAACACTTTTTGCTATGGCGGTATTTTCACAGGTTTAGTGGCGATTCCTTAGATTTTCGTGGCGATTCTCACGAGTTTACTGGCGATTCACGTACTTTTATCGGCGATTTCTCTATGTTTACTGGCGATTCACGTGCTTCTATCGGCGATTTCTTTATGTTTACCAGCGATTTACACTAAAAATAGAAAAAAGCTACGTTTGTAATCTGCATCGCAGAACACAAGGTAGCTTTTTCTATGGTAACCAACCAATTTTATTATTTCCGATCATATAGTTATTTATGCAAGCAAGAAAGGAAATATGATTAATTACATGCATAAATATTTCTTTTTAAGTATTTTTGTGAGAGATTCCACATCTCTGGCTCTTATTTGCTATAAACTTTCATTAGCTCTTCACCAAGAAATTGTAGACGCTCCCCTACTGTACATTCCTCAATACAAAAACGATGGGCTTCTGGTTTCCCACGTTCTTTGCGTAGTTGCTTAATGACTAAGCAATCAGCACAGTACATATCATGTAGTTCATCAATATCTTTCATAACCGTCACTTTTTCCATTAAGAACGTTCGCCCCTTTCACGTCCAAATTTCATGTCTTTCTATTATGAAGTGAACGTTGTGTTCAAGCAACTATTTTGTTCATCCTTATTTAGTAAAAAATGTTTGATTTAAATTGAAGGTTGTCAAACAACACCATTGCTGTACAATAAAATTGAAGTCTAATCGCAAAGTAGGGATTTTCATGTTAGAGGTCTATATAGATGCTGCAAGTGCAGGTAATCCTGGTCCTAGCGGCATTGGGATTTTTATTAAAGGAGAAGGCCATCACGTACAAGTTAGTGAGTATATCGGTCATACAAATAATCATATTGCCGAATTCACCGCATTAGTGCGCGGTCTAGAGGAAGCACAAAAGCTTGGTACGAGCATTGTCTCCGTTCGCTCCGATTCAAAGGTTGTCGTTGCGTCTATAGAAAAAGAATATGTTAAAAATGAAGAATTTAAACCCTATCTTGAGCAAGCATTAAAACTTGCAAGCAACTTTGATTTATTCTTCATCAAATGGATCCCAGATGCGCAAAATAAAGCAGCAGACGCATTAGCGCGTAAAGCAATTCAAAAAGAAAAAAATTAAAACAATAAGTGGGGACTGCTCAAGCAATCCCCTGTTAGCTCTTTCATTCATGAATGAACTCATTGTATGTTTCTTAAAGTCCGCGATAAGAACTTTTAAATCTACTGATTTACAAATTATTTAATTAAACGAATAAATCGCTTTTTCCCAATTTGTAATACTTCGCCATTTATTAATACACGATTTAAATCATCAGTATTAATTTTTTCTTTATTGATTTGAACACCGTTTTGTTTAATTAAGCGCATAAATTCACTTTTACTTTTTACAAATTCTCTATCTATGAGTTGAGGAATGATATCTACAATTGTTTCTGCATCAATCTCTATTAATAATTCTGGGATATTTTCTGGAATATCCTTGTTGGTAAAGGCTGTTGTGAAGTACTCAAGTGCTTGTTTTGTCTCTTCTTTGCCCCAGTATAATGTCGTTATAATATTTGCGAGCTGTAGTTTAATATCACGTGGGTTTAAGCCATTTGCTAACTCACTCTTTACTTGTTCGACAACGTCTGGATGCTCATCCGTGGCTAATTCATAGTATTTCACGATTAAATCATCTTGCACTTCCATCACTTTTTTAAACATGACTTTAGCCGACTCATCAATACCGATATAATTGCCTAAGCTTTTACTCATTTTTTCGACTCCATCTAGTCCTTCAAGTAACGGCATAAAAAGCGCGACTTGTTTTTCTTGTCCGAAATGCTTTTGTAAAGTACGGCCCATTAAAATATTGAAGGTTTGGTCAGTTCCGCCAAGCTCGATATCCGCATTTAGATGAACCGAGTCATATGCCTGCATGAGCGGATAGAAAAATTCATGGATGCCAATCGGTGTTTGATTGTTGTAGCGTTTTTGGAAATCGTCACGCTCTAAAATACGGGCAACGGATGTCGTTGCTGCTAATTTAATGACCTCTTCAAATGTCATTTTAGACAGCCATGCACTATTAAATTTAATAATCGTTTTTTCTGCATCTAAAATCTTGAAAATTTGATCACAGTACGTTTGTGCATTCAATCGTACTTGCTCATCACTCAACGCTTTCCGTCCTTTCGCTTTCCCTGTTGGGTCTCCGATTCGACCTGTGAAATCACCGATTAAAATAATAATTTGGTGACCAAGATTTTGTAATTGCTTCATTTTACGCAGGACAACCGCATGTCCTAAATGAATATCAGGTGCTGATGGATCTAATCCGAGCTTAATGTTCAGTGGCTTCTGTTGATTAAATGATTTTTCAAGCTTCGCTAAAAGCTCATCTTTATTTACAACCTCATGTACACCTTTTAAAATAATTTTTAGCTGTTCTTCTGGTTTTTGAAACATTTTAACATCTCCTTGTAATATTATTGCTAATATTGAAAGTTCTATAAGAATAGGCAAAATAAAAACGCCCTTTCCCAATCGGAAAAGGACGTTGAACACGTGTTACCACCTTTAAAATGTAAACAACTCGCATTGCTTACCTCAATAAGTACAAACTCACTATACTTTAGCACATGATTACGGATGCTAAACCGTTGTAGCCTACTCAGACAATGCTTTTCGGTACACAGCTCCAAGATGTATTCACAATCGTCCAACATGTACCTCTCAGCAACCGGTACCTTTCTGTATGTCTACGTGATTGTTACTAGTTCTTATCATAGCCTTTATTCTTATACTCCGAAATGTGCGACACAAATCTTAGTTATGCAGATATTAATTGTCATTATACTCAATTAATTTAATTTGTCAATATGACTATTTTATAGGATTATTAAGCTCATCATTATTGTTCATAGCATTCATGTAATTGTTTTGAGAAAAAACTTTGGGCATGTGTATTAAGTTAAGTAGAAAATTTCTATAAAATGTTATGTGCCAAGTAATTCATCATACGTTTCTAATAGCCCACAATAAGAACTCTCTTCAGAAAACTGAAGTTTTTCATTTTTACAAAACTCCACAAATCTAAAAAATTCTTTCTTCACTTCATTTTTGAATATTTCTATAGGTACGAGAAAGCTCTGTGAACAATCCAATTGAATTTCATAAAACTGACCACTTTCTTGAATTACCGTATCATTATAAGAAGCATTATCTAGAAAAACAATTCCATGACTTCTACCATCATAGTGACTATTAAAAATATAAATTAAATCACTCCACGTTTCTAATAAACTTTCCGTTATTTGCTCTTCGCCAAAAATCACCACATCATTATAAATCAAACTCACAAAGCCACTTAAGTAATCGCCCTCGTTTTCTTCTAAAATCTTCTGTGCCTTTTCCACAGCTAATGGATTGGTAATAGGAAAACTTTCGATTTTATATTCGGGAGCAGTTAAATCTTCTTCGCCTATAAATGTTGCGATCTTTAGTTTATTCATACGACACCTCACACTTATGAGTAATCCCCAAAAACAAAGTTGTGGGGACTGCTCGCTAAAAACAAGCGGTCTCCCTAATAAATTTTAGATTTTAGCCGTCCAGTTTTGATCTTATTCATTTTGTATTAATTCATCATACGTTTCTAGAAGGCCCAGATAAGAACTTTCTTCGGAAAACTGTAGTTTTTTATTCTTGCAAAACTCCACAAATTTAAAAAACTCCTTCTTCAGTTCATTCAGGAATTCCTCTTTTGGCAAGAGGAACTCCTGAGAAGAATCAAGTTGAATTCGATAATACCGTCCCGTACTTTCAATTACAGTATCAAAATATTTACCATTATCTAAAAAAACTATTCGATGACAGCTTCCATCATATCTACTTTCTAAAACATAACTTAAAGTACTCCAAGTATCTAATAAGCATTCAGTTAATTGCTTTTCACAAAAAATAATCTCATCATTAAAAATCAAGTAAACAAATCCACTTAAATAATCGCCCTCGTTCTCTTCTAAAATTTTCTGTGCCTTTTCTACCGCTAATGGATTGGTAATAGGAATAGCTTTAGTTATTACTTCTGGAAAATTGCTATAATATTGTCGACCAATAAATGTTTCAATCTTAAGATTTTTCATACGACACCTCACATTTATTGTATTCTAAGAAAAATACATTGTAGGACTGCTTGATAAATTCAAGCAGTCTCCTGTCTATATTTTGCCATCTAAGTTTTTTCCTTTTCATTTTGAATTAATTCTTCGTATGTCTCTAAAAGTCCACGATAAGAACTCTCCTCAGAAAACTGAAGATTTTTACAAAACTCCATGAATGCGAAAAATTCTCTCTTCACTTCATTTCGAAATGGCTCGATAGGCACGAAAAAGCGCTGGTTTCGATCAAGTTGAATTTCATAAAATTGATCAATTTCTTGAATTGTAGTATAGTAATAGGGATAATTATCCAAAAAATTTATCTCCTCTTTGCTCCCATCATATCTACTTTCTAAAATATTACTTAAACTACTCCATGTATCTAATAAACTTTCCGTTATTTGCTCTTCTCCAAAAATCACCACATTATTATAAATCAAGCTTAAAAAGCCACATAAGTAATCACCTTCGTTTTCTTCTAATATCTTCTGTGCCATTTCCACTGCTAATGGATTGGTAATAGGAAAACTTTCGATTTTATATTCGGGAGCAGTTAAATCTTCTTCACCTATAAATGTTGCAATCTTAAGGTTATTCATGGAAAACACCATACTTTCTTTGAAAATGAGTCTCATGTTAAATCCCTTAAATTTGGGGAACTGCTTTGAGATAAGCAGTCCCTTTTCCACTAATTTCATTTACCTTTATCATAAAGTAATTCGTTATATGTTTTTAAATGACTTTTATATAAACTTTCCTCCGAGAATATAAAGTTGCCATTTTTACAAAAGTCCATAAATTCAATAAAACCTTTTTCGACCACATTTTTAAATGGCTCTATAGGCAATTGGAAGCTATGGGAACTATCAAGGTGAATTTGATAATGTTGATCAATTATTTCAATTTCAGCATCATAAGTTGCATTGTCCAAAAAGATGATATTATGAATACTACCATCATATCTGTGGTCCAAAATATAAACTAAATCACTCCACGTATCCAATAAATTTTCCGTTAATTGCTCTTCTCCAAAAATAACTACATCATTATATATTAAGCTTACAAACCCACATAAGTAATTCCCTTCATTTTCTTCCAAAATCCTTTGAGCCTTTTCAAAAGCTAAAGAATTCGTAATAGAAACTGCCTCAGTTATTACTTCTGGAAAAGAGCTATAATATTGTCGACCAATAAATGTTTCAATCTTAAGATTGTTCATACGACACCTCACATTTATGGTATTCTAAGAAAAATACAATGTGGGACTGCTTGATAAATTCAAGCAGTTTCCTATCTATATTTTGCCATCTAGGTTTTTTCTTCTTCATTTTGAATTAATTCTTCATACGTTTCTAAAATTCCCCGATATAAACTTTCTTCCGCAAACTGTAGTTTTTCATTTTTACAAAACTCCGCAAATTTTAGAAATCCTTTCTTCACTTCATTTCGAAATGGTTCTATAGGGACGAGAAAACACTGGTGATTTAGTTTAATTTCATAAAACTGGTCAATTTCTTTAACTAATGCATTTCCTCTGTAATTATCTAAAAAAGTAATATCACTACTTCTTCCGTCATATCTGTAATCTAAAATATAGTTTAAATCACACCACGTATCTAATAAATCCTCCGTTAATTGCTCTTCTCCAAAAATAACCACATTATTATAAATTAAGCTAACAAAGCCACATAAGTAATCGCCCTCGTTTTCTTCTAAAATCTTCTGGGCCTTTTCCACAGCTAATGGATTGGTAATAGGAAAACTTTCGATTTTATATTCGGAAGCAGTTAAATCTTCTTCGCCTATAAATGTTTCGATCTTTAGTTTATTCATACGACACCTCACTTTTATGAGTAATCCAAGAAAAATAAGTTGTAGGGACTGCTCGCTAAAAACAAGCAGTCACCCTAATAAATTTTAGATTTTAGCCGTCCAGTTTTTATCTTATTCATTTTGTATTAATTCATCATACGTTTCTAGAAGGCCCAGATAAGAACTTTCTTCGGAAAACTGTAGTTTTTTATTCTTGCAAAACTCCACAAATTTAAAAAATTCTTTCTTCACTTCATTTTTGAAAAGCTCAATAGGCACTAGAAAGCGCTGGGTATTATCCAAACGAATTTCATAATACTGGTCAATTACTTGGATTGCAGTATCAAGGTACTGACAATTATCTAGAAAATCAATCCCATGAATTCTTCCATCGTAGTGATTATTAAAAATATAAATTAAATCACTCCACGTTTCTAATAAACTTTCCGTTAATTGCTCTTCGCCAAAAATAATCACATCATTATAAATCAAGCTGACAAAGCCACATAAGTAATCACCTTCGTTTTCTTCTAATATCTTCTGTGCCTTTTCAACTGCTAATGGATTGGAAATAGGAATAGCTTCAGTTACTACTTCTGGAAAATTGCTATAATATCTTCTTCCTATAAATGTATTAATTTCTATATTTTTCATATAAACCATCCGCCTATTTTTTATTTTCCTACTGGAAAAGCTGAATTTACATGTCCATGCCTATTTAGCTTCACTTTATATTCAATTCCATTTACTTCGGCTCGCACCTCTATCCCTTCCATTTTATTTAGCTGTCTAGATATAGCAACTTTATTCTTATTTATTACTGTTGTGACAATATTTTTAATATCATTAAGCGATAAATCTGGATCAAAAAACGATTTCCCTTCATTTCCAGTCCAATAATTGGGATGATGATTTTCTAGAATATGTCTCATTTTAGCCTTAGTAAAATAAACCTTTTTACCACCACCTACATCCAACGTGATATCTGTAAAGTTGGCTACAGCTTTTTTCGCTGCATCTTTTGACTTGCTGTAAAATGTACGTTTGCCAATTTTCAGGACTGTTTAAACCCGAATTTTTGTACTGTATATCTAACGACCGCACCACCAATTATGTATACTAATGGTGGTATTACGTATGGCTGTAACCTTACAGGATTAGTTTCATACGTTTCATACGTTTCTAAATCCGTAAAGATTGTACTGTAATGGTCATCTTCTAGTTGTTGCATCGTCACACGATAATGGTTTTGCTCTACAGTGCCGTTTTCTTCGATAACACTATCGATGAATATTTCTTCGCTTTCACTATTAAACTTGATGTCTAAATCTGCATTCAAAGCCTCGGACGTAAAAGTTGTTTGGACAAGTAATTCGTTATCGTATATTTCAATATTCCGAATATTTATCGTACTATCGTCTGAATAAACAAGATTTTTATTTAATTCAGCGTATAGTTCTTGTTGGTATTCTTCTGGATTAACGTCATGTATATCATCTATAGAAATCATCACAATAGGCTCATCAGACACTACATCATAATCCTGTGCAGCAATCAAATTGGGCACAATATTTGCAAATAGCAAGAGGGCAATAATAATAGATATGAAGTGTTTTTTCCATTTCATCGTTTCATTTCCGCTTTATTATTGTAACTTTGCCATGTTGATAGTTAATGGATTTATAAAAGAGTTACTTTCAATTGTATAATCTAGAAAAGCATTGATATCTTCTTCCCCTATAAATGTTTCGATTTTTAGTTTATTCATACGACACTTCACATTTATGGTATTCCAAGAAAAATATAATGTGGGGACTGCTTGAATTTATCAAGCAGTCTCCTGTTATAATTTTGCTGTCTAAATTTTTCTATCTTCAAGTTGAAGTAATTCATCATATGTCTCTAAAAGTCCACGATAAGAACTCTCCTCAGAAAACTGTAATTTCTCATTTTTACAGAATTCCACAAATGTAAAAAATCCCTTTTTCACTTCATTTTTGAAAAGTTCGATAGGAACTAGAAAGCGTTGGTGACAATCTAGTTGTATTTCATAAAACTCACCAATTTCTTGAATTACCGTATCATTATAGAAAGCATTATCTAAAAAAACAATTCCATGATTTCTTCCATCATAGTATTTATTAAAAATATAAATTAAATCACTCCACGTTTCTAATAAACTTTCCGTTATTTGCTCTTCACCAAAAATAACCACTTCATTATAAATCAAACTCACAAAGCCACATAAGTAATCACCTTCGTTTTCTTCTAAAATCTTCTGTGCCTTTTCTACTGCTAAAATATTGGTAATGGGGTAACTTTCAATTTTGTAAACAGGGGCATTTATATCTTCTTCCCCAATAAATGTTTCGACCTTTAGGTTATTCATACAAAGCACCACACTTTCTCGTCATTTTGCAGGAGGGTATGCCGAATTGACATGACCATGTTTATTAATATAAACTTCATATTCTACTCTATTTACTTTGGCTCGTACTTTTATCCCTTCTTGTTTATTTAGTTGTCTAGATATCGCAGATTTATTATTATTGATTACTGTTGTGACAATATTTTTAATATCATTAACAGATAAATCTGGATCAAAAAATGTCTTTTTTTCTTTTCCAGTCCAGTAATCCGGATGATGTCTTTCTAATATATGTCTCATATTAGCTTTCGTAAAATAAACCTTCTTACCACCACCTACATCCAACGTGATATCTGTAAAGTTGGCTACAGCTTTTTTCGCTGCATCTTTTGACTTGCTGTAAAATGTACGTTTTCCAATTTTCAGGACTTGTTTAAACCCGAATTTTTGTACTGTATATCTAACGACCGCACCACCAATTATGTATACTAATGGTGGTATTACGTATGGCTGTAACCTTACAGGATTAGTTTCATATGTTTCATGCGTTTCTAAATCCGTAAATATCGTACTGTAATGGCCATCTTCCAGTTGATGCATCGTCACACGATAATGGTTTTGCTCTACAGTGCTGTTTTCTTCGATAACACTATCGATGAATATTTCTTCGCTTTCACTATCAAACTTGATGTCTAAATCCGCCTTCAAATCCTCGGACTCAAAAGTTGTTTGAACAAGTAATTCGTTATTATATATTTCAATATTCCGAATATTTATCGTACTATCATCTGAATATATAAGATTTTTATTTAATTCATCGTATAGTTCTTGTTGGTATTCTTCTGGATTAACGTCATGTAAATTATCTATAGAAACCATCACAATAGGCTCATCAGACACGACAACATCTTCCTGTGCAGCAATCAAATTAGGCCCAATATTTGCAAATAGCAAGAGGGCAATAATAATAGATATGAAGTGTTTTTTCCATTTCATCGTTTCATTTCTCCTATATTATTGTATAAATATTGTACCTTTGCCATATTCAGCTTCATTCCAAAAATCTTTTGTCACAGTATATTGTTGTATAAATGAGTTAAAATCTTTTGTCTCAACTTCTTTATATGTCTCTTTCAATTGAATGAATAGATGTGTTGCATAAGCAGCTGCAAAAGAGGTTCCTGTAAAGACAGATGCTTGACCATGATGATTAATACTTTGTACATCTTCCCCCTTAAAAACATAATCAATTTTTCCAATAGCCGAAAAAGAGGATCGTTTATTTTTTTCATTCATTGAACCGATGGACAGTACACCATCCAATTTTGCTGGGTAGTCGGTTGCTAAGCCATATGTATTGCCAGCGGCGGCGACAATAGTAATCCCTTGCTCTATTGCTTTTTCAATAATAGATTCAAGTTCAGCATTTGGCGTTTGAAAGCCAAAACTAATATTCATAAAATCTACCTTTTTATCTACACACCAGTTAATAGCTTCTATTAAATCCTCAATTGAACCATTGCCATTTTCATCTAACAATTTAATATCATATATTTTTAACTTTCTACCAATTGGAGCATCACCTTCCCCTATAATAATTCCCGCGACTGGCGTACCATGATTAAAATCATCAACAATCTTTTCCCCAGGATGAATTAGATTGACTTCTTCAAATGCAACGCCTTGAAAGAAATCCAACTCTTTATTAATACCACTATCCAGTACAGCTACTTTTACATATTGGTTATCACTTTTAATTACCAATTGTCCGAAGGCAACATTACAAAGGAAGAAAATAATCAGTGACAAAAAGACTCCCAATTTTTTATTGATAGCGTTCACCTCCTTGCTATGTAGTTGTAAAAATTAATTCCAACATGGATGGGCTCTCTTATTGTAAAGAGAGTTATTCTGTAGGTTGTTTCGAAGTTAAGGGATGGTCATGTTGGAAAATTAAAATAGATTTATGTATATAAATCCTTTTAGTTCTCTACAAGACAATTAAAGTTTTTCAAGAGAAGATTTTTTTAAGATTATTCTAAATTCTCACTATAAAAAGTGTCAATAAATTTTATGTAGATTTTCTTGCAAATTTTACGTAATGGCGATTGCTATTAGTTTAGTGGCGTTTCCTAAGGTTTTCGTGGCGTTACCTTAAATTTTATTGGCGATTTTAAAAGGGTCATCCTAGTGTTAATATGTACCCGCGGAAATCAACGCCAGTATTTATCGCTATAAAAAAAGACATCGTGAAGTAACTCGATGCCTTCTATTTTTGTATTCTTATGAAGCTTAACGTTTATCAGAGTTGATTGGAGCGAAGGGTGGCGACTCCTGCGGGAACGCACAAAACGTAAGACGCAACGATCCGCGCGTAGCGAGGGTTGTGGCTTACGGTGTGCCAGCGGAAAGCGTCCACCTGTAGCGGAAATCAACGCCAGTATTTATTTCTATAAAAAAGACATCGTGAAGTAACTCGATGCCTTCTATTTTTGTATTCTTTTGAAGCTTAACGTTTATCAGAGTTGATTGGAGCGAAGGGTGGCGACTCCTGCGGGAACGCACAAAACGTAAGACGCAACAATCCGCGCGTAGCGAGGGGTGCGGCTTACGGTGTGCCCACGGAAAGCGTCCACCTGTAGCGGAAATCAACGGCAGTATTTATTTCTATAAAAGACATCGTGAAGTAACTCGATGCCTTCTATTTTTGTATTCTTTTGAAGCTTAACGTTTATCAGAGTTGATTGGAGCGAAGGGTGGCGACTCCTGCGGGAACGCACAAAACGTAAGACGCAACGATCCGCGCGTAGCGAGGGGTGCGGCTTACGGTGTGCCCGCGGAAAGCGTCCACCTGTAGCGGAAATCAACGCCAGTATTGATATCCATAAGAAAAGCCATCTCAAATGAGACAGCTTCTAAATTATTTTAAATTCCTTTGTAAAAATGCTTTCGTCCGTTCATGCTGTGGATTAGTAAAGAATTCTTCTGGATGATTTGCTTCGATAATGTCGCCACCATCCATAAAGACAACTTTGTTTGCGACTTCACGTGCAAAGCCCATTTCGTGCGTCACAACAATCATTGTCATATGTTCTTCTGCTAAATCCTTCATTACTTTTAATACTTCGCCTGTCAGTTCTGGATCAAGTGCCGAAGTCGGCTCATCAAATAATAAAATTTGTGGATTCATCATAAGCGCTCGCGCAATGGCTACACGCTGTTTTTGCCCACCAGATAAATTCGCTGGGTACGCATTCGCTTTGTCAGCAAGCCCGATTTTTTGCAGTAAATCTTGACAGCGACGTGCAATGGCATCTGATGATTCCGTTTTAAGTAAGCCTGGTGCTATTTCAAGGTTTTGCTGTACTGTTAAATGTGGGAATAGGTTAAAATGCTGAAATACCATGCCCATTTTCGCTGTCATTTTTTTAATATCTTGTTGCTTGGCATATACACCGTCTTGTACTAAGTAGTCACCATCGACACAAATGCTTCCCCCATTAATTTCTTCTAAATGAATTAAGCTTCGTAGCATTGTGCTTTTACCAGATCCAGAAGGACCAATAACAGCCACAACATCGTTCTTTTCTATATTAAAGGTGATCGTCTTTAACACCTCTAACTCGCCAAAGGATTTCTTCAAATTCGATACTTCAAGCAGTGCCATCTGTGTCACCTCTATTCAAATTTAAAACGTTTTTCTAGCCACTTAAAGAATACCGTTAAGACAAGCGTCATCACTAAATAAATCGCGCCAGCAATAAAGAATGGCACAATCGTAAAGTCACGGTTTACAGCTGTTTGTGCAAAATGCAGCAATTCTGGTACAGCTACAGCGTAAAGAAGTGCCGTATCTTTAATTAATGTGACCGATTCATTCGATAAAGCAGGTAATGCTACACGAAACATTTGTGGCAAAATAATGCGTGTCGTTGTTTGCCATTTTGACAAGCCTAATACTTGTGCCGCTTCGTATTGGCCTTTATCTATTGCCAATAAGCCACCACGGAATATTTCTGCAAAGTACGCAGCATAATTTAAAATAAAGCCAAGACAGGCAGCAACAAAGCGATCAAGTACCATATATTCACCAATCACTGGCACCATCGGTAAACCGAAGCAAATTAATAATAACTGTAGTAACAGCGGTGTACCGCGCATGACATAAATATACGTATGAGCAAACCAAGACAATGGTTTAATACGACTTTTCACAGCTAATGTAAGCAAGAACCCAAATGGAATCGATACAAGAATGGCTATAATGAACAGCAGCACCGTCATTTTTGCGCCATCAAGCATCGGCAAAATCATTGTTTGCCAGTAATCCGCCATAACTATTTTCCCTCCAAAAAGATAAGAGTTTCACGAGGAAACTCTTGCCGACTGATAACATTCAATTATCTAGTACGAATAGCTGGATTACGACCAGTAAGCACAGGTGGCAATCCAGCTCGTCAGTACATGAGACATTTACTCTATTTCAATACCTTATCTTCACCAAACCACTTTGTAGAAATTTCTGCAGCTGTGCCATCTTCATTCATTTTATCTAAAGCGGCTTGTAGCTTTTCTAATAATGCTTCGTTTCCTGGTTTGACACCAATTCCATATTGCTCAGGTGCTAATGATTCATCTAATAGTTTGAATGTTTCAGGCTCTTGCGTCATGTAGTATTCCGCTACAACTGCATCAATAATGACAGCATCTAAACGGCCTGTTTTTAAATCTGTTAAAGCTAACACATTATCTGCAAACTCTGTGACGTTTTTCACTTCTTTGTGAATTGGGTTTGCATTTAATGCCTCTGCAGCCGAAGATTGCGCTTGAAGACCGACTTCTTTTCCTGCTAAATCGCTTAGTGCTTTAATAGAAGATTTTTTTAATGTCATTACTGCTTGCGCATTTTCTAAATAAGGCTTTGTAAATAACACCTTTTCTTTACGCTCGTCTGTAATTGTATAACCATTCCATATTAAATCAATGCGGCCACTAATTAACTCAGCCTCTTTCGTTTTCCAATCGATTGGTTGGAATTCAGCTTCCACTCCCATATGTTCAGCAGCAGCACGTGCTAAGTCAATATCAAAGCCAACGATTTCGTTTTTATCATCACGGAATCCTAATGGTGCAAACTTATCATCAATTCCGATTATTACTTTTTCTGTTGATTTATCTGAATCCTTCGAGCCATCAGCTGAACTCGATTTTTCTCCAGAAGTACCGCAAGCTGCTAAAGCTAGTACCGCTGTAAGCATGCATAGTATTGTGAAAATGCGCTTCATTATCTAATATCCCCTAACATTTTATATTAATTAATAGAAATAATAGTTTCGCTTTCTCTTGCTAAACTACTAACGTGTTAAAGAATATCAAAATGGTGCATTGTTGTCAATATCTTAATTGAATTATTAGAATACTTTACTAGAATTATTCAAGCCCTATATGAGCGTTAACGGCAAGCGCTCATTAAAAACAGCCCAACCAGAAAGCTCCGGCTGAACTGTATTCAAAGTAGATTCTTATTTATGCTGTTGTTTTAACCATTCAATTGCCACATTTGCATGTAAGGCAGCACCATATTTAAAAATGTCCTCATTTTGACGCATACGAGGGTTGTGCACAGGTGCCTCGCCTTCTTTTCCTGTTCCTAGCACCACAAATGCAGAAGGTACTTCTTGCGAGATGTAAGAAAAGTCTTCTGAACCACCGAGATATCCGTTATCCACCACATTTTCGGCTCCTACTACATTTTCTAAAAATGGCGTAATAGCTTCAATAAATTCTGGATTGTTATATGTTGTTGGCGTATGGAATTCGATTGTATGATATTCTCCACGCCATGCTTTTACAGTATGGTCTATCATCTCTGGGATGCGTTTACATAAATGGTCTCGTGTTTGTTGATCATAGCTTCTCATATTTCCTTGTAAAACAGCTTTGTCTGGAATAATATTTGTCGCCGTACCACCAGCCATAGCACCTACTGAAAATGTAACACTATGATTTGGATCAGCTTCACGTGTCATTAATAGGTTTAAACTTGTATACAGTTGATTCATAATCATATTCGAATCAATTGTTTTATGGGGCTGTGAGCTATGTCCACCATTTCCTTGAATATTGACGATATACGTATCCATTGCTTGTGTTAACGTACCTTTATGGACAGATAATGTGCCTGCTTGTTGATCTGGCATAATGTGAATACCAAATGCGGCATCTACTTTTGGATTTTGCAGCAAACCATCATCAATCATTAGTTTTGAGCCATACCCCCACTCTTCCCCAGGTTGGAACAATAATTTAACCGTCCCCTGTAACTCCGCTTCATAGTCCTTCAAAATTTGTGCTGCGCCTAAAAGCATTGCAACATGTGAGTCATGACCACAAGCATGCATTACACCTGGATTTTTGGATGTAAATTCACATTCAACTTCTTCTTGAATTGGTAATGCATCCATATCTGCGCGAAGAAGAATACATGGAGCCCCCTGTCCAATTGTCGCAACTACACCCGTACATTGATCTTGTGAACCAAATCCTGCTATTGCATATTTTTCTTTAATTTCAGGTGGCACTACTCCACATTGCTTATGGGCTATACCCATTTCGTCTAGGCGTTGTTGGATATACTTTTGTGTGTTCGGTAGTTCGAATCCAATTTCTGGATACTGATGCAAATAGCGACGATCTTTTATAATTTGTTCTTCATATTTCTTAGAATGTTCTAAAATATTCATCATGTAGAAATCCCCTTTATCGTTTAATCATTGTGTAGAACTTCAAAGTTTTGAATGAACTAATCTATTAGAATGGACCTAACCCCATGTAATGCGCGATTAATATTAAGACAAATGCCGCAAAATGTAGTATAAGGAATAGTTTCATTGAGAATTTAACCCAGGCAGAATAGCTAACATTCGACATGCCAAGCGCTGCCATTAGCCCACCAGAAGTCGGCCATAAATAATTCGTAAAGCCGTCACCGAATTGATACACTACAACCATTACTTGTTGATTAATCCCTAATATTTTCCCTAAAGGTCCCATAATGGGCATTAAAATAATTGCCTTACCGCTTCCCGAAACAACGAAGAAGTTAAAGAAAATAACAACGATAAATAGTACTAATAAAGTAATAATCGTTCCCGTATTGTTTAATATATTCGATAATGAATGTACCGCTGTATCAATTATTTGTGCTTGCGTCATTAAAATCATGACCGAACGAGCAAACCCGATTGCAAGCCCTGTAGGTAAAAGTCTAGCTGCGCCAACACCAAACGTTTCAGCGGCCTCACTAGGTTTAAGTTTTAAAATGATGACTAATAAGACAGCGTATATAGCATAAACAGCAGAAAGTTCAGGCATCCCCCATCCTAGTTTAATAGCACCGAATGCACTACCAACTAAAACGACAACTAAACCTAATAATGCCAACTTTCTTGACAATGTAAATTCTTCTTCTTCGTACTCAGCTGTTTTTGTATGCTCAATTTCTTCTAAATATTCAGCAGCAACAATACTTTTACTTGGATCTGCTTTTGTTTTATTCGCATAACGCACAATGTAAATCATCGAAATAATAATAAAGACGATTAAAGCAACGATACGGAATACTAGTCCAGAATAGATAGGTAAGCCAACAATCGTTTGACTTACACCTGTCGTATAGAAATTTACAACTCCAGCTGTAAAACCAATAGCTAAACCAACTGTCGGGATAGCGAAAGCTGTGATGCGGTCATATCCCAATCCCATTACGACTGCCATCGCAAGCGGAATGAATGGAATACCCCCTTCCCCGAACCCAATTGTTCCTAATACGGAGAACAGTACGAGTAATGAGATGATAATTAGTTTTTCTTTTCCTGCTGCGACGCTTAATAATTTATGGATACCTGCTGCAATCGCACCAGACTTTTCAAGAATAAATAGCGCTCCACTTGCAAATAGCAACATCACAATGATATCTGCTGATTGCACAACCCCGTTATGTAAAGCTGTGAAAAAATCCATGAATCCTATCGGCTTTGCTTGCTCCACATATGAAAAATTGTCAGTGTTTAGTTCGGTAATACCCGTATCTGGATTTACTATCCGTTCATACTCCCCACTCGGAACAATCCACGATAGTAACACAACTAGTAGCATTACTAGCATAAACATTATGTAAACATGTGGAAAATTAATGCCTTTTTGTTTTTCCTTTGCTGACATAAAAAATCCTCCAAATCTCTCTTACTCGTTTATTTAATTAATGCTTTAAATAGATTCACACCTGATTCAATCAATTCGTCACGGAAATCATACTCATGTGTATGAACATGCGGGTAATCTTCTCCATTACCAATGAAGCAGTAAGCTCCCTTTGTTAGCTTTGTAAAATGGCCAAAATCTTCGGATCCACGAAAAGCTTCATCTAGTTCAAGTAATGTCATTCCTTCAGATTTCGCAACGGCACGTATTTTGTCTGCACTTTCTTTATGATTGAACGTTTCAGGGAATTCATCATTATAATCAAAACTTACTTGCAAACCGTATTGTTGTGCTTGATCTTTTGCAAAATTTTCAAGATTTTCTTGTAGTCTATTCAGCTCATCTTCATAAAGGGCACGTATTGTTAAACGAAGATCACCTGTCGATGCAGCAATTCCAAAAGCGTGTTCACCTACATCGATTTGTACAACTGTACAAAGAACAAGTCCATTATTTAATTTAGGGGAAATAAATTTAGGAATTGCATTCACAATATTTGCAATGGCAAACGCTGGATTGATGCCCTTTTCTGGCTGACTAGCATGTGTAGGTGAACCTTTCATATGAATGGTCATTCCTTTTGATGCACATAAAGCTGTACCATCAATAATTCCTACAGTTTTGTAAGGAAGACCACTCATATTATGGTAGGCGAAAATTTCATCGATATTGTGTTCCTTAATGAAATCAACACATTGAATGGCCCCATCCCCTGTTTCTTCCGCTGGTTGGAAGAGGAAATAGATATTTTTGTCTGCACCTAGTTGATCGACTTCAAGTGCAAATGCCGCTAATGTCGCTGCATGTCCATCATGACCGCATTTATGTGCTTTTCCTGGGAATTGAGAAGCCCATGGAAGATCAATCACTTCATCCATTGGCAATGCATCATAATCAGCACGAAAAGCAATATTTTGCTTAGCTGATTCTGCATGATAAATAGCATAAAACCAATTTCCTTTATCAACAATCACTAACTTTGTATACGTTTTCAAAAACTCAATTAAGTGCTGTTTTGTCCATACTTCTTCATTAGAAAGTTCGGGATGTTGATGTAATTCGTGACGCAATTGTTTAGCTAAATCAAAATTTTTACTGTTCACTGTTTATATCCTCCTAAAAAGCTGATTTTTTAATTTTCACCCTAATCTCTTGTTCTAAAATTTCAAGGGTAAACTGAATCATTCATTTCTGTATATTGTATATTGTATATTATATTTAAATTTTTTCAACAAAAAAATAATTCTGTTTATTTAAAAACAGAATTACTTTTCGTGTTTAAGCGAGCAAATTAGCACCTAAAGTGGTATAAGCTCTGCTTTATCAATATTCCAATGTACTTCTTTCATGTATCTCTCTAATTCAACTATCTCGCCTTTTTTAAATAGTTCCACCATTTTTCGATGTTCATTGTTTGTTTGAGACAGTCGTTTTTTTGTAATTTCTGGCTCATCAGCATGATGAAAGTTTTTCAAAAACTTCTTTTCTAATTGTAATAGCAGGTTTACAAGACTTTTGTTTGGGCAAACCGATAAATACACGCCATGAAAAGCTTCCTGCATTTTATGATACATAGAGAAATTGCCAGTATTAATGGCCAAATCAATACTTTGAATATAAAACTCCATTTCATTCATATGTTTCTCAGTTAAAAAAGGTGCCGCTAAAGCAGCAGCCAAGCCATCCAATGCCCCAATAATAAAATATGTTTCTTTGGCTTCTTCCGTCGTAAGGTTTTTAATTACAAATCCTTTTCTTGGCACATTTTCTAATAGCCCTTCGGAAGAAAGTTGTATTAACGCCTCTCTAACCGGTGTCCTACTGACATTTAGGCTTTCGCTAATAGCACTTTCATTTACCTTTTTTCCAGCAATCAGATTTCCATTATTAATTTGATCTACGATATAATTATAAACATGGTCTTTTAGCGATAAATAATTATTCATAAAGTAACCTCAATTTTAAATTTTTTAACAATCCTTTTTATCTACTATACACTTTTTTCTAGTATCTTAGCCAGAGCCATTGCCAAATTACAATTCATTAGAAGTAATAATATAAAACATTAATCTAACATCTCTGACAGTTAAGTTCATTGTACATACTAACCTAAATAAAAAAGCGTTTATCCCTTTTTGGAATAACGCCCTCTGTTAGTTTAACTATGGTTTATATGGTTTGAACTCAATGGATTTTGCTTGGTACATTTTATCCTTGAATATATAGGTGATATGAATTATGCACCCCGATATCTCCCTAACATAATTTCATCATAATATTTATCTAATTGTGGTAAACCCAACTCTTCAGCAACCTTAAGCTCAGCTTCTCTATCATAATCTACTCTAATAAATTGAATGGCATTATTTGAATGTGTTCCATCTAGAATTGCATATGACGCTGAAGTTAAGTCAAGTGAATTTCCGACGCTCCCAACGTTACACAAAATACCATTTGTATATGTATGTAAAAAAGTTGTATGAATATCGCCGTAGAATACTATATCAGGAAGTTTATTGAAATGGATTGAATTTGTTATTTCATTATTCTCAAACATCGATAAACGTTTTTCAATTGGATGACTATCCAAAATACGTTCAAATTCACTTCTTGGAGAGGCATGGAAAAACCTTATTAGTTGTCCGTTTAATTCCAAATCGATATGAAATGGTAACGAATTTAAATACTCAAAATCTTTTTCTGTTAATCGATCTTTGTACCACTGGATAAACTCATTATCCGTAGGTGATTGAATAAAGACATCCCAATTGCCTCGAACTACTCGCTCGCAATTTTTTTGGATGAGTTCTATACATTCAGATCCTTGAGGTCCTTTACCGATTATATCTCCTAAACAAAAAATTCTTTCAATCTTTCTTAATCGAATATCTTTTAAAACAGCTTCCAAAGCCGTTTTATTCCCATGGATATCTGAAATGATTGCAATCTTAGTCACAAAGGCTCCTCCTTAAAAATTCCATATATTCTCTATTTGTTATTCGACAAAATCACTTTTTATTCCTTTAATAGCTAAAAAAGACGTACATTATTCTGATGCGCTTGTTAAGCGCTCCTTTTTTGTACGTCCATCAACCCTATTATAAAATCATATTAAAAAGTGCAATAATGCAAATATTTATCAATCGTTTTAAAATAGAAACTAAAGCGTCCCCTTAAATTTCTCTGGCTTTTTTACATAGCTTTCAATGATATACCCACAATCAGTACAAAGAATATATTCAACCTCTGAGCCAAAACTCATCTTATTCGTTGGGTGCATCACGGCATATCCATGGTGTTTGCCCTTCCCTAATTCTGCTCCACCGCATTTTGGGCATTCCGTTATTGCATTAGATTGATTCATTGGAAAACCTCCTCATTAGATATATGTATGTACCACTTTCAAAGGATTGCATAATATATTTACGGCCGAGCAGGCATTTGGTTTCATGTTCTTAATAGACTTCAACCTATTTATCAAAAATTGTGTCTTAAATTGAAATGCTTCTATTCCTATGGTTTTCCGATTAAAGAAACCTTGCTCATACTATATGCGCTACTGCGTTTTACTTACTTCGCCATATTTATAACTGCGTTAGCTTTTCTATCTAATATTGTTATTTTAAAAAATCAAAACAGTAGACAAGCGCTACAATCATTACGGTTTAAATTATGTATACAATATTAACTTCGCACTAAAATCACATAAAAAGTTCAATAAAATCTAATATTCTATCGCTCATTTTATTTATATCAAAACAATATAACAATAGCTTCTCACGAATTTCAATTAAAAGAAGTATTATAGATACATGTTTGTGTCCATTTTGTTAAAGATGTATTTTATATATTGCTTTAAAGATACTTTAGGAATATAGTAAATCACGAAAGGACGTGTTCAACATGTTAGATCAACACACAATTAACGTTATTAAATCAACAGTACCAGTATTAGAGGTGCACGGCATAGCCATTACAAAAACATTCTATAGCAACTTATTTAAAGATAATCCATCATTATTAAATATTTTTAATCACACAAACCAAACTCAAGGTCGCCAACAAGGCGCTTTAGCAAATACAGTTTATGCAGCGGCTCAGCATATCGACAACTTAGAACCAATCGTTCCTGTAGTCGTACAAATTGCACATAAACACGTTAGTCTTGGGGTTTTACCTGAGCATTATCCGATTGTAGGTCAATACCTGCTTGCAGCAATTAAAGAAGTGTTAGGTGATGCGGCGACTGACGAAATCATTGAAGCATGGAGTAAAGCTTATGGTGTAATTGCAGATATTTTTATTTCGGTAGAAGAAGATTTATATAAAGCTGCTGAGCAAAATAATGGATGGCGTGCATTTAAACAGTTCAAAATTGCTCGCACTGTAAAAGAAAGCGATGATGTTACATCTTTCTACTTACAGCCAACAGACGGCTCAAAAGTACCAGCTTATAAACCAGGACAATATGTTTCTATTCGAGTAACTGCTTCAGGAGAAGAATATTTATTAAATCGTCAATATACTTTATCTCAACCAAGTAATGAACAAGAATTCCGTATTTCTGTGAAACGTGAAAGTCAGCACAATCCTAAAGGAAAAGTATCAAACTTTTTACACGATGCTACACTGGGCACAACAATTGACGTTAGTGCGCCAGCAGGTGTCTTCACATATGAACCAACAAATGCACCAGTACTATTCATTAGTGGTGGGATTGGCGTAACACCTTTAAATGCGATGTTACAAACAATTCAAAATAAAGAAAACGTTACATTCATTCAATGTGCACGTAATGAAAATGTTCTTGCTTTCCATGAAGACATTCAAAATAAAATGAACGCATTAAACGGCCCAACTGGTTTAAGCAAGCTGTTCAGTGTATTCAAAAAAGACAGTAATGCACATCATAAAGTGTTATACTCTGAAAAAAATGAGTACATTAACGCTAACGTATTACGCCCTCTTTTAACAAAAGATACACAAGTGTATATTTGCGGACCAACTCCATTTATGGAAGCTGCTATTAATGCTTTACATGAATGCAATATCGTTGACGGTCAAATTCATTACGAATTCTTCGGTCCTGCGCTCCAATTAAATACAAAATAAAAAAAAGAACTAGCTTTGCGATGCGCATGGCTAGTTTTTTGATGCTTAAGTCTTACTCTCATTGAAAATCACTTCAATATTATATTAAATGTATCCTTAATGTTATTTTGTTGACATAGAACTGTAATATAAGCGTGTTAATATCATTATTGTACCAAGTAATACGTTTTAATGTTTTTAGGAGGATACATATTATGAAAAAGAATAAACGAAATAAGTGGGGGATGAAATTAGCAGTATTAGCGTTAGGCTCTTCTGTACTTTTTTCAACAATTGACACAGCATCAGCTGCAACATATACAGTTAAATCTGGGGATTCCCTTTGGAAGATTGCCACTCAAAACGGCATTTCTTATCAAACTTTGATGAGTTGGAATAACCTAACTTCATCAAATATTCGAGTTGGACAAACATTAACTCTAAATAGCACAGCTAATAAGGCTCCTAGCACCCCTGCTAAAACACCGGCAAACCTTATCCAAATTGCGAAACAGCAATTAGGTGTAAAATATACATTTGGAGGTAGTAAACCGAGCACAGGTTTTGATTGCTCAGGCTATATCACTTATGTATATAATAATGCCGGTATTTCAACGAGCCGTAAATCAGCAGCAGGCTTTTATTATGCAGCGAAAAAGGTAAGTTCGCCACAAGTAGGTGATTTAGTATTTTTCGCTAACACTTATAAAGCAGGTATTTCTCACGCAGGTATTTATATCGGAAATAACCAAATGATTAATGCAAGTGACGGCGGCGTTAGCATCGCTAACATTAACAGCACCTACTGGAAGAAATACTTTGTAGGTTATGGTCGTTTATAATTTATATGAAAACAGTTAGGCATGTCCTAACTGTTTTTCTTATAAACTCAACGGTAAAGCCAAAATAAAATCGCCCTTTACAATAGTAATGGGCGATTTTTATTTTTTACCGGCAATTTTCAGCGGTTATTGCTATTGAATATGTGCCACCTTTTTTGATTTTAACTTTGCTAAACGCAGTAAATAAATCATAAAGACAACGCCGAGTACACCTGCACCTGTTAAATAGACGGATGCATACCCTACTTGCACTGCGACCATCCCTAAAATATATGATCCAAGGGCAATACCAAGGTCAAACATTGTAAAGTATGTTGCTGTTGCGTAGCCACTACGAGTATGTGCTGTTGATTGGACAGCTAGTGCTTGTAAGCTTGTTGTTACCGCTCCGTAGCCAAATCCAACAAAAACTGCCGAAAATAAGAATAACGCTGGTCCTGAAACATTCGCAAGAAGGATTAATCCAATTGCAAATGAAATAATACCAGGGATAATTACAAATTGCGGCCCTTTCGTATCATAAAGCTTTCCAGTATAAGGTCGTGTAATTAGCATGGCCGCTGCAAACACTGCATAAAAGAAACTTGCCACAGACATTAGATCCTTTTGCTGTGCGTACACTGACAAAAATGATAATACACTAGCATAGGCAAACGCAACCAAGCTGGCAATAGCCGCTACTGGTAACGCTTTTCGTTCAAATAAATCATTAAATTTAAAAGTTAGTTTCCCTTGATGATCGGGTTTCGGTAAATCATCTGTATTAATCGTTACAGCTAGAATACCACCCGCTAAAACACAAATACTCATGACAATAAATAATACATTAAAACTGCTATATTGAATAAGAAGTAAACCGATAAATGGACCAATAACAACTGCTAAATTCGTGGACATTGTAAAATAACCTAACCCTGTGCCTTTGCGACTGATCGGTACAATATCTGCTGCTAAAGAACCTGCTGCTGTCGTAATAATACTAAAGAAAATCCCTTGTACAAAACGTAAAGCTAATAAAAGACCAAATGGATGAATAAATAAATATAATATCGTACATAAGAAATAACCTACAATCGCAATGACTAAAAGCTTTTTCTTGCCGAACACATCCAATAATTTACCTGAAAATGGACGTACAATGATAGCTGATAATAAGAAACCTGATAATAGTAATCCCGCTTCCTTATCTGTTTGGTGTAGCTCGCCGATCGCATACAGTGGCAAAGTCGTTACCAAACCATAAAAAACAAAAAATACCGATATATTTGTTATAAATAAACTAATGAACCGCTTCGTCCATATTTGTGTGTTGCCCTCTTGCTGCACATCAATCAACCTTTCATTTTTTGCAATAGATTTATAAATTGTGACTGCTCTTCAACAGTAAGTGAACCTACCATTTCCTCCTCAAACGCTAAGATCGTTTCAGTAATCTTCGGTAGTTGTTCCTCCGCCATCGCTGATAATGTCACAATTTTTTCGCGCTTATCCTCTCCATCAATTCGTTCCACCCAGCCTAAAGTTTCTAGCCTGGAAATAGCTCTCGTTATACTTGGCGCTTCGACATTCAAATATTTCCAAATTTGTGTCAATGTCATTGGACCATGTGTATGTAAGCAATATAAAATTGTCCATTGCGAGCTATACAGCTGGTGCTGTTTCAATACTTCATTCAAGCAATTTGTTAAATAGCGACTTTTTTGAAATAAAGCATGGAAAACGGGATTCATATTATCACTCTCCTTAATTATTTACCTAGCTAAATAAATACTATACGCCTCATTTTTTAGGTTGTAAAGTATGTTGTTTTTGCTGCAATCTGCGATTTATTGGATTTTATCAGCGTTTCTTTCGGGTTTTGTGGCGTTTTTCATGCATTTCTTGGCGATTCCGAGAAGTTTATTGGCGATTCAATGCTTTTATCCGTGTTAGCAGGGAATTTACAATAAATGTCGAATACAGCTACTAGACTTATAAAAAGGGAGATGGGAACATGGGGAAAAACATACTAATCATCGCAGGCGATGCTGTAGAGGCATTGGAGATTTATTATCCATATTACCGTTGTTTAGAAGCTGGCTACGAAGTGTCCATTGCTGCACCGTCAGTAAAAAAACTACAAACCGTTTGTCATGATTTTGTTGAGGGTGTGGACACTTATATAGAGCGTCCAGCTTATGGCTTAGAAGCAACGGCAGCCTTTGCGGATATCGACCCAACACAATTTGATGGCTTAATCATCCCTGGTGGTCGCGCGCCTGAATACATTCGATTAAATGAGCATGTCCCAGCGATTGTGAGCCATTTCTTTGAGGCGAATAAACCTATTGCAGCGGTATGCCACGCGGCACAAATTTTTGCAACAATTCCAGATGTACTTAAAGGACGTGAACTTACTGCCTATATTGCCTGCAAACCAGAAGTCCAAGTAGCAGGTGGTACGTATATCGAAGCAAATTTACACACAGATGGCAACCTTGTTAGTGGTCACGCTTGGCCTGATTTACCTGGATTAATGCGTGAATTTATTCAAAAAGTAGAAGGATAAAGATGAAGAGGATGCCGAATCGGGCATCCTCTATTTAGCTGTTTCCTGAAGCTCAACATCCAACACTTTTTGTGTTTCAGTCGTATACTTAATTCTTACATAAACACCGAATTCTTTGTCTCCCTCTTTTAACCAAAGCTTAAATTTTTCTATGGTTGCCTCTTCATTCACTTCACTACCCTCATGTAAGTAGTCGATAATTTTTGAATTGGGGTATGATGATTGTGTCTTTTCAATAGCAAGTTTCCCCCATTTAGCATAGGCAGGCGTTACCTCGGCATGTGCATCCAGCATCGGTAGTGTCACGGCTTGAGGTATCATAAAAATTCCAAGTGCTACAAGTAATTTGCGCATGTTTTGAGCTCCTTTCTTTTTATAGAATGTGCAACAAATAAAAAATCATTATGTTTCTCAGCTTTATTGAAGAAAATGGCACTGTTCTTATTATGTAATTCTCGGTATAGCTTTGCTTTAACTACAAAAAATAAATGCTCCAGATGTTATCTTTGGAGCATCCAATATTTTAGGGTCTTTTTGTACTTGGTTGTTGAGGGTTATTATGAATTACTTTATTAAATTCTGCTGAATATTCTTCCCGATCATTTCTTTTATGTGTATCTTCCTTTTTTTTCTTTTTAAAGCTTGTTTTACTTTTCTTTGCCATTGCTAACTCCCTCCAATTTAGCTCTTTTTATTAGATTGTTGATTTTTATCATGATTGGTTTTATTGTTTTTATTTTTCGCTTTGGCATCAAATTCCGCACTGAATTCTTCATTTAGATTATCATTTGGGTTATTGTTATTACTATTACTGTCATCAAGGTCTTTACTTTTGTAAGTTCCAAAAGGATTGTGTGTCCTTGCATTCATTGTTTTTTTGCTGTTTTTGTTATTTCTATTGCCCATAACTTATTCACCTCCTACTTGTAATTTGCTCAGGAGTGAAGGAATTATGCTTTGGGGAAAACTTCAATGGGAGAAGATACAATGGCAAGATTTGCAATCAAAAACATGGGGGATTTTAAACAAAAAACCTTCTCCATTCCGTTTAAAATAGAAAAAATGTACATCACCAATAATCATTAGTAATGTACATTTTTATTTGTCATTTAGACAATTGTATATTCAGTTATATTAAGTAAAGCACCGACTGCACCTGAAAAACCGTGGTCATTGATAAATATAGGTGTATGTTTTTTCGTCCGTGTATAATTGGCAATAACATGTGTAAGGTGGTCATTATGACTAAGAGTTGAGCCAATATAAACGATATGCTGCGCATTTTTTTCCTCGGCATATTGAATACTTAGCGTCGTAATAACCTCACCAACAAGTCCTTGCACAGTCGCAATAATATCCTCTGGAGGATGTTTCATTTCCTCCGTAATACCGACTTTACCAAAATTACTTGCAGTCAAATGCCCGTCAATTGGCGTATCCATTCCTTGATAAATATCTTTTACAAGTAAATCGACACCTTCACGATTACCTCTTGTAGCCAGCTCACGGATTTCATTGTAATCTGTAATTCCTGTTGTAAGCGCTGACAATCCAATTAATGTGCCACCGCCTACGCCTGTACCACCAACGCGAATATGTGTATTATCTTCCATATAATGAATGGAAGTTCCCGTTCCAATATTGGTAATCATACTACGCTCAAAGTAATATCCTTCTTTATTTAGTAAAAAACGAACACCCTTCAATGTAGCTTCAAATTCTACTATATAATGAATCGATTTCATTGTTTTTATGACATCAAGTAATTGTTCTGTACGTCCCCCCGTAACACCAATATCCTCAATATCTGGATTATTTTTAATCCACTCCATTACAGTCTGCAAATCATTTGACGGAAAAGTTGTTAAAATAAGTTCGTTTTGCTCGTCTAAGTAGGCAACCTTCGTCAATGTGCCGCCTGCATCAATACCTATAGCCTTTGGCATACCATTCTCCTTTAACTTTATTCAGCAGAAAAATTTTTCCTACCTAAATAGATGGTTAGATGAATACTAGTTTACTCTTTTATTCAGTGAGTGTCTAAACGCTAACTGATTAAAGTTCATGCCTCCGGCGATTGTCAACGATTTCGAAAGGAGTTTATTGTGTATGCACAATTCAAAATCCTGACACACTGGTTCTGCGCGAAAGCGAAACGTCAGCGATAATTAAGCCGAGGCGCAAGTGAATATTCGCCCTCCCTAAACTTTACCGCTGTTGAAATGATTGTGCAATAACTTGGCAAACTTTCATGAAAAAAAACATGAAAAATAGCAAAATTAATAGATAAATGCAATAAATATTTACATTTTATGCAAAAAAAAGAGCCGCTGTTAAAACAGTCGACTCTTTTTATTATAACATTCTAAAAAAGCTAATTATTGTGCAGAGTATCCGCCATCAATTACAAGCTCGCCACCTGTGATGTAAGAAGCTTCATCAGATGCTAAGAATAAAATAGCGTTTGCAACTTCTTCTGGTTGTCCAAGACGACCCATTGGAGTAGCACGAACTAACATGTCCATTGCTTCTTTGAATTGACCGATGTTAGCAGTCATTGGTGTTTCAATTACACCAGGGAATACTGTGTTTACACGAATGTTAGATCTACCTAATTCAGCAGCTGCTGCACGTGCGATTGCGCGTAAAGAACCTTTTGAAGCTGTATAAGAGTTTAAGCCAGAACCGATAATAGCAGTGTATGATGATGTATTAACGATTGAGCCTTTTCCAGCTTCTTTCATGTATTTAGAAACATGTTTAATTCCTAAGAAAGGACCGAATGAGTTAATTTTGTGCATGATAGCCCAATCTTGGTCTGTAATATCTTGTGGAGATTTTTGTGAAGAAATACCAGCATTGTTGATTAAAATATCGATACGACCATATTTTTCAACAACTGCTTTTGTAAATTCAGCCCAGTTTTCATCAGAAGAAACGTCTAATTTCATGCCTTCTACGTTTTCTAATTCAGAAATTTTTGCTAAATTTTCTTCGTTAATATCAGCAGCAATTACGATTGCGCCCTCTTTAGTGAATAGCTCTGCCATTGAAGCGCCCATTCCTGATGCGCCACCTGTAATAATTGCGATTTTGTTGTCTAAACGTCCCATTAAAAAAACTTCCTCTCTCTTCTATTTCGCCTAAGCGTATTTAGCGTTGTTATGTAACTTTAATTACAAACAGTCGCCTAGCACTTTAAAACTAATGCAGTTTTCTGTCAAACTGTATATGTTTAAATAGTTTACTATTAAACTTTATCATAATTTTGAAGCGTTTTCAAAGAATATGACCGATATTTGAACAATCTGTTTTCACTTTCCTCAATTTTGCGATACGATATACATTGAGGCTTGACTATTTGAACGGAGGAAAAACACGTGAAAGATAAAAAAACACTTTATAAAGAAGCGATGCAAGTTTTAAAAGAAACGAGTCGCACATTTTATATACCTATTACTTTTTTAAAAAATGATTTAAAAATGTCAGTTGCTGCTGCATATTTAGCGATGCGTGCCATTGACGAAATCGAAGACCATGAAGAACTTTCGAATGATGTGAAATTCGATTTACTTTCCGCAACAAGTGAATTATTAAAAGAAGAGTTCGATGAAGTAGCCTATAATACTTTACTAGCTCCATACGCTGAACAATTACCCGAAGTTTCCCTTCGTTTAGCGGATTGGCTAACATTTTGCCCAGACGGCTCTCGAGAAATTGTCCAAGCATCTACAAGTGAAATGGCATATGGCATGGCAAAATGGGCAAAAGCAAATTGGCAAGTGCATACACGTGAAGATTTGGATGACTATACATACTATGTTGCAGGACTCGTTGGGACAATGCTGTCAGAGTTATGGGCATGGGGTGCAGACGTTCAAACAGATCGCGAATTAGCAATTGGCTACGGTCGAGGACTACAAGCAGTCAATATTTTACGTAATCAGCATGAGGATTTAGACGAGCGTGGTGTAAGCTTTGTGCCGGACGGTTGGACACGAGAAGATTTGTTTGCCTATGCCGAGGAAAACCTAGCGAAAGCAGATCTTTATATGAAGGCAATCAATAAGCGTACGATTTTATTGTTCTGTCGTCTTCCACTTGCTTTAGCCCATAAAACATTAAAAGCAATGCAAGAAGGTCGTGAAAAAATGACGCGCGCTGAAGTAGAGCAAACTGTAGAAGAGATTCAAAAATAGGTGCCTGGCACCCACACAATTCACTACAATTCATAAAAATTCAAAAGCCCTTGTGTTGAGATTGGTCTCACACAAGGGCTTTATTGTTCATATGACGCTGACGAATCGACTAATTAGCTCATAGCCGAAATATAGAGAAAGTACCGATAATAATGTAAAGACAACTTTTTCTACTTTTCCGCCAGTTTTCGTTGTTAAAGGAAAGCGCACTGACATGTTTATCGGGAAAAATAGCTTCACCCCTTGTTTCGTCCCCATATCGAGGACAATATGACTCACCATGCCTACTAAAAGTCCCGCAATAATCGATTCATATGGGATTATTGTGTGTAACAGTGTCGCTACAAGAAACAAAAACAGTAAACTATGTGTAAAGGAACGATGTCCAAATAGCTTGTTAACAATTTTTGAAATGATGGGAAATGTCCGCCCAATTTTGCTTCCGCCATGGCAAATATCCGGAATTAATGCTCCGATAATACCAGCTCCAACTAATACGAATGGATTATCATTTGAAATTTGAGCAAAGGCAAGGCTAGCTGTGATGCCTCCAATGATGTGTGTATTCCCTTGCATAATTACTCCCTCTCTATGTACTGTAATTTTACTTTCCTAATGTAACATATTCTCCTCCAAAAGAGAACATACATTCCAAACATACGTTTTATTTTTTTACTTTACGTTGACTACTTTCGAAATTCTCCAAAGCGAGCCTAAAATTTTTGTAATGAAATTGTATATCTAGTAGGTCTAACGTGAAAAATGACTACGGGAGGTAGCTATGAAAACGTATAAAGGAATGCTATTTATTTTCATCACGATGCTTGGGAGTGCGTTACTATGGTATTGTGCAACGCCGATTGAAACTTTACATGAGTTAAATAGGCTCAGCCATATTATTGGGGGCATGGCAATTACAGGATTCTTTCTTGTTTTTTTACTTGCCACAAGAAATAAAATTCTCGAACGGTGGTTTCATGGCTTAGAACATGTCTATAAATATCATAAGTATTTGGCGATTCTATCATTAGGGCTAGTGATTTTACACAGTCAATTGCAAGATTTAGTGCCACATGGGGATAAAGGGATAGAAACTCCGCTCAATGAATTAGCAAAGAAATTTGGTGAGCTTGCGCAATATGGCTTTATCGGGCTAATCGCCATTGCACTATTAGCAAAATTTCTGAAATATGAGCATTGGCGCTATATTCACCGTTTATTGCTTTTACCGTATGCGATTGGCCTTTACCATGTCTACTTTTCAAGCAAGTATGATTTATTTCAAGTGACACCCCTCGGTATTTTTACTGCAATAACTGCCATTATAGGGACAATGTCCGCTTTATATATGCTTACAATGTATCAAGATATGCGATTTAAACATACAGGTAACGTTACAGGCATCCGAAAGATGGGTGCTAGCGCAGTTGAATTAGAATTAACATTAGATCGAAAATTCCCCTATCGTCATGGTCAGTATATCTTTTTAAAAATATTCCAAGATGGTTTAGAAAAAGCACCACACCCCTTCTCCATTTCAGGCGGAGATGGTCATAAAATTTTTGTATCGATTAAGGCACTTGGCGATTTTACTAAAAAGGTAAATACACAAATACAATTGCAAACACAAGTATCCATTGAAGGCCCCTACGGTCATCTAAACTTTGACAAAGGTTATCAACAACAAATTTGGATAGCTGGTGGTGTAGGTATTACGCCTTTTATATCGTATTTACAATCGCAACCTACTGATCGCGAAATTGAATTATTTTACACGTTCCGTGGAGAAAACGATGCTATCTATAAAATTTTTTTACAAAAATACGCAGAAAACAATAAGCATTTTAAAGTGAATTTTATCGATACGACCACCATGGACAGACTTACTTTCGATCATTATTCAGTGCCAGTGCATACGAGCATCTTTTTGTGTGGCCCTGAGAAAATGGTGAAGTACTTTATTAAGCATTTCAAATCCGACAGTAGCGATATCGACATCAACTATGAAACCTTTAAATTTAAATAACGTATCCAAAAAAAGAGGCTACATCCAATAGTAGGAATGTGAGCCTCTTTCTCGCTTATTATCATTTAATAATTTTACGACTAAACAAATGCCTATTTTTCACTATAATGACACTTACGACTGCAAGTAATAGCCCCGAAATCAAAAAGACTAGTCTTACGCCTATAACATCTGCAATTATTCCCATCATAAGAGAGGAAATGCCAAATGCCCCCGTAGAAATCGCACTTAAAGAAGTATATACAGAGGACAGTTCTCCTTTTGGGACACTCGTTTGAATAACCGTATGTTGTGGGATGCTCTTTATTTGGCCAAAAAACCCAACGCAAAAAGTTAATAATAATGCGATAATTGGAATACTATTAACACTAAAAAAAATGGTTGCTATAAACATAAACAAAGAACCAATAAACATCACTTTCGCTAATTGCCGCTCAATAAAAGATGTATATTTAACACAATAAACGCTTCCTGCTATTAAACCTACAAAAAATGTGCCATTCAAAAAGCCCCACCATTGCTCGTCAACTAGTAAAGCATCCGTGACAAATACCAATATAATTGCAGCAATCCAAACCGTACCTGCAATCGATTCGAGAAAATCTATCCAAACAATCTTTCTTAACAGTGGCGTATGCCAAAGTAATTTCCAGCCTTTGATAACTTGTTCTATTTTCCCTTGTTGTGCAAGTGATTGATGGTCAACATTTTCTAACAAGCATAAGACAATACTGGCCACTGTAAACAAACAGCCCACTACCCAAACTACTTGCTGGGAACTTAGAAAAAGTAAAAATAGGCTACCTACGAACCACATAACGGTTTGAATAAATTGAGTGACTGCTTCGTCAATGCCATTTGCCTTCAATAATTGTTCGTCTTTCACATAATGTGGAACCAATGTCTGTCTTATTGGATTCGCGCAACCATCAAGAAATGCAACCATACTTATAACAATAAACAACAAGTAAAAGTTAGTCGCTGTTGTTACATATAACTGTAGCCCTAATAAAAATAATAAACAGGTCTTTCCTATTTGCGAACCTGCCATTAACCATTTTAAATTCACTTTTTCAAACAAAAGCGGAGTCAATATGCTTGATACAAACATTGATGAAGCAATTGTAAATGGCACAAATGATGCTGCAATAGCCGATTCCGTTACAACGTAAATTAAATGAATAATGCTCACTATATATAAAACATCACCTATATTTGCCAGTGACTGACCGATCAGTAATAATGAAAAATTTCTACCCAATTTCATAATAAACCCCCATTTTCAAGAAATTAAATTTATCGAAATGGGTGATTTTTAAATTGGACTGTTCATGTAAACTTTCCTCCCCCATTTTTCACGAAATGAAATTCATTCAAATGGGTGATTTTTAAATTGGACTACACATGCAAACTGCCCTCCTTTTGTCTAGTAGATAAATCTTGGGGGAATTAGATTTATCAAAAATTTTGTATGTAAATTTTCCGTAGAAAAGCTTATGCCTTAGTATATTCAAAAATCAGTCCTAATTTTTATATTTTTGTTGAATGGTTTGAAGATGTTGCGCTTTTACTACCTCTGATACTTGCATTAGTGGCAGTAGTTTCGTATAGATGGCTTCAATATCACTTTGCGAGAAAAATGAAGGACCTGATTGATTACGGATTTCTATAAAACGTCGTACATTTTCTCGCTTTAACACATGTACATTTTCAGACGTTACCTCCACTTTTTTCAACTGACAGCGCTCACTGAAAACAATGACAGAATGTAAAGCTTCATCTGGTAGTCCTAGAAAATTTTGAATTGCTCTTATATGGGTGGCATTTTGACGAATTGGGTTATAAAATTTAAATTTTTTATTATTAGGCATTGTTTGTGTCCATTGACTTTGATTTTCATTGCCAAAAATCCATCCACTATAGTTTTTAGACTCTATTACATATAGACCAGACCGATCTATATAAACTAAATCCACTTCCGTCCAGTCATTTGAATTCTTTTTTTGAATATACACATTAAATAATTGCTTATGACTTTTGAAAGCATACTTTTCAATTTTACGTGATGTTAAATACTCTCCATACCTTCATTTATCAAATATTACCTTAAACATGTTGTAATTGGTTAACCCATAGTAAATACTTGCTCGATAGTTTTTTTGCTTAAAATAAATAATTGATATTGCCATTATAATGACTAATAACAAGAAAATTAATAACACAAATTCTTTCCTCCTTATAATAAGTTTTTAGGTTCAAGTTATAATCTTTATTTCTTACCGTCCTCCAACTAATTCGGTAAGTCAAAGCACAAATCATTCACCACACAATTATACCAATATTTTCTAAATTAAACGTATTTTATTTACATAGCATGAAAAACGGGATGAATTCATAAAGTGATTTAATGTTCTCTGAAATATTTAGTCTATATATCTCGGAATATTGCTAAAAATTTCTTGGGAATTGTTATGGATTTAAATCTTAAGTTAATTATTAAATTTGTTGAAAGGGAGGTTTTTTGATGAGTTATTATGATCCGTATTATAGTGATTATGATGCAGTCTTCGGTGGCTTTATGGTTGTGTTTCTTTTAATATTTTTTGCAATGTTAATTATTGGGTATATTGTTAATGCACTAATTTATTTTATGACATCTAAAACAAATGGCTTTAGCGATATAGCTTATATTGCTTGGATTCCTATTATAAACATTTACAGCCTTTTCCTACTAACGGCTAACGGTGATGATGATGTGACAATTCGTGCTGCAGCGAAAAAAACGACCTTAATTTATGCAGGATTGTTTATCGTTTCGTTTATTCCTGCTGTTGGTGTAATCGCGTCACTCGTTATGTTTTGCTATTGGATTTATTACTCCTATCGTCTCTTATATCGTTGGACTGGAGATACCGGCAAAGCTGTTCTCTATATGATCTTATCAATTATTACTGGCGGCTTATTCTTTGCCATTTACGGCTTAATGCGAATGAAACGCCCATTCATAGTATAAATTTCAGCGTTTATAGTCCTCTTTCGTTCAAAAGAATGAAAGAGGATTTTTTTGCTTAAGTAAGTTTTTCTATTCCTATTTTATACAATTTATTTTAGCAAACACTTCTTCCTCATATTTCCAATATTTTTTTAAAAAAGAAGTCAGAAATTACGTTGGATATGCTATATTATAGTTAGAAAATTTAGACTTTCTAACTTTTAAAGCAAAGGGGATTTTTAATTATGTATGAAAATATTTTAAGACATCCAGGGCCGACACCTATTCCAAAAAAGGTTCAGCTTGCGATGAACCGAGATATCTTCAGCCATCGAAGCAATGAATTTGTGGAGCTATATCGTGAAACAACTGAGCTCATTAAACCTATTTTCGGCACTAAGCAGGACATTTTATTGCTTCCATCTGGTGGTACAGCAGCATTAGAAGCAGCAGCTGTCAATACAGTTTGTGCAGGTGAAGATGTTGTCGTCATTACGGTAGGCGCTTTTGGGGATTACTTCGTTTCGATTTGTGAAAAATATGGCTTTAACGTACATAAGCTTGCGAAACAATGGGGACAAGCATGCACAGCTGAAGAGTTACGTACCTTTTTACAACCTTTGCAAAATATTAAAGCCGTTTTTGTTACGTATAATGAAACTTCAACAGGTATTTTAAATCCAATTGCAGAATTAGCACAGGTTGTTCGTGAAGAAAGTGATGCGTTAGTAATTGTTGATGGCGTAAGCTGTATTGGTGGTGCTCCTGCTGAAATGGATGCATGGGGCATTGATATTCTCGTAACAGGCTCACAAAAAGCGATGATGCTTCCACCTGGCCTTTCTCTCGTTAGTGTAAGCGACAGGGCATGGAAGGTCATTGAAGAAAATAAAGCACCATCTTATTACTTGAATTTATTAAGCTATCGCGATTGGGCAGAGAAAGGTATGACACCGAATACCCCTGCCATTACACTAATTTATGGTCTACACGAAGTGTGTAAACTTATTGAACAAGAAGGTGGATTTTCTCAAACTGTTGCCCGTCATGAACTGATGAAAAACATGGTACGCAGTGCGATGAAAGCACTTAATATTGAGCTTTTGACAGCCGATGAATACGCTTCGCCTACAATTACAGCAATTATGGCTCCTAAAGGGATTGCATTAGGTGAGTTTCTGACACATCTTAAACAAAGATACCATCTAGATTTTGCGGGTGGATTAGGTCATTTACAAGGAGAAATTTTCAGATTTGGCCATATGGGCTACTGCTTCCCTAGTGATGTTTTACAAGCGGTTTCTTTAATGGAGGCGGCACTGCAAGACTTTTCTTACGACTTTGAGCCAGGTGCAGGTGTTAACGCAGCGCATAAAGTGTTTTTAAAGGCTCAATTGAAATAACACATGCTTTACAAAAAATAGACTGCCTGACGATAAAATCGATCAGCAGTCTATTTTTACTGTATGAAACTATCTAACGAGTTTTTTAAAATATTCCTCGCGCATCTCCTGTGGCACCATACTGCCCCCTGTTGCCCAGACAAGATGTGTAGCTTGCTCCATTTTATCTAATACATGATGCTTCTCTAAGTAATCTCGCCCATTAGTCATCAACTGAATTGGTCCGAACATCCCCGCATGTGCAGATGGTTCTAAAAATAGATCTTCTGATTCCATGGCTAAACCGAGTGAAGTAAACAATTCTTCATCTTTCACTGTATAACAGCCACTAATATATGTTTCCATCACTTTCCCAACGAATTTTGAAGCACGTCCGACAGCTAGACCATCCGCTTCTGTTTTATTATCCAAGCCGATATCTTCTACACTGATTTCATCATGTAAGCCAGTCATGAGCCCAATGGTCATACAAGGTGAAGCGGTTGGTTCAGCAAATAAAATATGAACATGTTCCCCAAACAATTCTCGTAAACCATATGCAACCCCACCAGGTCCACCACCAACACCACATGGTAAATAAACGAACAATGGATGTGCATCATCCACTTGAATATTTGCCTCTTGTAATTGGACTTTTAAGCGCTTCGCTGCCACTGCATAACCCGCAAATAAATCTTTTGAATTCTCATCATCAATAAAATGGCACATTGGATTTTGCGAAGCTTCCTGTCTTCCCTGTTCTACAGCTACACTATAATCTGCCTTATATTCAATGACCGTTGCCCCTTTTGCTCTTAATAATGCCTTCTTCCATTCCTTTGCGTCACTCGACATATGTACAACGACATTGAACCCTAGTTTTTTGCCCATTATGCCGATACTAAGACCTAAATTTCCTGTTGAGCCTACCGCAATCGTGTATTGCTGGAAGAACGTTCGTAGTTCTTCTGTGGCAAACACTGCATAATCATCGTCTACTTTCAACTTACCATTCGCAATTGCCAATCGCTCGGCATGCTTTAATACTTCATAGATACCACCTCGCGCCTTGATTGAACCCGAAATAGGTAGCGCATGATCACATTTCAAAAATATTTGACCGGGAACCGATATTCGGAACTCTTTTTCAAGTGCTAGCTTCATTTCATCAATCTGTTGAATAGAAGACTCAATCAGTCCTTTGCTTTCTACTAGCTCAGGAAATGCGTTAATTAAATAGGAAGAAAAGCGTTTTAGCGTTTCTTCCGCATCGTCAACCTCTTCTATTGAAAAGAGAGTTGTACTCGCTTTTTTCATCCTTTTTGTGTTTTCCCAAAAAACAGTATCCCTATTTTTAATCTTTTCTAGTTTCGGATATAGGTGAAATAATTCGTTTTTTAGTTTATTTTCCATCTGCAGACCCCTCCATTTTTTGTGCTAAAATTGCTCGTTCACAAATTTGTCGAAATTTCATTTCAAACAACATATTGTTTTCTTTCGTTCTTTTTTTAGGTCCCTTGGTTCGTCCGCCTGCACGTCTAATCTTCTGACCAACATGGCGCATATCGAGCAAACGTTCGATATTTTCACTAGACATTTCCCTACCATTTTGATCGATTGGATACCCTCCTCTTGCCAAAACCATGGCTGCTAAACCGTAATCCTGCGTAATCACAATATCATGTTTTGAAAGCGCATTCACTAGCGTGAAATCAACCGAATCTGGCCCCTTCGGCACAATAATTGTTATTACATTATCACGTTCGATACGGTGTGATGTATCGCAAAACAAGATAGTTTCAATCTCAAACTCAGATGATATAGATAGCGCTAAATCCACGACTGGACAGGCATCAGCGTCAATTAATACCTTCACAATAAAGCATCATTCCTTTCTCATAATTAGATGAATCAAGCACCTCTATATTATTTTAATATAACAATTTCAAGACCCCGATTGCTCATTTTTTCACAAACTTATTCGACTTGGAAAAAGTATTTTATTGAATAGTGTGAAAAATAGATATACGATACACCTATCAATTAAATTGGAGGTTTTCAATATGACAACAACAACTGTAAGCAACGATCAATTAGCAAAAGAATACGTTGACGGCGTGTTCGAGCAACTGAAAAACCAAAACAGTCATCAAGCGGAGTTTTTACAAGCAGCTGAAGAAATTTTCATTTCATTAGTGCCTGTATTTGCACAACATCCTGAATATATTAAGGCAAATATTCTTTCTCGTATCGTTGAGCCAGATCGCATCATTTCATTCCGTGTAGCATGGCAAGATGATAACAACCAAGTACAAGTAAACCGTGGTTATCGTGTACAGTACAGCAACGTCATGGGACCTTATAAAGGCGGGCTTCGCTTCCACCCTTCAGTAAACGAATCTATTATTAAGTTTTTAGGCTTTGAGCAGATCTTTAAAAACGCATTAACTGGTCAACCAATCGGTGGTGGTAAAGGTGGATCTAACTTTAATCCAAAAGGCAAATCCGATTCAGAAATCATGCGTTTCTGCCAAGCATTCATGACTGAATTATACCGTCATATTGGTCCAGATGTCGATGTTCCTGCTGGTGATATCGGTGTAGGTGCTCGTGAAGTAGGTTATTTATGGGGGCAATACAAGCGCCTTACAAAAGCAAACGAATCTGGAGTATTAACAGGTAAAACGCCTGGTTACGGTGGTTCATTAGCTCGTAAAGAAGCAACTGGTTACGGTACAGTATACTTTGTTGAAGAGATGTTAAAAGACGTAAATGATTCATTTGACGGTAAAACTGTTGTTATTTCTGGTTCTGGGAATGTATCAACTTATGCAATTGAAAAAGCTCAGGCATACGGTGCAAAAGTTGTTGCTTGCTCTGATTCTTCAGGCTATATCTATGATGCAGATGGATTAGATCTTGATGTCATTAAAGAAATTAAAGAAGTAAAAAGTGACCGTATATCAACTTACGTCGACTACCGTCCAAATGCTACATTTACAGAAGGTTGTACAGGAATTTGGTCTATTCCATGTGATATTGCGCTACCATGTGCAACACAAAACGAAATTAACGGCGACGCTGCTCGTACATTAATTTCAAATGGTGTAAAAGCAATCGGTGAAGGTGCCAATATGCCATCTGATCTTGAAGCAATTAACGAATTTTTAAACGCTGGTGTATTATTTGGGCCTGCTAAAGCAGCTAATGCTGGTGGCGTGGCGGTATCAGCACTAGAAATGGCACAAGATTCTAGCCGTATATTCTGGTCATTTGAAGAAGTAGATGCGAAGTTACACCAAATTATGAAAAATATTTATGCAGATAGTAAAGCTGCTGCTGATAAATATGGCTATCCAGGAAACCTAGTAGTTGGGGCTAACATCGCCGGCTTTGTAAAAGTTGCTGATGGAATGCTTTCTGAAGGTATCTATTAAATAACCTTTGATACAATTTATTCGGTTATTCTACCATCTAGTAACTAGAATCCTTTATTAAAATTTTAAATTTTCTTAATTTCACTTAAGATGATAACGAATATTCGTTATCATCTTATTTTTTTGTATAAACCATGTAAAAAAATAAGCATAAATAAGATTATAACGAACGTTTTTTATATTAAACATTCTAAACATTCGTGTTATAATTATAAGGTACTATGAAATATTGGAGGGTTTTTTGTGGAATTATTGTATACAGGTAAAACGAAAAATGTGTTCAAGTTAGAAGATGGTCATTACTTATTAAAATTTAAAGATGATGTAACTGGAGAAAACGGCGTATTTGACCCTGGTGCAAATACTGTAGGTTTAACAATTGATGGTGCTGGCCTAGCTGGTCTTCGCTTAACTTCTTATTTCTACTCAAAACTAAATGAACAAGGTGTCCCTACTCACTACGTAGATGCAAACTTCGACGATGCTACAATGACTGTAAAGCCCGCAACAGTTTTCGGCAAAGGATTAGAAGTCATTTGTCGCTTCAAAGCTGTTGGCTCTTTCCTACGACGCTATGGCGCTTATGTACAAGAAGGACAACCTTTGGATTCTTTCGTTGAGGTAACAATCAAAGATGACGATCGTCTAGATCCTCCAATTTCTGAAGATGCTTTAGCAATGTTAAACCTGTTATCACATGAAGAATATGCAATTTTAAAACAACGCACAATTGAAATTTCTAAATTCGTCGGTGCAGAGCTAGCAAAAAAAGGCTTAACGCTTTACGATATTAAATTAGAATTCGGCCGTGATGCACAAACAAATGAAATATTATTAATTGATGAAATTTCTGGCGGTAATATGCGTGCATACAAAGGCGAACAATACATCGAGCCATTAGAACTTGAAAAAATTATGTTAGCAGACTAATAACTAATCCCCTTCTAAGTAATCCATTTACTTAGAAGGTTTTTTCTTCTTTTGCAAAACACCTCACTGTTATAAATTACCGATAATTCCCTGTAGCTATAAGTATGTCTTTCATTTATGCTCAAATACGTTGGGCAAAAAAATTTAGTCCCATTTAAGACAATTTTTGAAACCTTTCACCACTTCACTCGTATATTGAGTAGAAACAATATTATCATCACAGGAGGTAGTTTAATGGAAAACTATAATGAAACAACGCAACAAGAAAGGCCAAAAGTTAATCCGTTTCTGTCTACTTGGATGCATCCAAAGCAAACAGCACGCTACATGATTGATGCTAAAACGATTGGTTATGCAATTCTTGTCATGTCCATCGGTTATATCGGTTCTTTGCTTTCTGGCCTTATAGATAGTAATTTCTTGCTTGACGTATCCCCTTGGATTATCGTGCTATTTTGTGTAATTTTAGCGCCAATCGCGGCTATTATCGGCACAGCCTTTTCTACCCTTATTTTCTGGTTGTTTGGTAAATTATTTAAAGGTACTGCAACGTATTCAGACTTATTTAAAGCACTAAGCTTAACTGCTGTACCATTTATTTTAGCCATTCCTTTCTATTTAATTTGGCTAATTACATCTCCTGAATCGTTAATGGATACTAACTTATTAGGGTCTGTTCCTTGGATTTTTTGGATAACGATGTTAGTGACAGCTGTTGTTAGCATTTGGTCCTTCGTCACGACAGTGGCTGTTGTAGCGGAAGCACATCAAATCTCGAATTGGAAAGCATTTTTTACAATAGTTATTCCTTCTATCATTGGGGGAATCATTGTCTTTGTATTGATTGTTGTGCTCTTTATTGGCCTGATTGGTATCGGCATGATGTAAAAAAATCTCCCCTCTCAATTGAGAGCGGGAGATTTTTTCGTTTAAAATGACTTTATAGCAATTAAACAGAAAGCACAGTTTGTTGCTGGAATAACTCAGATACACCAGATGCAACAGCTGCCCCACTGACAGCACGTGAAACAATTTCAACAACACGCTCATCTAATGATTTCGGCACGATATATTCCTCCGTTAATTCTGCATCACTAACAAGGGAAGCAATAGCTTCTACTGCTGCTAACTTCATATCCTCATTAATATCTGTTGCACGTACATCTAGTGCGCCACGGAAAATTCCTGGGAAAGCTAGCACATTATTGATTTGATTTGGATAGTCTGAGCGTCCAGTACCCATAATACGAACGCCCCAAGCTTTAGCATTTTCATACGTAATTTCTGGATTCGGGTTTGCTAATGCAAAGACAACCGGATTTTCATTCATAGATGTAATATGTGCTTCTGTTAATAAATTCGCAACGGACACGCCGATAAAGACATCTGCACCTACAAGTGCGTCTTCCAACGTACCATGAATTTTTTCTGGATTAGTTAAATGTGCAACTGCCTCTTTAATCGGGTTCATACCTTCCGCGCGACCTTCATAAATAATCCCTTTTGTATCGCACATATAAATATTTTTATACCCCATTTGCACAAGAATACGTAAAATGGCGATGCCTGCTGCACCCGCACCATTAATGACTACTTTCATCGTCGCAACATCTTTTTTAACGATTCGATTCGCATTAATCATGCCCGCTCCTACAACTATTGCTGTGCCATGTTGATCATCATGAAATACTGGAATATCGCATTCTTGACGTAGACGATCTTCAATTTCAAAGCAACGCGGTGCCGAAATATCTTCTAGATTAACAGCACCAAATGTTGGCGCAAGCGCCTTCACAATGCTGACGATTTCATCTGTGCTTTTTGTATCTAAACAAATTGGGAAAGCATCAACATTGGCAAAACGCTTTAATAAGATTGCCTTTCCTTCCATAACAGGTAGTGCTGCCTTCGGTCCAATATCCCCTAAACCTAACACTGCAGTACCATCCGAAACAATCGCAACCATATTCCCCTTCATTGTATAGTCATAGACAAGAGATGGATTTTTTTCAATTTCGATACATGGTGCCGCTACACCTGGTGAATATGCAAGACTAAGGTCATAAGAGTCTTGTACAGGAACCTTTGAAATCACCTCTAATTTTCCACTATAATGTGCATGCATATCTAACGCTTTTTTCATAATATCCATTCTATCCGCCCCTTTTTATGTTTTTATTGTATGTCAGAATCATAATACTTTGTGAAATAACAGTCAACGAAAATAACTCTAAAAGCAAAATTTTCTTTGATAAATCAACATTCTTCTTCGATAAGTACAATATTTTGTTTTGTTATCAATTTCACAATCAATTATATTAAAATAATAAACAACCTGTTCCACCATTACCAAAATGCACTTATATCGGCGCTAAGCCTGTTCAACTTTTCACATAGTATTTTTCTACAGTAAATGAGAAGAATTTCACAAACTTATGTAAGCGTATCCATTGTTACAACTATCTTTGCCACATTTTCTTCACATTTTTTCACAAACATTTTTATTATTAAATCGAAAATTTCTTACATACTATCATTTTTTTACAGAGGAATGTAGAACTTTACCTATCTCACCCTAAAATTCATAAAAAAAGAGTCCTTAGTATAAGGACTCTCAGCGTGTCGACAAAACGCATCAAGTATTACAACTTGATGCGTTATATTCAGTTGATTGGAGCGGAGGACGGCGATTCCTGCGGGAACAGCACAAAATGTAATACGCAGCAGACCATACGTTAGCAAAGGTTGCGGCTTACAGTGTGCCGGCGGAAAGCGTATCATCACAGCGGAAATCAACGGCATTTAAACGAAAAAAGATTGAAGTGCCCTTAACGTAAGGACTCTTGCATAAATTGATTCGTAAAAGCCGTAATAATATGTTTGGACGACCATTGTTCTCCCGATACTTTTGTAATCGGGTAATCTCTACGAAAGATTGCTTTCGTTATATCATCTACAGAGTAGCCACGTTCATAGAGCTTCCGAACTTCTCCCTCCAGTTCTTCTAAATAGGCAATTTTTTCGATAATTTTTGCCCGACCATCTGCGAGATAACCTGCATGGCAGCAATAAATCTTTTCAAAATCATAGTGTAGTAGTTTTTTTAACGATGCCAAAGTATGTACAACGTTTTCCTCATCAAGTACAACTTTTGTTTTCGTTTGAATATATAAATCACCTGTAAACATGGCACCTGTTGCACGATTATAAAAAGACAAATGATCTGTTGTATGTCCTGGTGTAGCAATAATATCCCATGTAGCCGTTTTTGTTTCAAGCGTGTCACGAAACGGCTGTGCAATAAACGCTGGTCGCTGTCCCCATAGCGCTTGACGATACAACTGATAGTTTCCATCTTGTGCACAATCCGCAACTGACTCATGATGAACATAAATAGGGACACCCATATGTTGCTGTATCCATGCAGCATTACCTGAATGATCCTCATGCGAATGAGTCAAGGCAACTTGTTCAATCGGTAGCTCTCGAAAAAAAGATTGAAACTCCTCTGTAAGTGAGTTCGAACCTGTATCAATTAGTAAGCCATCCACATAAAAGCTATATACACTCATGCCAATACCTTGAACAGCTACCTTACCATGTGCACAGTGCACGTCATCATTTTGTTCAATAGCAATGCTTTTCTCTAGTTTAAACATATTTTCTCCCCCTTCCCCTTTGTAAAAAAAATTGTAGCACAAAATGAATGGCGAGTCATTTTTTGGCGCATGTTACCATTTATTAAACGGACTAGCAATTCTATTTTGAAGAAAGAAAAAACGCCCACTTTATGTGAGCGTTTTATTACGATAAATTATTCATTTGTTCCTGTTTCTACATCATATTCAGTAATCCAGTCACTAAAGCTACCTGTATAGAGCTGAATATTTTCGTAGCCTTCATCGGCAAGTACTGCATAGAGTGGTGATGCTGTGACACCACTACCACAATACACTACAATATGTTCATCTTGTGCAACTTTTGCACGCAGCGCATCATTGGCTTGCAGTGTATTTTCTACCTTTAATTGCTCCCAATCAAAGTTTTTAGCAGTTGGAATATGGCCAGCTACTTTATCAAGTGGTTCAACCTCACCACGGTAGCGAGCAGCGGCACGTGCATCTAATAGCGTTGCTGTCTGCTCTCCATCCACAATGGCTTTCACTGCTTCACGCGGTGCATAAAGATGATCTTGCCAATTAAAGTCGATTGTCGTTGGGGCATATTTGACAATATCCTTTGTGAAAGTCACTTTGTTTTCAAGCGCTGCCACTCCCCCGTTGACAATAACGACATTCGGGAAGCCTGCATACGTTAGCATCCACCAAGCGCGCGGTGCAAACGGTGATGCCCCCTGATCATAAACGACGATTTGATCTTCATAGCGGAGGCCTAATTCTTGAAATACAGACGTTAGCTTTTCCTTACTTGGCATCGGATGACGGCCATTTTCACTTGTCATATCCGATAAATCCTGCTCTAAATCTAAATACACAGCACCAGGTGCATGACCTGCTTCAAATGCTTGTTTTCCTGATTCTTTGTTCTGTAAATCATAGCGAGCATCCACAAAACGGACATTATCAACTTGAATTTCCTCAACTGTTTTGAATACTTTTCCCACGTGAATCACCTCATGCGTATTGTAGTTGTGCGTAAATTGATTTCCACGATGCTAGTCGACTCTCTTCTTGTAATGCAAGTCGTTCAGTAGCAATTTGCTCTAATGCCTGATGGTATATATGCAGACGTAATCTCTCTGCTTCCTCAATGATAAAGGTAATTGCCCAAGTCATTAGAGATACTTTTTGTCCATCTAAATAGTTTTGTGCATCTGGTTTTGTTAATGCTTCTAACGCTTCACTTAACTTCATTTTTTCATTTTTCTCAAAGAATGCCTTTTGATTGCGGAAATGCGATTTCACACTTACATATTTTGAAATATCGGCAAATGGACCTTCAAATGCTAATAAATCTGGCTCTGATGATTCAAATGCTAAAAATGAGAAACTACGGTTCATTTCTTTTAACTCACGTACTTCATCTTTAAAGCGCAGTTGCATTTTCTTACTAATAAATTGTGATAAGCGGAAGTTTGTAACGCGCATTTCCTGTGTAAAGTCAAAACGTAAACTTTGTAACACTTCTTTCAACGCATGCTCTAATGCTTGCTGTGCAGGCAGAGCGGCAAAAGTTGACGGGTTATAGCCTTCCTTAAAGAATTCAGGGTAGCGATAATAAACACGCTGCAAGACGTAATACAGTAACTCATCTAATTCTTGCTTTGTTTCACTTTCCATCATGCTAGTATTTAACGCATTAAACTTAGATTTAACGTGCTGTTCAAGCGTTGTTAGCTCCGCCAAACGTTCATCTTTACGTTTTAAGTTTTCCTCTGTTTGAGCAATTAAATCCCCTAAACGTTGCTCTGTTTTATCAACTTCTTCTGCAAGTGCTTGCACCGCTAATGCACTTAGTTCGTCATTTAAGAATGTATGGAAAGCATCTTCAAACGGAGGCATACCGGATGCAAATGACCCGCCCTCTACTTTTTCTTTTAAAGCCATTAAGCTTGATACCCCGTATAGTCGAGGGAAGCGAATGCCAAATCGTTGTAATTCCGAACGAACATAGCCTTTGACATCTTCTTGCTCTTCTTCTGTCGTCGCCAAATCAATTGCATTGACGATAAAGAACATTTTATCAAGTTCAAACGCATCTTTGACACGTCCTAATTGGATTAAGAACTCACGGTCAGCTTTCGCAAATGCATGATTATAGTACGTAATAAATAAAATGGCATCTGCATTACGAATATATTCAAAAGCAACCCCAGTGTGACGTGCGTTGATTGAATCTGCTCCTGGCGTATCAACAAGTGTTACACCCATACGTGTTATCGGACTATCATAGTAGAAGTCAATATTATCTACGAAGCATGATTTATTTTCTTGTGCGACAAATATTTCAAATTCTTCTCGCTCTACACGTAAAACTTGACCTAGTTCTGATTTAAATGTTGGGTAGCCTTCTTTGTATGCACGGATAAACGATTTATGCACATTTAATCGCTCATCTGTAAGCTGTACCGCAAGTCCCTCATCTGCGCGGTTAAACGCTTCTTCTAACGATGCAACGGTTAAACCAATTGCCTCATATGAACCTTGGATATCCTCAAGCATTTGTGCAGTAGTTTTTAGCTGGACATCTGCTGTTTCATGAGGATGCTCTGGTGTCACTGGTCGAATTTTATTAATAGCCGCCGTTGTTGGGTTAGGTGATACAGGTAACACATTTGCACCCATTAGTGCATTAGAGAATGAAGATTTCCCAGCACTAAACGCACCGAATAATGCAATCGTAAAATCTTTTTTCTGTAATCGCTCTACTTTGTTTTCTAAATAACTTGCTACTTCAGCAAAACCTTGTACTTCTTTTACTGCATTTGCTGTATGCAATGCACGCTTAATAACACCATCAATTGGCAAGCTCGCAGCACTTACCGCCTGCTGTGCTTCCTCTTGCTGCAAGACATCTTCCTTTGGCTTTAACATGGATTCGTCAAATATTCGAATATCAGCTAAGTCCTGCTCAAACGCTTTATCCCAAACTTCGAGCTGATAATTCGCTTCTTTCCGAATTTCATTGCTTGCTTGATGCATTACTCCTGCACTATATTGCTGATAGCCTTCGATTTCTAGCACTGCTTGAATAGCATCTACTTTCGCTTGCATCCCAGCCATTTTCAACTTAGATGGAGCAGCGGTTTCAGTTGCAACAGCTTGTAACGTTGTTGCTTGTGCATCTTTCCACACATCTGTTTCTTGAATAAAATAACGCTTTGTTGCCTCGGCAACACGGTTGGCAAAATTGAGAACTGCATCTCCAGTTAATATTGCCCCGACTTGCACTTGTTGTTCAATCAATGAAAATGGTAAATCAAACACATAGGCATCCACTGCTTGTGCGCGCTCTTCACTTAAAGCACCGACATCTTTTAATGCTTTTTTCATAAGTGCTTTTAAGTGACCCGTAATTTGTGCATGGACAACTGTTTGATAGGCACTATACGCATCATCTTTACGGCGATTGCGTTCCTCCTCGGTTTTTTTCTTTGCTGAAAATAAACCGCCTACTTTAAACCCTTCCTGCTTACTTTCTAAGTAAAGACGTAATTTATCACGTACATCTGCTGGCATTATTGCCGCATTCGCAAGTAATTCTTTACGTTCTTCTTCAAAAGTTTCATTCCACGCTTCCACTGAGAATAATTCTACTTGACGACTTAATTTATTATATTGCTCTAAAATATCTTGATGGTGTGCCCAATCATCAGCACTCAATATGTCCTCATCGATATCTAAACGATCTTGCTTTTCTTCCATTAAATAATTGTCATGCTCGCTTTGCAATAAACGCAGCGTATTTGTCGCTGTATGAACAAGCTGATCTTGCCAATCGTTCATGCTATCCATAACGATTTTTTTAACAGCTTCAAAATCATTATTTGGATGCTCTGGCTCTCTTAAAGAAGTGAAAAATACACCCTTTGGCACTACGCCCCATGCAGAGAACGAATTGTGGACAGTTGCTTTAAATTCTTCGAAGCTTAATTCATTTTCCTTATGTTTATCAATCATATTAACGATTAAATAGACATTTGGATTGTATTTCATTAGTTGTTTAGTAAATTGAAAGTTCAACTCAGATTGAACATGATTATAGTCCATTGTATAGAATACAATATCTGCAATATGGAGTGCTGATTCTGTAGACATGCGATGTGCATCATCTGTTGAATCTACACCAGGTGTATCCATCACCGTTACGCCCATTGGTAATGTAGACGCACTATGACCAATTTCAATTTGCGATACAAGATCCCCATTTTTACTAAGTTCTTTTACGGTTTTAAAATCATACCCTGCTTCAAACTTAACTGGCTTTTCATTGTGCATATAGACAATGGCAAAATCCTCTTCGGATTTATGGACTTTTACGATATTCGCACTCGTCGGAATCGGACTGGAAGCAAGTAAATTCTCACCAGATAAAGCGTTAATCATACTTGATTTACCTGCAGAGAAATGGCCAGCAAAGCCAATGACATACTCTTTTTGTTGTAATTTACGTGCAAATAGGGATGTCTTATCCATACGCTCTGTATCACCGTTATGGTGATATATTATGTATTGTAACGAAGCTTGCTTTAAAAGCCCTTCCAGTTGTTGTTCAAATTCTTTCATAAAACGTAAACCCCTTTACCCTTTTAATTATTCACAATTAGTATTCTACCTTATTAGATATGCAAAGTATAACACTAATTTACTTTAAAAAGCATATATATCAAGGTTTCAGACGTAATATTCGTCAACAAAGTCATGTTTATCCAAAATGACATTGCAAGATTCTTTTAAAAAAATCTACTACATTTACCTTCACAATGGATGCATAACTAAGTATCTTGTGATTTTTTTCATATTTTAGAAGGATAGCGAACTATGAAAAGCTGAATAACAATACCAACTTAATTATTAACTCCCTTTAATATTTAAATAAGAAAAGTTTTCAAAAAGATAGGAGCAAGGGGCACAATTAAATTAAAGGAGTGATTATATATATGGTAAAGGAAAAAGATTGTCGTCAAATTATTCATTTATGTGACTGTGAAGATAGATTTATATGGCCACGTATAACAGCTCTTAATGTCCCTGTTATTGCACCTCCTCCAATCATTGTTTCCGATGAAAGGATTATACCTAAAGTGAATAGATATTTTTATATAGTGACAACAGATATTCATTTGACGAACGGGGTCACACTTGCCGCTAATCTATTTACAGATGACAAAGGAGACACAGTAACAGAATTTTCCATAGAACATCCAAATGGCTATGTAAATCTCTTTATTAATGCCGTCATGCAAGAAGGTGGGATTTATTCCGTATCTTCCACTTCCCTAAGCTTAAATGCTGATAACGCAACCATTTATAGAGGGACTCCAATTATTATCGAATCTATTGGTTTTTTCACTGAAGTGAACTAAAACTTTTGAAAGGAGGTGAACGTACATGGCGCTTTCCATTATTAATATCAATGTCAATGTTTCTAGCACATCCACAAGGTTTTTCAATATTTTAGCTACCCCGCTCGCAATTACAGATGGCACAACGCTTGCTGCAACAACTTTTTTAACTGACAGCGGTACTGCAGCAACTGCTTTCCCAGTCATAATTAATGGGTACTATAATTTATATATCAATGGTGTGCTACAGGAAGGTGATGCCTATTCAGTTTCCTCAACTGAACTAACTTTTAACATAGTTACAGCTTCTATCGCCGCTGGAACTCCAATAATTATTGAAGCTGTTGAATTATCAACTATTATTTAATTAATCGTAGAATTTCAGTCTGCTTATTTTGCTATTAAATACAGCAATTAAGTATGCGATATAACTATTAGCTATGTTATCTGTATGGATGCTCTAAATTAATTTAATGCCTATTTTAGAGCATCCATACTACCTATTCACTTAACCGAATTGTTTTCTTAATTCATAAATTTTTTTTGCATAGGCTAATGCATGTGGGCCATCTCCATGTATACATAATGTTTGCGCAGAAATCTTGATTTTCTTTTGTTGCACGGACATTACTTCATTCGAAGTCAAAATACTTTTGACATGAACGAACATTTCTTCCTCAGTTTGAATTAACGCATTGGCTTCTTCTCGACTTACTAACGTACCGTCTTCATTGTAATTACGATCTGAAAAAACTTCCTCGTATACTGGTAAACCCTTCTTCTTTGCAATTTTCACCATTTCACTACCAGCTAAACAATATAAAACATAAGTTGGATTTAGATCATATACTGCATTGACAATAGCTGTTGCTTTTTCTATATTATTAGCACTTTGATTATAGAGCGCTCCATGTGGCTTCACATGATGAAGTGTTCCTTTTTCCACTGAAACAAATGCTTGCAAAGCTCCTACTTGATAAACGATCATATTATATATTTCATCTGCACTAAAATCCATATTCCGTCGGCCAAATCCTTGAAGATCAGGATATCCCGGATGAGCTCCAATAAGAACGTTTTTACGGATGGCATTTCGTACAGTTTTATGCATCATTGTATGATTCCCTGCATGATAGCCGCAGGCAATATTGATTGATGTCACATAGTCTAAAATTTCTTCATCTTTGCCTAGTGTAAAAGCATCCACACTTTCACCCATATCGCAATTAATATCAATTGGCATATCTATTCCTCCATTAATGCAAATCTTATTGTGTTAAACATGCGCATTTGAGCAACTTTATGTAAATCATCTTCGTGTATTGTTGCAATGATTGGATAGCCGCCAACCGTTTGGGCATCTGCCATTAAAACAATAGGCTCACCACTTTGTGGTACTTGAATTGTCCCATATTGGGTTGCTTCTGAAAGAATGTCTTTTATGTTTTTTAGACGTAGGACGTTACCTTTGAAATAATAGCCCATACGATTTCCACCAGTAAACTGATATGAGTTATTCAAAAATTGTTGTTTACTCTCTTCTGTAAATAAATCAAAATGAGGACCTTTAAAAATTCTTACTGTAATAGCTGTATTAACTATAGGACGAAAAGGTGCATATAACCCTCTTGTAAATCGTAACGTCTCTCCGTTCTGTCCATATAAGATACTTCCTACATTAATCGCATTACCGACGATTGGTAAGCATGACTTACTGCCAAGTATTGGATCTGTTTGAAATCCACCTTTAGGCGTTAGATATACAATAGAGCCATGGGTAACGCTTTTTATGGATAAAATATCTCCCTTTACTAATTGAAAGGTTTTCCACATTTCGATGGGGCTACCATTTACTAAACAATCACAAGTTGCGCCAGTCAATACATACGTTCCCTCATTTAAAGCTTGAAATTCAAAACCACCTATAAACATTTCAAATGACGTCTGGTCTTTCTCATTATTTAATATATTATGGGCAACTCGAAATGATATTTTATCCATAGGCCCAGATAGAGGAATACCAAACGCACGGTAGCCGTATCTCCCTTGATCTTGCAGGCTCCCATAAACACCTTGTTTTTTAACCATAAGAAGTGGCTTCAATTGCTACACTCCTTTACTTTTTATTTCTAAAAACTCAGGTTTGGTAATTTCATAAAATTGTACTTGATCCCCAAGAGAAAAGATAAAAATGTCTTTCCCATTAATATCAAATAAATTGAATGGCGTCTTACCAATAATATTCCACCCACCTGGTGAATCGAGAGGATAAATCCCTGTTTGTAACCCTCCAATTCCTACAGAACTTGCAGACACGAAATTCCGTGGCTTTTTTAATCGAGGTACAAATAATTTGCTATCTAACTCACCTAAGTATGGAAACCCAGGTAAAAAGCCGATTAAATACACACTATATGATTTAGACATGTGCATTTTTTTTATGTCCTCAAATGATAAACCTGTATAATCCATCACACGGTACATATCCAAAGCGAATTCCTCATCGTAACAAACTGGAATTCGTAGCTGACGATTTGTTCCTTCATCGACTTGAGAGGTAATTTGCATGAAAAGCCATTGTTCTTGTAAAAAAACTAAATCAATTTTGTCTTTAACATATGCTGTAACAGTATGATAGCTAGCTACACTTTCAATAAGATTTGAATGTAGTACTTTTTTAAGAAAGCTATTAAACTTTTGCACAATAAGAAAATTTTCTTGTGATATTACTTCATTAAAGGCAAAACGGATCGTGTGTCGACTAATCCACATTGTATGAGGAAACTCAATTATTTGTTGTTGCATGAATTGTTTCCTCGATACAAAGCTTAATGCAAGTTATTAAATCTTGAATGTTCCAACCCGGTATTTTCCCATGCTGTATAGCTAATTCGAAAGATGCAGGAAGATGAATAAATCCAGCACGAATTCCTTCATGTTGCGTTGCATAAACTAGCCCTTCATACATGATGTTATTGCATAAATAGGTCCCCGCGGTATTTGAAATTTCTGCAGGATATCCTTCTTTACATAATCGATCAACCATACTTCGAATAGGTAAATTTGTAATATAGGCATCCTCACCACCATCATATATGCTTTCATCTACAGGTGTATAGCCGTTGTTATCTGGCTCTCCATCTTTAACGTTAATCGCAATTCGCTCTGGTGTTATTTTGAAACGACCTCCAGCTAATCCTAATGAAATAATAATTTCAGGCTTTATTTCCGCAATATATTGTTTCAACTGCTGTGCGGATTGCTGAAAATCTACGGATAGTGTACGTCCCACAATTTCATAGCCGTCCATCAAACTTCCGTTTAAATATTCAACAATTTGCATAGTGGGATTAATTTTATAATCTAAAAATGGTACAAATCCAGTTAATAATATTTTTGTCATTTTCTTCACCTAAATTTCTATAGAATTTTGTTTTATTACTTAGTGGATACTGTTGATTAAATAGCTTCTAGTTGAAGAGGAATTTTCCTTTCAATTCTAACAAACAAAGGCAACAATTACTCTTATTGCCAAGAAATAATTTTTTTCCGAATTTTCTTCTTATCTATTAAACCATCGATGGCTCATTTTATTCATATCCAAATTGAAGCCGCAAATTGTAAAATTCTATAAATAAAAGAGTATGACACAAGTCATACTCTCAGATTTTAGACAAAAGAATTCTATAGATTAAAGTAATAAATGATAGTTCACCAATTTTTGTTTATCCAAGCTTCTTTAGGAACTTGTTGCTTATAAGAAGTCACTACTACATCTCCAGCTTTATCAAGTACTAAAGTAGTTTGAGTTGGTGAATGATAAAGAATTTTCGCTCCCGTATTTTTATCTACATATTTTGTTCCATACGCCATTGCGGATGCAAAATGCCTCTCAGTAATACCTCTTTGAGCAGCTCTTTCAGCTGCATGCTTAGATACTTTCTTTACAGCCTGTTTTCCTACCCATTTGGCAACTAATCTTATTACGACCCCAATAACAATAGGTACAAAAGGAAGAGCCCTTGCTTGAATTTGAGATTCTACCGAATCATTGTCAGAACCTTCATTATCATCCGAATCATCCAGAAATATCGCCCAATCAAAACCTTCAACACCCTCATGGTAATCAACTATGTAATCATCTTCATCAAAAACTTCTTCATCATTAGCATAACTTACAGTTGTCCCAATAGTAGCAAATAAAAGAGTAAAAACCATAAAATGAACAATTACTTTTTTCATTTAGATTATTCATTTCTATTTAATTACTATCCAAATACATAGTAGAAGGTTGAAATACAATATTTATATTTTTCAACTCATTTATCACTTTTTCTGTTAATTTAAGCCCTACTTCATTATGTTGTTTTTCTAAATTTTCACCTCCAACAATTAAGCTATCAGAATCACATTTTACCCAAACACCATAATCATTTATCCATGATCTTAGCTGTATCTTTAAAGAAGGATAAATTTCCATTTTATCCATATCCAAGTTAAAGCCACAAACCTTACACCATAACGGATCAGAACCAAAATCTGCTTCCACTTTTATTTGCACAAGTTCTTTACAATTACATAATGAATCCATAAATAACTCCACTCCTGAAATTTTTACGCTAATTAAAGAGTATGACGCAGGTCATACTCTTTAGGTATATATTCATTTATAGTAAAAAATGTTGAAAACAAGAGCACTAACGAAAGTGCTATTATTTTAAATGGGCAGTCGCCTGTTTCATGACGTATTTCCCCACTCCAATATAAATAGCAACTGTTGCTCCGATAAATACGAATGTCATTGCTAACCGCTCCTTTTCTTATAAATAGTATGCTAAAGCAACGAATGCCGTAGCGTGAATTAACTGATTTTGAAAATCATTCTCATTAATATAATATAAATTTCGCCCTATTTCGTCAAGACATACTTTCATCTTACCCTTTTAACATGGTAAGATGTAGAAAAGTCGGAAAAAGGATGCGGTAATGATGAGTAATTCGAAGTACTTTCAAACTATTTTAAACGGGACAATCCATGCATTAAAAACGATTCTCCCTATGGATATTCAAGTGAAATCACCAAGTATTATTTCGGAGCCCTTTCAACAACAGCAAATGGGTGTACTAATAGGCCTTATTGGAGATGTAAAGGGACGTGTAATCATAGATTCCTCCCCTGACATATTTAGTGGTATCGGCAGCTCTATGTTCGGCATGCCACTTGAAGGCGAAATGCTAGAGTCTTTTACTGGCGAATTCGGAAACATGATTGCAGGTAATCTATGTACAGCAGTAGGACAAGAAAGCCTAGATATAGATATTACACCGCCAACAGTAATGGTAGGAAACACAAAATTATACGGTTTTGAAAAAGCATTTGTACTACCCGTTACTATTCCAGACGTTGGTGCATTAACAGTATTACTAACGATTGAGGAAGAAGTAATAAGAGCATAATCTGGATTTTTTCAAACTATACATTCTATGCAATTATAGCTAGTATTTATGAATACGAAATCGTTATCTGCATTAAAAGGAGTTGGCTCATATTTGAGTCAGCTCCTTTCGTATTTCAACTATATTTCACATTTCTTTCACACAATCCACTCTGTTGTGTGATTTTTTTCACATCAAAAAGATTTGATTTACCATATCATGACTTTAAGAAAGCCACTATGAAAGCGTAGGAGGGAGTAAAAAATGGCCAACAAAAAAAAGTCAGAAGATAATCTAAAAGGCTCACTTTATGGAGTGTTTGGAATCGGCATTATCATTATTTTAATTTGGATTTACTGCTTCAATTTATTCATTGAGCGTTTTTAATTTAATTAGTAAAAAGAACTATTTCGTCAACAAGATGTAAGTAATACGACAGAGGAAGGACGACAGAGATATGCATATACATAAATACGAGAAGTACTGGCTTGTATTTGGAGTAGCTACTTTAGTTGCATTTCTTATTATTCTTGGTATTGGTGCGTTTCACCAAGGCTCTCATCCAAACAGTAATAAGAAAACCATCGATTATGAAAAAGTGAAAGAAATTGCACCGTTTACGAATCCAGGTGTACACAAAGTAGAAGGTAAGGATTGGGATTACGAAGTTGTCATTTTAGCATCTGCTTTCTTTTACAATCCACCCGAAATTGAAGTACCACTTGGTTCAAAGGTAAAATTTATCGCGACAAGTGAAGACGTTATACATGGATTTGAAATCGCAGGTACAAATATTAACATGATGCTTGAACCTGGTTATATATCTGAATATGTAGCTGAAATCAATCAAGCTGGGGAATTTTTAATAGTATGTAATGAATACTGCGGTACAGGACATACGCTTATGCATTCTATGCTAAAGGTGGTGGATCCAAATGAGTCTAAATAATAATTTGACAAAGGTGGATCGTCGTGATGCGAAACTAGCACTTGCCCATATTTATGTGGCATTTATCGCATTATTATTAGGTGGTCTAGCTGGTTTATTACAAGTTTTTGTACGTTCAGGACAATTCACATTACCAGCAGGTATTGGTTACTATCAAGTATTAACTGTTCACGGCGTATTACTCGGTCTTATTTTAACAACGTTCTTTATATTCGGTTTCCAAATTGCTGGGGTTAGCCGAACATCTGGTACACTTTCAGATAAACAACGATTACTCGGTTGGATCGGTTTTTGGTTAATGACTATCGGTACAGCAGCAGCAGCAGTCATGGTGCTATTAAATAAAGCAACTGTTCTCTATACTTTTTACGCACCACTGCAAGCACATTGGATTTTCTATCTCGGCTTAACGCTCGTAGTAGTCGGCTCTTGGATTGGTGCAGCCGGACAAATTTTACGTTACGTTCAGTGGCGTAAAGAACATAAAGGCCAAACTTCTCCACTATTATCTTTTATGGTAGTAGTCAATAATTTACTATGGTTCGTGGCCTCTTTAGGTGTAGCAGTTTCTGTTTTATTCCAACTGTTACCTTGGTCTCTTGGTCTCATTGAACGTGTTGATGTGTTACTTTCTCGAACATTATTCTGGTATTTCGGTCACGCACTCGTTTATTTCTGGTTATTGCCTGCCTATATGGTATGGTATGTTGTTATTCCAAAAGTCATTGGCGGGAAAGTTTTCTCTGACTCATTAGCTCGCTTATCATTTATGCTGTTTTTAATCTTCTCTGTACCGGTTGGTTTACATCACCAATTAACAGAGCCAGGTATTGATACAACATGGAAATTCATTCAAGTTGTTTTAACAATGGCAGTTGTTGTCCCTTCCTTAATGACAGCATTCTCCCTATTCGCAACGTTTGAATTACGTGGTCGCGAACTTGGTGGTAAAGGTATTTTTGGTTGGTTTAAAAAATTACCGTGGAAAGATGCACGCTTCGTAGTTCCGTTCATCGGTATGCTATCATTCATCCCTGGTGGTGCAGGCGGTATTGTTAATGCATCTTATCAAATGAACCAACTCATCCATAATACAATTTGGGTTACTGGACACTTCCATTTGACATTTGCTAGTGCAGTAGTGTTAACATACTTCGGTGCAGCGTTCTGGTTAATACCTCATTTAACTGGTCGTACACTAACGAAGTCGTTAAATTCACTTGGTATTGTTTCGGGTGTTTTATGGGGCGTCGGCATGACCATTATGTCCGGTGCAATGCATATTGCAGGATTAATCGGTGCTCCTCGTCGCTCTGACTACTCAGAGTATGGCGGTGCTCAACAAGCATATGATTGGATTCCATATCAAATTGCTCAAGCTGTTGGCGGTACTATTTTATTCATTGCGATTTTAGTCATTACGTACATCGTAATAAAACTAGTTTGGTTTGCGCCAAAAGGTGAAGAAGAATTCCCTATTGGTCCAATCCATGAAAGCAGTGGTCCAACACCACCAATCCTTGAAAACTTTAAAGTATGGCTTGTAATTTTAGTAGCATTAATCATTTTTGCTTATACAATTCCAATCTTTGATATTATCTCTAACTCACCAGCTGGCTCAAAAGGCTTTAAGCTTTGGTAAATGGTTATTTTCAAAGCAACAAGCGATTTCTCATTGTAGAGAAATCGCTTGTTTTTTGGAACGTTTTTTTAGATTTATTTTGTATACTTTATAAATATTTGTTTCACTAAAGCACGTTAGTTGAATAAGAAGTTTCGTTTCTAAATAAAGCGATATTTACGTGAAAATTGAGTGATCACCAAAATACTCGTTAACCCAACAATGAAATACCATATTGTATTAAAAGGAACTATATACATTAATAAACCAAATAAAATAGCTGTTAAAAAGCTAACTGTAATAGATTGTACATTCGTAATTTTATCTTGAATTAAATAATATAAAGTGAATGGTAGTGCTAAAGTAAATAACGGAATATAAATTGTTACAATAGATGTTTCAATGAGGGATATTGAAAGCACAGCTATTATGAAGCCTATTGACGTAGTAAGCATTCTCCCCACAAATACTTTACCTGTAAAATAGCCGTATAGCAGAATAAACATAAGCGTTAAACTGGAACAAATCCCCGTTATTAAAACAAATGGATGACCTATGAAGAAAGCTGCTATTGAGAAAAAAACTAAAGAAACGAATGGCAACAGCAATATTGAAGGATTTTGCACTTTTTCTATATTCATTACATTTGTAAAACATACAAGAAGTAATAAAGTAAATGGAACCGCCAAATATCCTAATTCAAAGTGTTTACCTAGACTAATATAACTAACCTCGAGGTTTCCGACCATTATGATTACAAGTGATGCACTGATTTGACCAAGCAACCCCAACGTGCTTGATGATTTAAAAGCATGTGTAAGCTTATTCATAATTACAATTAAAACAACACCAATAAATAAAGCGAAATATAACAAATTTCCCCCTCCTACAATATTTTTTTCAGATTTTAATCCCCTAATTCCAAATTATACATTATTTTCAAAAAATAGAGCTAATACTAAGGTGATTTGAATTTCATTAAAAATATCAAAAGGATCTATCCACCTACATATATAAAAGAATTCTACCATTACTAAAATTGGAAAAAAGCTCTTATTTAAATTAAGAACGAATTTTATGGGATAAAGTTACATATTAAAGTCCACAAACCGTCTTTTGTAACATACCTTAAAAAATGTTATGCAATAAAATGGCCTGATTGAGGAATAAGAATGAAACAAATGTGTACGGCTTTGGTATAAATAGTGAAACAGAAAATAACCATTTTAGTACATTTATTTCGTGAATATGCCCATTAGCGTTGTAAGCGGGTTTGTTACACAAAGGTGGTATCAGTTTACAATGTTAAGTAAAAAGATGTTACCAAACGACGAGTTGGGAATGTTATACTTAATTAAAAAGTAAATTAATGTTATAAAATATAAAGTTTTGGAGGTATTTAAATGAGCTCTTGTTCATTTATAGCAACAAATTTTGAAATGCCTGAAATAGAATCCAAAGCAAAGTATATTACGGTCAAAGAAGCTATTGAATTAGAAATAAAACCGCATGAATTGGTACCTTGGGAGAAGATGGATCCGAATACCCAAGTATTATTTGTTGAAAATAAAGAGGATTTAAATGAGTTAGTCATTAATAAAGACTGTTACTATAATGTAAGTGAATATACTGGATATCCATTTATATATGAAGTAAATTTTAGCTATTCAGAATTAAGAGTAAAGCAATTATTGGATTACTTAAAAGACAATATTAGAGAAGGACAGATAATTGAACTATGGCGAGTATGGATCGGTCATGATGATAATGAACTAAATATACCGTATAGTAGGTTTAATCATAACGAATTATCTCTCAATCATCTGTTACAAATGTACAATTGGAACAATGAAAACTATAAAGAACAATATTGTATAGTATTAGAAAAATAAAATTGTTGTTGTGGAAGCAACGTTTCCCGATTGTAGCTTTTCTACTTGTTGGGCATGTTCTTTAAATTGCATAAAATCTTAGAAAGAGCTACGCAATCCTTTATTTTAAGGGCAAGCAAAGCTCTTTTAAAATTTCTTAATACTTTAATTTGCCTTTTAAGCAGATTAACAGGTCAAGCATCTAAGCGTCATTTGCTTTGCCAGTTACCTTAAAGAGTGTTATTTCTTAGAAATCAAATGACTTCACGCCGCGCTTTCAAAAAACAAAAGTATATAATAAACTGCTCATTGACACTTGGCTACATGACATTGTGCTCACCCTCTTGAACTCATCCTCCACAATCTGTTCCTTTAATAAAAATGAGCACTGATTCTTTTCACAACGCCCAATGGTTGAAAATCAGATTAACTTGTATTTAGGACGTTATTAAGTTTATTTATGTATTCGTTATAAATCCTTGCTGCACTAATATGACGTGTTACTGTCTCTTTTCAACAAATAACAAAATTAGTGTTGCCAATGGACCTAATACAAGTGAAAGTAAGAACCAATTTAACCCCGTTCTATTTTTCCCTTGTGCAAGGGCAGCATTTATCAATGCCAATGTACCCCAACCTACAAAATATTGGTTATCCATCCTCTGTCCCCCCTTTTACATTTAACTATACTACAATGTTAGATGAAAAAAGCACCCAAAGAATCGTCTAGTTACGTTTACAAAAGCATGTTATTCAATAATCTAACCCTCTAATGAAAACGAGCGCTGATCCATATTATAGAATCGCGCCGATTGTTGAAAAATCCTGTTATTATGATTTTTGTTACAATTCATAAAAAAAGGGAAATTTGCCATCTACAAATTATTTCTTTTTTATTTTCCCTTCCACTTTACTTTGGTTTTCAGCAACCCTAAATTTTACTATTTGACTAATTAATCCATAAGGGATGGGTTTTTCAATTGGGAATTGAACTGCACCTTTAGAGGTTTTATATCCCGATAATTCATCCTGAAAATTATTAATCCCGCTTGAAGTTGGGTAGAAGCCTATATGATTTTTGTATGCAGCAAAATGTACCAGATTTCCGTTTAATACAAAAGTAGGCATTCGGTAACTTATTTTTTCCTCGGCATTTGGTGCTGATTCCTTTATAACCTTTCTTATTGTTTTTAATATTTCTTGAATCTCTTGAGGATATTGTAAAATATATTCATCAATTGATTCAGGAATGTTTTGTTCCATAATATGCCTCCTTGTAAATTTAAGTATTTAAAGAATTTTAAAACACTTTAATATTAAAGTAAATATTCTTTATCTATTTCTCACTCTCCCCAATTTTTTCAAAGTTATTATTGATGAATTAATTTAAATATTTTTGGTCCATTTTGTTTAAATGAAAATTCTCACATTTTCTTTTGCCCTTAACAATATTCTTTAAAATATGTTTCTCAGTTTGTTGAAAACTTTAAATTCCATTTTCCCCCTCAATCGTGTCCTTCTTTCAACAAAATTTCTATCCTAAAAATACAATTTCACCATTTTCTTTTTTGCTCGAATTGTAATTTTACCCACGCATTGTTTTGGGTTTTTATAGCCCTTTTCACCATCGTGAAATAGCGTAGAGAATAGATTTTCTACTTCAGCTAATGTTGTATCTTTAGAAAGTTTATGTAAACGTATTATACCTTTATAAGCATCTTCTGTTCCATGAACTTCAACTTCTCCAATGCAGTTTATTTTAAGTACAAACATCCACAATCTTTAAGATGTTATCATGCAATATTGACTAATAGATACCAATACTATTTTCACTATTAAAAATCTGATATTTTAGATAAAAACACGTCTATTGTAACTGTTAATCAAAATTCAGAATTGTTAGAATATTAGTAATTACCAATAATACACTTAAAACCTAATTTCTTTCAGGAGGGATACAAATGAAGCAAAAGTTACATTTAATTCCGTTTCAAGTGAATGAAGTGGTCGAAGTGGTCGAAGTGGTGCCAGAAGGTATTGAACTTATTGCAGCACCAAAAGTTTGGAAAAATTCTAAAGGGAAGGGGATTACTGTTGCGATATTGGACACAGGCTGCGACGTCACCCATCCTGATTTGAGTGGCCGTATTATCGGTGGGTGGAATTTCACTCATGATGATGATGGACAACCTGATCGATACATCGATTATAATGGCCATGGAACCCATGTAGCTGGCACAATTGCTGCAATCAATAACTACACAGGAGTAGTTGGTGTTGCACCTGAGGCAAGTTTATTGATTTTAAAAGTGCTTGATAAAAATGGATCAGGGCAATACGACTGGATCATAAATGGTATTAACTATGCAGTTGAACAAAGGGTGGATATCATCTCCATGAGCCTCGGAGGATCTGTCGATGTACCTGAGTTACACCAAGCTATTCAAAACGCAATCACTAATCAAATACTAGTCGTTTGTGCTGCTGGTAACGAGGGAGATGGACAGAGTTCTTCAAATGAATTGGCCTATCCTGCCTGCTACAATGAAGTCATCAGCGTCGGTTCCATTAACCTGCAACGCAGATCTTCTTATTTTTCAAATTCGAATAATGAAGTCGACTTAGTGGCCCCTGGTGAAGAAATCCTTTCAACGTATTTAAACGGAACTTATGCAAAACTAAGCGGAACTTCGATGGCAACACCGCATATATCTGGTGCACTTGCACTCATAAAAGAGAATGCCAACAGAAACTTTGAGCGAAATCTGACAGAGGCTGAGCTGTATGCACAATTAATAAAAAGAACGATTCCTTTAGGAAACTCGCCAAAACTCGAAGGCAACGGAATGCTGTACTTAACAACAGAGGAATACTTATCGGATGTATTCAACCAAAAATTATCTGGACAGGCGTTGAAAATATAATGGAAAAACTAGATTTGCTATACTGTGAATGGGAAACGGCCAAGTCAAACTTTTTAAACTATCAGGAAAATCGACCCTATTATGATGAAAAGAAAGATAAGGAAGTCAGAAATCAATACTATCATAGCATTTCATTCACGAATACTACTCTTTTAGACAGCCTTCACACATTGCTCAAAAAAACACATACAGATCAGTTAAACTACAGCCCGCACCGTTATGTGTACCCATGGGTTGATTTACAGGAAAACGGTTCATTAAAAAGTCTTTATTCTGGACAAAGGATGGATCCCCTTTCTGTCATAGAGGAGGACGTTCGGCTCCACGAAATGCAGGCAAAAGGGTTAATAAGCATCTTATCGGATAATCTATTTAACTGTGAACATGTAGTGCCTCAATCATGGTTCGATAAAAAAGAACCAATGAGAGGAGACTTGCATCATTTATTCGCCTGCAATCCTACCTGCAATAGTAGTCGCAGCAACTACCCTTATTATGATTTCCATGATTATGTCCCTGAAGGATTAATTTTAGGAATCAAAGATGGCTGCGGCAAAGCTGAAGAAAGTAAATTCGAACCAGAATACGGCAAAGGAATCGTTGCTAGAGCAACACTCTATTTCCTAATTCGCTATCCAAACATAATAAAAAAAGAACTAGAGAATATCTTCTTATTGTTAAAATGGCATCAATCTTTTCCAGTATCTATCTATGAAAAACATCGTAACCTAGCTATCCATGAACTTCAAGGCAATCGGAATCCATTTATTGATTTTCCAGGGATTGCAGAATGTATCGTAACAAATGAAAAAACACTAATTCCCTTATAATCGTACAAAAGAATTAGTGTTCGCTTTTTTAATATTAAACGCCAATAAAGGTATAATTTCTACATGTAGTAGATCGAGATATTAAGGGTGATTGGTCATCTTTTATTCCAAAAATTCGTTTCAAACGAAAATAAAGGAGATGGTTCCAATGACAGTTTATGAGTCTATAACGCTCATGTTTAGTTTCGCTACACTTATTGTAACGATTCTTGCGTTGTCATTTACTTTTTCAAAAAAAAAGTAAATCACCCTCTATATCTTAAAGGATAGGGTGAATTACTAGCATGCCAATCGCCTTTAATGTAATCATCCAAATCCGAACAATCTCATTACCTTTAATAGAAACTATCACTGGTCTATATTGGTATTTTTTACATATTTTTAAATCTCCAAGGATAATACTTTAAATCTTGACTTGTAATTAATAGCGTTAATTATATTCGCTTAAATAATTCCATTTTTTTTATTATCTCTAACTCACCAGCAGTCTCAAAAAATGCTATAAGCTTTGGTAAAGCAACAAGCGATTTCTCATTGTAGAGAAATCGCTTGTTTTTTATAGCTGATAGAGCTTTGTATATTTTTCTTGTAAGTAGTTTGCAAGATACTTGGCATTTAAGCCTTCCCCTGTCGCCTCTTGTAATAGCTCGAACGGCTTTTTCAGCGCACCGTATTGATGTACTTTGTCTGTTAGCCACTCACGTATTGGCAGGAGCTCGCCATTTGCAAGTAAATCATCGAAGTTTGGAAGATCTTTGTCCATTGCATGCTTCCATTGCGCTGCATAAATCATCCCTAATGCGTAAGATGGGAAGTAACCAAACATGCCCCCTGCCCAGTGCACGTCTTGTAAAACGCCCTTCGCATCGTTGTCTGGTCGGATGCCTAAATATTCTTCGTACTTTGCATTCCACACTTCTGGAAGTTCTTTGGCTTGCAAGTCCCCATTGAACAAATCACGTTCAATTTCGTAACGAATCATAATATGCAGTGGATACGTTAGCTCATCCGCTTCAATTCGAATAAGTGATGGTTCTACCATATTAATGGCACGTAGAAAATCAGCTAATGGGATATCTCCAAACTGTTCTGGCGAATGCTTTTGCAAGCGTTCATAGTTGTGCTCCCAGAACTTTTCATTTCGTCCGACAAGATTTTCATAGAATAGTGATTGCGATTCATGGATGCCCGTCGATGTTCCCATTGCTAACGGTGTACCTGCAAGTTTGGCATCAATATTTTGCTCATACATGGCATGCCCACATTCATGAATTGTGCCAAAGATGGCCGAACGGAAATCATGCTCATCATATTTCGTTGTAATACGCGCATCCCCATGATTAATGCCAATCATAAATGGATGGACACTTTCATCTGAATACTTTATATACACCTAAAATATGTTATTCACAAAATGTGTTATAACCATAATATAACACCGAATACAGTAGCACACCAGTGTTAGGAATAGGTTTTATATTAATCTTCTTTCATTAAATTTATAAACGCTTGCGCCATTAATTTCATGTTAGGTTCATTCATTCTTATTAAAATTACATTTGTAACTTCAACACTTACAAATTCCTCAAAATTTATTCTTCTTTTCTTATTGATTTTACGTTCCTCCATATCAACATTCCCCCTCTTGCTTTTCATAAGTCACGAACAATTAATTGCAATCATGATTCTTGCTAAAATGTCTCCCAATGTTGCTTACTCTGAAATAGTCAAGTCAATTGTAGGGAAAATATGTATCTGCAACAATCGCTTTCTTCAAAATGATTGCCAATAAATCTTATCCACATAAGACAGGAATTTGCTATAAATTTCTGATCCTCGATTACTCATAGTTTCAAATATTTGTCCATCATATTCTTGAGCAAGAATTGGATTAATTAACTTACTAGATTACCCATCTATCTATGTCCTTCATTTCCATATAAAAGATACCAAGTTACATAGTACCTAAACACAGTATAAATTACCGAAATGGTAATGTAAATATTTTTTTACCTTTTTGGTAACAAAAGTACTTAATAATGGAGTAAATGCTAACATTTAATTAATAAATTACTTTAATAAGTGGTGATTAATTTGGGTTCTTTAGGTAATCGAATTAAATATTTGCGTGAAAAAAAATACATTTCTCAAAAAGATTTTGCTAAGCAAATTGGTGTTTCGAGTACTGTATTATCTAGGTATGAATCTGATGATAGAAAACCTGATTACGACACATTACAGTCTATTGCTGATTATTTAAATGTTAGCACCGATTACCTACTTGGCAGGACAGACATCTTGGAATCCACATATAATAAAGGTCACATTACTGCTATTATTCATGATCCAGAACTTCAATTATGGTATAAAGAACTTCCCCAATATACAGAAGATGACCTTCGCAAACTAAAAACGATATGGGAAATAATCAGGGATAAGCACAATTAGATAAACCAACAATTTTTAATAATAAATTTGCCGATTTATGTATTAGTACCCATAGATAAGTTTACCTTATATCTTCATAAGTTACATTGTTAAATCATAAATATGCAATTAATTTTGTCATATGAACTAACAGTATAAATCCTAGATAACACTCAACACAAAATCCCACTGAAAAGTTGACTTATAGGCTTTTCAGTGGGATTATCTTTTTCATAAAAGTGTTAAAAATTTTAACACGGCTTATTTTAAACTATTTTTTCAACAAAAGCACACGTGAAAATAATAAGAGCAGAGAGGCTTATTCAACAAGGTACTACACCCGATTATTGTTTTTCTATTTCTTAAAAAAACAAAACCTGAACTTTTTACTTTTGTTCCTGTAATTACCGTATTCTGGAGAAGTTTTAGATTTTTATTTGATTAATTAATTCTAAATTTACATTCATAGTAAAATTTCCTTGAATAAAGAATACTGATTAAATAAACTAGAACAGCGGTTGCTGTTGAAGATAATTTCAAACCTACTAACAAATATCCAATAATATTTGTTAACTTAGATGTATAAAAATTACTTATATTTGGAGGCTAGGATGAATAACTTTGTTTATTTTTGCAATGCCGATTATGCACCCTTTAAAGGGTTTTACGGCAATAAATGTAACCACTACTTTAGCGTTGCTCTCTCTACATTAAAATTTAACCCCAATGAGACAGTAAGTATCCAATCTGGCGACCTTCTGTTAGGCAATGTCTCAACTCAACTTGCTGCTTCCGAAAGAGTAGGAAAAGAAATATCAAGTACATACATTTTTGATAAATATTTATATACATCTCTACTTATCGATCTTACTAAGTCTATGTCTTTAACGTGGTACACCTATAATATAGAAGACTTTAATATTATGGGTATAAATTTAAACAATATCTATTGTATAACAGCATCAAATCTTAGCAGCGATATGGCATTACAATTGGATGTTACATTGCGGAAACAAGCTTTTTATATAGGAGCAGCCGAGATTGATCCAGGTAATCCACTTCATCAAATACTATTTAGTCGATTTTTAATTTCCAATGCTTTTATCAAAGATAATACGATTTTTTATAAAGAGGGTCAGGTAGATTTTGACTGGAGCGTTTATTTTAAATCTTTCAAAACTCAGGCTATTGATCCTTATGAATTTGATTTTGACTTCCCAAATATTCCAATGCCAAATTCTTTTTCTGAAAGTGGCAAAAAAACGAGTAATATTTTTAAAAGCAAAGGTAAATTCGGTCATCATAAAAAGGTAGCAGAAGCATTTCAAAAAGCTTTATGGGACAAAAGCATAGAACGAGATGCTGTTTTAACAACAGGTAATAGAGATGAAGAAATAATTATCCCAGAAAATAAACTTGCTAACTATGCGTTAAATTTACAACATTCTGAGGGTGGGTCTAAAGCGAAATTTTTTAAGGAAGAACTCAATATTGAGAAAGAGGACTGGCGATATTTAGCGGAACAAATAAAATTAGGGTTAAACGATGGTGAAGTACGAGAAATAAGAGTTGATGAGTACGGTATAAAATATCATGTAGATATCCAGATAACCGGTCTTAATGAAACAATTCGTACTGTAAGAACTGCCTGGATTATTCGACCAAAAGAATCAATGCAGTTAGTTACTATTCACCCTGCGAAGGATTTGCCGCATGATGGCTTATCAGAACGACCAATTATTGCTCTGCCAAAAATTTTAGAAGGTAACGACAAATGGAGTGAACTGTTCCGTCTAGCAAATGAAGCGGGTAAGATAGCAGGTGACAAACATATTCCGACACCTATAATTTTCTCAGGTATTTCTGAACCCCATCTAGAAGGAAAATTAGGATGGGCAATAATCTATTTTAAAGACAAAAAACATGATTTTGTTAAATGGCTTAAAAAAAGTAATAAGGGCCGTGTTAACAAAAACGGATATTTATTCGTAATACGTCATAAATCACAGTCTGCCGAGCGAGCACTGGCATACGCACAAGAATTTTCAAGAGTTTTAAGATCAAATGGCGTAGACAGTGAGAGCCAAATACATCTTGACTAATTTTAAACATGGAAATCGGTCATAAACATATTATTTTTATCGACTTATATGTTTTAGAGTAAAAAGGGATTTTTGTAAGGGTGCTCGGCATTACCTAATACTTTCCTGTGTCTATCCTGTTGTGACCTTTAAAAGCATAAAAAACAACCCGCATAATTTTTCATCATGAGAAGTGATTTTTTATGCTTTGTATTTTAATTTTGATTAACACTACTTCATAAATAGAACTTTTAAAACGTGTATTTCAAGGCTCTCTGATTAGGTTGTCATTATCAAATGAAACAATACTAACGCCTTAAAACAGCAGGGTATTAGCCAAAGCCTGTCTCGTAAAGGCAACTGTTTAGATAATGCAATAATTGAGAACTTTTTTGGTTTATTAAAATCTGAGTTATTATATTTACAAGAATTTGGAGTATGGTTCACTTCAAGCGTGAGCTTGAACTGTATATCGAATACTACAATCACAAACGTATCAAAGGAAAATTAAGATTGAGTCCGATACAGTACGGAATCCAATCCGCAGCTTAACTTAAAATAATGTCTAACTTTTTGGGGTCACTTCAATTCATTCAAGGAAAGCGCCCGATTGCTGAATATCAAGTGGGTGATTAGTCTTTTGCTTGTTAAAGTAAAGCATACCGTTAGGTGATACCTATGTGTGCAGTTCAATTCTATTCCCCTGAATTGGCGTTGCATTTAGAATATCTTGTTTCACCCTTAGAAACTCTTTTTTTCACTCAACACAATATGCTTCTAACTGTTTTGATAGTTAAAACAGTGTTAGATATTGTGAATCTATATCACTTTAAGTATAGAAGTCAATTGAGTTTGTAAATTTATATACTTAATGAAACTAACAAATAATAATAATGTCTCAGTTTCATTCTTTTCAATATCATTTGGGTGCGAGACTTCGTTTCTAATCAAGCGTATATAATCAAAAAAGGTGTTTCTGGCTGATTTATCAAGTACACCAAACACTGATGCTTCATGATTATTAATTCCATTAAAGTATTCATTAAATTTTGTATACTTGATGGATATTTGCAATACATTATCTACTTCTGATATGAAGGATATATCTAAGTCTCCTTGATAATTAAAGTTACTTCTTGTTGTTAATGTTGTCTTATTATTCTTTAAATAACTCTTAAATGCTTCAATTAAATCTAATACAATTTTTTCAGCAGATAATCCTATCATAATTGTAGCAGCGTTATAGCAGCCAGAATTAAAACATCTTACAGCTTCACTCATATAATAAATAACCCAGCTATCAATGTCCTGTATATTTCGAATTTGACTTAGATATCCATCAAAATCATATGGAAGAATTTCTTGTTGCTCTATACAATCTAGCCCATGATCCGTTACGTGAAAAAAAGGTAAAAAGGGACTGTTTCTATACATCCCTTGAGCTATTATATTTTGATTAAGTAAAATTCCAAATGTCTCAAATAAACGCTCAATTTCTATTCTTTTGAAATTTGTATTAGATCCTTCAAACAAATTACTTCCATGACATCCCCAAGCTTCATGACTAAGAGGGACATTATTTGGAATTAATCCTTTTTTTATAGCTAGACCTTCAGTCAATCTAAATAAATCATTTTGGGTGCCTGCATATCCATATTGTTTAAAATAATTCCCTTCTGGATCAATATCACTTTCTGTATAGGACAACGCTTCTAACATAAGATTTTTAATAACATATGTACTTAATGGTGATGTTCCATTCTGCATATAATCTCCTCCTTTTTAACACTTTTAACTCATCATATAATAATTAATTTAAACTATTATACGGAAGTTGAGTAATAAAAGTTTCATTATTTATGCACCCTAAGCATCGTTTGGTAATATTTCAGAAAAATTGTTATTCAATACTAAGGCCCTTTAATGAAAAAGAGCGTTGATACTTTTTTCAGAATCGCGCCCGATTGTTGAGTATTATATTAAAGTATTCCACGACCAATCTTCCCAATCAGCCTTTATCTCACCAGGATCTTTGAAGGTAACTAATGCCCTTAAGTCCAAGTTACAAAAACCCCATTGTTCCCAATTAAATACCTGTCACATCGCTTGTATGCATCCGTTTCAACCTGATCAGAGAAGTTGGACACGGACGTATAGAAATAATATGATTTAAACCAACGGAAATAGAGTTAAAAAATCTAAAATGGTAAATTTTCATTCTAATTTAGAGTTTTAGTCTTCTTAATATAGCTAAAATTCTAAATCAGTATCAAAAATCTATTTTTCAGCATTGATATTTTTTGGAAACTAATATATAGTAAATATTAATGAGTTTATTCAATAATTAAAAATTTTTAGGAGGTTCATTTATGGCACTTTACGAAGCAACTCTCAGATTAGCTACACCAAATGAAGAAGGAAGAAATATTGACTTTACTTCTTCACCTATTTTAAAAGAAATCCGTCAACATTTAGAAAGTCACAACAACAAGCAACAGAAACAAATAAAAATTCTTTCAGTAACAGAAGATTCTTTAGACGTTATTATGGACACATTAAACAATTATGGTGACGGCCGCGACTTTACAGCCCTAAGCAATATTTTAAGAAATAATGGATGGATAGATAAATACAGTAGTACAAAAAATTTATTAACAACATCTTATTATCGCGCATCAACAATAAAAGATTTTGATAGTCTCCCTTTACTACCTGAAAAATTTAATTATATCTTTACCCAAGACTTCCAAATACTAATAAATAATGATCAAGCAATTGATTTATTAAAAGCATTATTTGTTCTAACAAACAATGAACAAAAATATTTAACAACAAAAGTATCCAAACAAAAATATGAAAACTGTTTATACCGAGTTAAAGAGGCATTATTTGACGCATTCAACTAAAAAACCGCTTTGATTTTCGCAGAATCAAAGCGGTTGAAACAAAATACTTTCAACAACAGAATATCATAAAATCGAATAAACTTCCAAGAGCTGATTATTAATATAATCAGCTCTAAATCATTTATCCGCCAAATTTTAATGTATAAATAAGATTTATTAGATATCCGATTCTGTCATAATCCAACAAAAAAATCCCTCAAATAATCAAAATGGATTCTTTATCAGAAGATATTAGTTTTGTTTTTAAAAAAAGTTTGATCATTTTCTAATGGTGTTGCTCAACAAACGCGCCCGATTGTCGAAAATCGTTATTAAAGTAAAGCACCCTGTTATTTGAGCTATCCGTATAATTAGATGGAACACTAATAGCAGCAAAGGCACTTTGTATCATTGAGGAGAAGAAAACGAGTACAGCTAAGAAAGTAAGCCATACCCTTTTTCCAGTAAATGATTTCGTTTAATCACTCCTGTTATTCCTTTTCTAAGTCAATTCTAAAGTACTCTAGTCTTTGCCCTGCTCCTAATGTGATTTTATAATCACCGATATGCTCGATGATTACATTTCCAGTAAATTCTCTTTCTGAATAATGCACATCTTTTTCTGCAGCATAAGCTTCCCTTGCTTCTTTAGCTAGTTCATTAATCTTACTATCTAATGATGCTAGTTCTGGGTATGCTAGTTTAAAAAATTCTCTAGATAAATTAACTGTATCTTCGCTTGTAAAATCGAAATTAAATCGAATGTCTTTTGTATTATTGTTATACAATAAGCTAATTTGAGTAGACATAAACCCTGGTGGTAATGTACTTACATAATTAGGCTCTTCTAATTGAATATTTGCACCTACCGCTTTATATTTGAAATTTGTTTTTTTAACAATTTCAACTCCCTCAATTAATAATTTCTTATGGCGAGGGTCATTAAAAGAATTTTCTTTAGCTTTATGAGCTTCAAAATTGGGATCAACACTATAAAGTGATTTATCATTAGCCACAACTTTCTTAAAATCCTCTAAGCTCATCCCCATGCTTAACTTCGGAATATCCACTGGACCTTCTTCAACAGGCTTACCATTGTTTTTTTCGTAGTTTAATGCTCTATACAAGAAAACAGCGTAATGCGCACGAGATAATGATTCATTTGGTTTAAATGTTCCATCATCATAACCAGTTGTGATGTCTGCCTCATATAATGCCGCAATCGCTTTCCCCTCGTCACTAGTCTTACTTACGTCCTTGAAGGGATGCTCTGCCATTGCTTCTAAATTAAAAGCGTTAGCTAAAATTAACGCCATTTCCCCACGTGTTAAATCTTTAGTAGGGTTGAAATTTCCTTTTGCATCTGCTTTTATAACTCCTGCTTGTTGAAGCTGTTTAATAGCATCATGGTACATGTGTGATGACGGGATATCGTTATAAGCCTTTTCCGGTACTATTGGTGTTAATGATGTTACTCGTTTGATTAGCACCGCAGCATGTTGACGATTAATCTTTGCATCAGGTTTAAAAGTTCCATCATCGTAACCAGTAATGATATTTTTATCACGCATTTCATTGATTATTTTATAATACGGATGTGATTTCGTTACATCTTTAAAATCGCCAACTGAAGCTGTTTGAACAACTTCTGCTGTTACATTTAAAGGCGCAACTAATGCAGGTGTTACTAATGCAGACGCCATTGCTAAAAACATAATATTTTTATTTTTCATTTACAATTCCCACTTTCGGTAATTCCCTTTTATTACTTATATTGTAACCTCCTTTCTGAAAGAGCACAAAAAACGCTCATTTCAATAAACGATTGTACGTCAAAAAAAAGCATAATTCGTTCACTAAATGTTGCTTTGACATAAAGTTTGGTCATAAAAATACCACAGACGACCAGTATTTTACAATAAATATAAAGAATGAGTTTGAAAAGGGATTGATCAAAATGGAATCTTTATCGGCAGTTATTAGTTTCGTTTTTAAAAAGTTCTGTTTATTTCGTAATGGTGTTGTTCAACAATCGCGCACGTTTGTTGAATAAAGTAACTAGCATTTTTAAATTGCATTTATTATTTTTCCAATAACTATATTATTTCATTTACTATTTCAACTTTTTTAAGGGATAATATCTTTAATGAGGTAATCTTATTTCATTATTAATAGAAAGAGGTGGATAATATGTCTAACAACTCTAAATATCATCATTTAATACCACGCACATATATGAGGTCGTGGAAACACTTTCAAAATTCAATTTACATAATTTACAAAAAAGATTTAAAAACAATTAAAGAAAAAAATATTGATAATATTGGTGGAATTAATCATTATCACTCAATTATAGCAGGTATGATAAATGTAAATGCCGAACAATGTAATATTATATTTGAACCACTTAAAGATTTTACAATTATGTATGATGAATATAAAATTGAAACTAATGACGAACTTAATCACTACTTTTATGAGTACGATAAATGGAATATTTATTATCCTAACGGGAAAAAAATTTCAAAGGCCTTAAAAAATGAAATTTTTCAAAAAATAAAATCTAATCGTATTAAAGATATAGAAAATACTTGGAGTACAAACTATGAGAGTGATTGGAATAATATTATAGAAAAGCTATCTCAACTAGCAGTTGCAGGTAATCCTCTAATTGATTTAAATTATGACTTTAAAAAGAAGATTATTGACTTTATTGTCTCATTTTAAAAATAACTTGTTAAATTTTTGTACATTTTATAAAGAACACTGATGACTCAGATTTTTTTCATTATCTCTAACTCACCTGCAGTCTCAAAATGCTATAAGCTTTGGTAAAGCAACAAGCGATTTCTCATTGTAGAGAAATCGCTTGTTTTTTATAACTGATAGAGCTTTGTATATTTTTCTTGTAAGTAGTTTGCAAGATACTTGGCATTTAAGCCTTCACCTGTCGCCTCTTGTAATAGCTCAAACGGTTTTTTCAGCGCACCGTATTGATGTACTTTCTCCGTTAACCACTCACGTATTGGCAGGAGCTCGCCATTTGCAAGTAAGTCATCGAAGTTTGGAAGATCTTTATCCATCGCATGCTTCCATTGCGCTGCATATATCATCCCTAGTGCGTAGGATGGGAAGTAACCAAACATGCCCCCTGCCCAGTGCACGTCTTGTAAAACGCCTTTGGCATCGTTGTCAGGTCGGATGCCTAAATATTCTTCATACTTAGCATTCCACACTTCTGGAAGGTCTTTGGCTAGCAAGTCTCCATTGAACAAATCACGTTCAATTTCGTAACGAATCATAATATGCAGTGGATACGTTAGCTCATCCGCTTCAATTCGAATAAGTGATGGTTCTACCATATTAATGGCACGAAGAAAATCAACTAATGGGATTTCTCCAAACTGTTCTGGCGAATGCTTTTGCAAGCGTTCATAGTTATGCTCCCAAAACTTTTCATTTCGTCCGACAAGATTTTCATAGAATAGTGATTGCGATTCATGGATGCCCGTCGATGTTCCCATTGCTAACGGTGTACCTGCAAGTTTGGCATCAATATTTTGCTCATACATGGCATGCCCACATTCATGAATTGTGCCAAAGATGGCCGAACGGAAATCATGCTCATCATATTTCGTTGTAATACGCGCATCTCCATGATTGATGCCAATCATGAAAGGGTGAACACTTTCATCTAAGCGACCCGCTTCAAAATCATAGCCAAGATGTGCAAGCATTTCTAATGATAATGCTCGCTGTGCTTCTCTCGGAAATTGTTTAAATAACATACTTGTATCTGGTTTATTCGGAGAAGCTGCGATTTTTTGTACAAGTGACACTATCGTTTCACGTAATTCACCAAATACTTGATCTAGCACATCGGTAGTCATATCTGGTTCATATAAATCGAGTAACGTATTGTATGTAGAGCCGTTTTTAATGCCCCAATATTGAATAAATTTCTTTTGCCATTGAATGATTTCCTCTAAATAAGGTAAAAATTGCGCAAAATTATTCGTTGCTTTTGCTTCTTCCCAAACCGTTTCTGCTTTCGCTTGTAAAATAACATATTCTTTATACTCTTCAGCTGGAATCTTTTTATTTTGATCGTAATTTTTGCGCACTTCCTCCACTAAACGTCGTGTAACATAATCAAGGTCTGTTTTTTGAGCTTCTAAAGCAGTTAGTAGTTCCCCTAATTGTTCACTCGTTTGCATATCAAATAAGGAGGCCGATAATGTGCCCACTACTTCTGAACGCTGCGCTAATCCCTTCTTAGGAGCACCAGTGCGCATATCCCAATACATCACACCTAGCGCTTCCTGATAGTGCTGCATTTTTTTCACATAGTCTGTAAATTGCTGTACAGTCAAATCCAATCATCCCCCTTTTTTCACCTTATTAGTTTAGCATATTTTCGAATATTTTGTATATTTTGGACTTTTGAATTTTGAAGAAAAGCTCTCCTGAAAATTTAATGAAATCTTTGTATAATAAAAATCACCTAGAGACTACTAAAAAAGAAAAAAGGGTTTCAAATGAAATATTTCTGGTATTTTATTTTTGGAGGTTTGTTGGGATTACTACTTTCATACATTGCGACTGAAATATCATGGATAGTGGCTTTTTTAACCCTGGGCATTGTAGCGGTCATAGCCTTCTGTGCCAGTCACCCAAACAATTCTGACAATTGAAATCTATATAGACTGCCAGTTTGGTAATTAATGACTAGCCAAGTAATAATCCACGGAGACTCCCGCTAGATTGCATCTCCCCATACCTTACCAGCGATTTCGGTAGGTTAATCGGCGGTTTTCATAGGTTTACCGGCGATTTCTATGATTCTATCGGCGGTTCGCGCAGTTCTTCCGGCGATTCCCCCACATGGGTAATAGTCTCTTATTTAAATCAAATGAAAAGTAGCTCCCTTCTATATGAAGGGAGCCTCTATTTTAAATTGGGGATTTCATGTTCATGTTCGGTTTCCAATCAAACATATTTTAAAACAATTTATATATCGTTGGGGAAACGCTATATAAATTAAAAGTTACTAGTTAAATGTTTTGGCAAATTTGTAATACTTGCTTAACGGCTTCTGCTGATTGATTGAGTGCCGTTTTTTCTTCATGTGTCAGGTGTAATTCAATGACCGATTCAATGCCATTGCCGCCTAAAATCGTCGGTACACCTAAAAATAAATCATTGTAGCCGTACTCCCCTTCTAACAGGGCGATCGAAGGAATAATTTTTCGCTGATCCTTCATAATAATTTCGACCATTTGAGCACAGGCTGCTGCTGGTGCATAATAAGCACTGCCATTTCCTAATAAACCAACAATTTCGCCGCCACCTTTACGTGTACGTTCGACGATTTGCTGTAGTTTATCTTGCGGAATAAGCTTTTCTAATGGGATGCCCCCTGCATAGGAATAGCGGATTAATGGCACCATTTCATCACCATGTCCACCTAATACAAACCCTGATACATCTTCGGGAGCAATTTGTAACTCTTGCGCTATAAATGCATTAAATCGCGCGGTATCTAACACACCAGATTGACCGATGATACGATTTTTTGGAAAGCCTGTTTCCTTATAGCAAACATAAGTCATTGCATCAACAGGATTGCTTAAAACGACTACAATGCTATTAGGGGCATACTGTTTTATTTGTTTCGAAACATGCTGAATGATTTTAGCATTTGTTGTAACTAAATCATCTCGACTCATTCCTGGTTTCCGAGGGATACCTGCCGTAATAATAACGATAGATGCACCTGCAATATCCTCATAATTACTCGTTCCATGTATAGATACATTAAACTTTTCAATCGGTCCTGTTTGTAATAAATCCAGTGCCTTTCCTTTTGTTGGATTTTCGGCTTCTGGAATATCTAGCAACACTACATCACCTAATTCCTTTTGTGCCAAGAATAAGCTTAATGTTGCACCAGTGTGACCAGCTCCAATAACAGCAATTTTATTTTTGCGAAATGCCATTATGCTTCACCTCAATTGTCCGTAGCTTCTGTCGTTTTTTTAGCACGCACGGGGGTTGGTGCTATTTTTTTCTTTGGCGTTTCTGGTCCTTTAATCATGTTGAATACTTCTTCGTCAGGTCTAGGAATGACATGAGCGCTTAACAATTCTCCAACGCGCTTAGCTGCCTCTTTGCCAGCATCGACTGCTGCTTGTACCGATCCAACATCACCTTTTACGACGATGGTCACGATACCACCATCCACAAATTCTTGTTTGACAATCGTGACATCAGATGCCTTAATCATCGCATCTGCTGCTTCGTAAGAGCCTACTAATCCCTTTGTTTCTATCATGCCAATTGCACTACTCATTGTCCTCACCTCGCATAACATCTGTTGAATCTATAATACCTATTACAACTGCATCAATAGGAAGTGGATTATCTTTCATAATATAACGGGATGATCCCCCACTCGTAATGAGCACATTATCGCCAATGCCTGCCCCTATGCGATCAGCTGCAACCATTTCCGTGCGAATTGGCTGCTGATTAGAGTCAATTGGTTGAATAATTAATAGCTTTAAGCCATTCAACCCTTCTTCCTTGCGTGTTGCCCAAACGCTTCCAATCACTCTTCCCATCTGCATGAACTCACCCTCTTTATGTTGCCTGGATAATACTTATTATTCAGAGCGAATCGTTAATTTTTTATTCAACTCTCTTATTTTGTCATAAGCTAGCGCTGTTACGATGGTTCTTTTCGGCACAACAATTTCTTGAGCTTCTATTTCAAGCACTTCCACCTGTGAAAGGAGCTTTTTTTCAAAATGATAAATCGATTGTTTTTCCGGCGTTTGATTTACGACTACAGAGCGTTCTTTCGCAGTCATCGGTTCAATCGCTTGGCTATTGACGATTTCAGCAAAAGCGCCTTGTTGAATCAAGCCTGCATTTGCTTCATCTGTATCAATATGCATTTCCAAGCGATAGCGTTCAGACACGCGAATAATCACATTGGATAAAATAATAGGCCGTATTCCCTGAACGTTGATTTGCACTGACTGCCCATCCACTACTTGGAATCTCACGCTATCTGCAGGTGACATATGAATATGAGCTTGTGCAATAATGAGACCTTCTGTTAGTACGACACTACCTTTTGGTCCAATTAGCGTAACAGGGCTTGAGCCTTTAATATCTCCAGATACTCTTAATGGTGGCTTGACGCCAAGTTTCATCGCATCTGTCCAGCTAACTTCCACTTGTGTTAAAGCGCGTGCTGGACCTAATATGCGAACCCTTTCAATAGAGCCTTTAGGTCCCGCAATAACTACCGTTTCTTCAGCTGCAAATTGGCCTGGCTGTGACAGCTCAAATTTGGGCGTTAATTGATAATTTTCGCCAAAAAGTTGCTCCACTTCTGCCTGTGCAAGATGAACATGTCGAGCTGATACACCGATAGGAATTTTACCGTCATCTGGTGGGGAAGGCTGATTTTTTAATACTTGCTGTAAAACTTCTTCAACGATTTTTTGCACTAATTGTTCCTGCATCAAACCTCCTCCTTATTAAAATGATTTAACAATTCTTCCCTTTGCTTGCTGTTCAATAAAGCCTGCATTCGCTTCATCTGTATCGATATGCATTTCTAAGCTAAAATCATTCGATACACGCACGACTACGCCGCGGAATGTTACAGGTCTTTCACTGTCAACTTCTACAGAGACTAATTCATTATTGTTGACTTCAAATACTCGCGCATCTTCTTCTGTCATATGAATATGTGCTTGTGCAATAATGACTCCCTGCTCTATCATAATTTCTTGTCGTTGATTAATTAGTTTGATGCTAGCTGAATTTGCGATATCTCCCGATTGCCTTACAGGAGGGGTTAAACCTAATTTCATTGCATCTGTTCGACTAATTTCCACTTGCGTTGCTGCTCTAACAGGTCCTAATACACGCACATTGTGAATAACACCTTTTGGTCCTTCAATAGAAACACGCTCTTTTGCTGCAAACTGTCCTGGCTGAGAAAGATCGAAATCCTTCGTCAACGTTGCGTTTGGACCAAATAGTGCTTGTAAATCCTCTTCACTTACATGTATATGACGAGCTGAAATGGCAACTGGAAAAGCTTTTGATTTTATGTTCAAGTTAGCCACCTCTAAATCTAGTAACAATTATTTTTTGCTGATGGCAGGCATTCATCTCCATCTACAGTAAGAGATGAATGCCTCCCTTTCAAAGCTGTAATTAAGCTTCTGCTTTTGGCAAGATTAATTCTAATTCGTTATGCGGGCGTGGAATTACATGCACAGATAGAAGTTCTCCAACACGTTGAGCTGCTGCTGCACCTGCATCCGTTGCTGCTTTTACTGCGCCTACATCGCCTCGAACTAAGACAGTGACAATTCCGCCACCAACATGTACTTTTCCAACTAAATTAACACTTGCAGCCTTCACCATTGCATCCGCCGCTTCAATTGCTCCTACAAGACCTTTTGTTTCTACCATTCCTAATGCTGTACTCATTTGTCATTCCTCCAAATTATTTAGTTTGTAATGTGATTTGCTTTAATACTTGATCGACAATTTGTTGCACCACTTCTGTATCTAGTGATGGTGCTTGCGCCTTGATATTCTCTACTACCGGCTCTATATCGAATTCCGGTTTTGGCACATCAACATCTTTAATGCCATATGCCATACGCTTAATATTTAATAAATGTCTAGCTGTAATGTTATCGGACGTAATATTGCCGCCAAATGTACCACAGCCTAATGTAAAGGATGGGGCTAATCCAGTCGTACCGCCAACTGCACCAATCGAAGATAATGTGTTAACGACAATACGCGACACTGGTAAATCCAGCGAAAACTGCTCTGCTAACGCTGCATTTTCCGTATGAATTGAGCATGAATGACCTCGTCCCCCTATGTTCAGTAGATCGATCATCACTTGTTTAGCCTCTGTGCTGTCCTCTACTGTGTAGAACGCAAATATCGGTGAAAGCTTTTCCAGTGAAAATGGAATATTTTTACCGATCATCGTCTCCAACCCAACAAGTACTTTCGTCTCTTCTGGCACGACAATACCGACTAAATTGGCCAAGCTCACTGCTGATTTCCCAACAATTTGAGGGTTTACTTTTCCTGGCACAGGAGAAATCAGCTTCTCCATCTTCAACTTCTCTTCTGCACTTAAAATATACGCATGTTGTTTCTTTAACTCTGCTAAAACTTGTTCTGCAATAGCTTTATCCACGATAATGGCCTGCTCTGTTGCACAAATTGTGCCATTATCAAACGATTTGCTTTGTACAAGCTGACGACTAGCTTTTTGGATATTGGCTGATTTTTCGATATAAGCCGGCACATTTCCTGGCCCTACTCCATACGCAGGTTTTCCAGAGCTGTATGCCGCTTTTACCAATGCACCGCCACCCGTTGCTAAAATTAAATGAATATTAGGATGCTTCATTAATTGTTGCGTCGCTTCCATTGAAGACATTGTTAAACATTGCAACAACCCTTCTGGTGCTCCAGCCTTTTCCGCCGCCACTCTACAAATATCTAAAGCTTCCTTTGTACATTTAACAGCATAAGGATGTGGGCTCAGAACAAGACCATTTCTCGTCTTTAATGAAATAAGTGTTTTAAAGATGGCAGTTGAAGTAGGATTCGTTGTTGGCACAATACCTGCAATAACACCAAACGGGCTAGCAATCTCTGTAACTTTCTTTATACGATCAGAGCCTATTACACCAACAGTCTTTAAATCTTTTATATCTTCATAAACATCTCTAGAAGCAACTTCATTTTTCATTTTTTTATGATTTGGGATACCCATCCCTGTTTCTTGTACAGCCATTTTGCCTAATCGTTCTGCCTCTTTAAATGCGGCATCCGCCACAGCCTTTACAATAGTATCCACTTGTTGCTGTGAAAATTGCATATAGGCTGCTTGTGCTGTATTTGCCTGTCTAACGGCATCTCTCATTTCCTGAATGGCTAATAAATCTTTATCTAAAGAAGCCATAAAGCCGCCTCCTTTCTAAATATCGGGATTTCTTGCAACATTTTCTATTGCTTCTCTAAAAGCGTCTGCAGCAGCTTGACATGAAGACTGACTGCCACTTACTATGCCACCACCAAAGTTAGTTTCTGAAGGTGGTCCAAAAAATAGTTTTAGCTCTACGTCCGCTGCTTTTAAAGCGGCATCTAAACCAACGACCGCCTCAATTGGTGGTGCGATTAAGTAAGCGAGTGCAGTGCCAACCTTCACATCTGCTAGCTCGGCCAAATAGGTTCCACAGCTTGCAACAGTATGCGCAAAAAGAGCATGGCTTTCATTGCCATTAATTGCTTCAAAATAAGTATCGAATTGAATCTTTTGTTCAATTGCTTCCAACCCACTGCGAATTTCGTCTGGTGAGCTTCCCGCAATAATGCCAATCATTTCACCAGATAATGGGCCTGACGCGTGTGCCGCACCTGCATAAAAGCTTTTTGCATAAACGACAGCCACATCAGCTTTTTTCGTCGCTTCGTCTAATGCCACATATCCGACATCATCAATCGTTAGTGTGACTAGCCCAATGCTATGCTGATTTGGCTTTAGCTCAAGCTGTGCTGCTAATTCTCTATTCACTCTAGGAATCATCTGCATTGCCAAAATTTCAGCCATTATTTTTTGAGGATTCATTACTTCCCTCCTAACCTTCTTTAGCGACAAGATTTACGCCACTAGCCTTGTATTGCAATATTTTTTGAACTACTGTACCTAAATAAGCACCTGCCTCAAGTGGCGGAATACCACCTTTATGAATGTTTGATATAACCATTCGATCCGCTTCGACTGTGCCCATTCTCGGCTGATAACATAAATACGCACTCATCGACTCAGCTGACACAAGCCCAGGACGTTCACCAATTAAGTAAACAATGACCTCTGCTTGCAATAGTTCGCCAATCTCATCCATTAAGGCAACACGCCCTTTATCTATATAAAAAGTAGTGCCTATTTCGATATTTAAATTGCTAAGACTTTGCTGTAATGCTAAATAAACATCCTGTACATTTTCTTCAATCGCACTCGCACTTAAGCCGTTAGAAATAATGATTTGGACTGTTGGACGTGCTTTGCATGATGATTGAATAAGTGCTTTCGATTCATCTGATAAGCGACGACCTAAATCCGGTCTAGTAATGTATTCTTCTTTATCAGTTACTCGTGTTGTTACTTGAAAGACATTCAATTTTTGCAATAGCTCTTCTGTCACTTCTCCATATACGGCATCTACTGCTGCTGCATGATCGAGGCGGAACTTCAACCAAGTTTTTGTTTTTGGCCTTGTTCCTGCTCTACCTACACCGATTCTTGCAGGTGTATGTTTTTTTGCCGCTTGTACACTTTCAGATATAGTTTCCGCTTCAAACTGAAATGCCTTAGCAGGTTCCGCTGTAGAAGGATGGTCTTCAATCGTTGCACTGTGCGAATATTCTTGTGTAGATGATGCATGATTGTAAAGCTTAATTAATGGTTGATCTGATGTCGCAATTGGATTTGGTAGCGCTTCAGAATGATTAACTGCTGTTTCATAGAACTTAATAAGTGGTTCTCTCTGTTCTACAGTCGGTGTAGTTATTTCTTCAGATAAATTGTTTGATGTATCGTTACTCATTTTCTCCATAACAAGCTGCGTAATCATGGATACTAGCTGTTCATTCAATGGTCTCACCTACCTTTCAAATATCGATAAATCGCCAGCTCTAGCTGAAAGTCGCCCATTTTCGTAAATGCCCATTTTTTCTAACCAAGCTAAATATTCGGGCGCCGGTTTTTTACCAAATGTTTGAAGCAACGTTGCAACATCATGGAAACTCATTGACTGGTAGTTCAACATAATATCGTCTCCCATAGGTGCTGCAATAATAAAGTTCACGCCTGCTGCGGTTAGTAACACACTTAAATCTTCTACATCATTTTGGTCTGCCTTTATATGATTCGTGTAACAAATATCTACTCCCATTGGAATGCCGTGCATTTTACCCATAAAGTGGTCTTCTAGCCCTGCCCGAATAACTTGTTTGTTGTTATACAAATACTCAGGACCGATGAAACCAACAACTGTGTTGACAATATACGGATTAAAATGTCTTGCGAATCCATAATTGCGTGATTCCAATGTTACTTGGTCAATGCCCATATGTGCTTCTGCAGAAAGCTCCGAGCCTTGCCCTGTTTCAAAGTAAAATAAATTAGGGCCAGTTCCCGTTCCTTGTTTTTTCACAAGCTCCTCTGCTTCTCGAATTAAGTCTGCAGAAATACCAAACGAGCGGTTGGCAATTTCAGTACCAGCAATACTTTGGAAAATCATATCGGCTGGCGCCCCTTGCTTGATAGCTTTCATTTGTGTTGTAATATGAGCCAATACACAGTTCTGTGTAGGAATCGACCAATCATTAATAAATTCTTTTGTAGCATGTAAAACTTTTTTAACGCTTTCGACAGAATCGTCTACAGGGTTAATGCCAATAACGGCATCGCCTATTCCATAAGACAATCCTTCTTTTAAGGAAGCGATAATTCCGTCAATATTATCTGTTGGGTGGTTGGGCTGTAGTCTTGAGGAAAGCGTACCCTTTTGCCCAATCGTAATATTGCACGTTGAAAGTATTTCTACCTTATTGGCCGCATGAACAAGATCCAAGTTAGACATTAGCTTTGTAACAGCTGCAATAATTTCTGAATTCATGCCCTTACTTAAGCGCTTTAACTCTCGATCTCCTGTATCATTCGATAAAATATATTCTCTAAGTTGTTCAATGCTCCAATTTTTTATTTCTCCGTAAATTTGTTCATTGATATCCCCTTCAATAATGCGTGTGACCTCATCATTTTCTGGAGGAACTAAAGGATTCTCTCGTATATCCTTGACTAGTAATTCACTTAGCACAGCTTTTGCTGCAATTCGTTGCTGTACGGTTTCAGCAGCAATACCCGCTAGCCGATCTCCCGATTTTTCTTCATTGGCCTTAGCCATTACGTCTTTTAATGAATGAAAATTATATTTTTCTCCACCAAATATCACCGATAGATTCACATTCATCCTCCTTACTTTGAGTGGAAAGCTAGTGTTTTGACAACAACAGGGACAACACCAGAAGGTAGCACTTGCCCAATGTCAATATAATCACCTGTTTCTACTTTAATTTGATCGATACATAGTATAGGAACCATTGGATTAATAGCTTGCAACGTTTGCCCTATAACCTTTGCATAATCTGATTGAATGACTATGATAATTGGTATGTCCTTGGAGCTTCTTGTTCCTAAATGCTGTAAAATGGCCTCGCATAATGTATGGACATCCTGAAAACTTAAGTACGGTAACTCACTAAAATAAAGTGCAAATGGAGCGTGTTTATCCTCTATCGAAAAGAGTGCATCTGCTCTATCCACTGCTGTCTTTACCATATGATCAAACGCTTTTGATGCGATACTCATATGGCAATTAAATACAGGGACATTTTTTAACGGTAAAACATCTGCATCCACTTGAATGGTGGCACCACTAATTTCAGTTGTTTGTGTACCTGCCCCAGTCACTGTTGCTCGTGCAGTTTCTTGTGGCTGTAGCCATAAAAATGTTTGCAGTTGCTCATGCTGTAATAGCATATTTGCTAGTTTATCGCCGATATCATCGTACTGACGATGCGTACAATCATGGTTATATATACAGGAAGCTACCCCTCCTGAAAAGACGATTGCATCGACTGGCTTATGCCAATTTGGCAAATGTCCTAATAACAATGGATGCTCGGCATCAATTTCTTGCCCACTTAATGTCTTAGCTAAGAAGCGCACCATTTCTTGAATAAGCTGCCCAACGCGAGCATCGTCTGCCGAATCCCCTAGCTGTAATGGTTTTGGCCACTTCTCCATGAGCTTCTTAATAGGTGGAGAAATAGAAAGAATTTTGCCATTATAAAATTCAATTAATCTACCACCAACATGCAATGTACATGTGCCAATGACTTCACCGTACTGCATAACTGCGATATTAGCCGTACCGCCACCAATATCTATATTGGCAATGACTTTGCCTGTGTTTTTTGACAGTTGGACAGTACCTGCACCTTTGGCGGCAATAATCCCCTCTAAATCAGGCCCTGCAGTCGCAACTAGAAAATGACCTGCTGAGTCAGCAATTGCATGGACAACCTCACTGGCATTTTCCTTCGTTGCAGATTCACCCGTAATAATAATGGCACCTGTTGATATATCTGCCGGTGAAATTTGAGCAAGTTGATATTGCTGAAATATAAATTGTTCTATCTGTTCCATATCGATAATGTCATCATTGAGAAACGGTGTTTTAATAATAGGACTTTGATGTAACACCGTTTTTTCAATTATTTCTATCCGCGGCACATGTGTCACACCAGCAACGTTTTTCAACAGAAAACTACTAACAACCATCTTTGTTGTACTTGTCCCAATATCAATGCCTGCACTATAAATTTTTTCTGTTTTCAACTTATGCCTCCCTCTACGCCACTAAGAACAATAAATAAGATAGGGACTATCACGATCCTTAACAAATTGGCGAATTTCCTCGTCTGAATTGAGCTGAATTAGCGGTGCAATATACTCAATTCCAAGCATTTGCCACGAAGATGTTTGAACGATTGGACCGTGTGTCATAACGTTTTTTAATAAAGTTGTTGCTCTTTCCACATCTGCAAGAGGTGCATCTATTTTGGTAATGACGCCAATTTGTATTTTAGGAATGCCCAAGCTAAATTGTGGTGGAAAAACACTCCTTGAGGATGTGGCATCCTGTAAATAAATTACATGCGTCACTTCGAGCGATGTTGCCATAATATTTCTGTAATACATCGGATTTTCTATATATTCTCCAGGTGTATCAACAATCCAGTCATCAAAAACGAGTGCCTGCGTTTTATTGGCTTTTCTATCTTTGCCTAATAACGCATTCATTAGCGTTGACTTACCAGCTTGCACACCGCCTATTATCATTACTCGATTTTTCATATGGCACATCCTATGACTTCGTTATTTTAGATGGCGTATAACCTAGCATTTCTGAAAGAAAACGATTAATTTCTAACATCGCCATTTCAACTTCAGAGACACTACCCACAATAACGAGACTGCCCGTAAAACGATCTAAAAACCCTAGTTTTACATTCGCTGCCTTTGTAGCTATATCCCCAGCAATAATGACTGTTTCACTCGGTGTACAAGTCATAATGCCAAGTGCACCCGCTTCTTGAATACCAAGTTTTTGAAACATTTCAGGATCTGGATTTGCTATTAAATGACTCAACGTTAGTTGCTTACCCGGCACAAATTCCTGAATAAATCGTTTCTTTTCTTCACTCATACGACATCACTTCTTTCTATCAAGACTTTTGATCTGTTAAATATTCTCCCTCTTTAATGATGCCTGCCTTGCGATCTTCTTGTTCCAATTTTAAAGCTGTAGGTACTGATAGCTTATAGGCAAAGAAAATGGCAATGATTCCTGCTAAAAGCTTCCCTGCCATTACAGGTAAAATAATTGTTGGCTGGAAATTAGCAGTAAATGATAAATGATCACCTAACAGGAATGCTGAACAAACTCCAAAGGCAATGTTGATTACTTTATCTTTTGGCGGCATCTGACGAATGAGTGTAAACATAGCTAAAATATTTGCACTCGTTGCTAAAATCCCTGCACTTCCTACCGATGAAAGACCTAATTTTTTACCTGCTGTTTCTAGCGGTTTAGAAGCATATTTTCGGATTAAGTAGACCATTGGGAATGCACCCGCTAACATAATACCGATATAACCAGCCGTTTCTAATGCACGGAATTGGTCAACACTATCTGCCATGATTGGATCAAAGCCCCATGCCCCAAAAATCTTTGTAAAAAGACCCGTAAAAATTTCAACAATCGAGAACACAAGTACAAGCTTAATCGCCGCATCCATTACACGTCCAAAAATCATAAAACCTTTGATCATGCCATTTGGAATGAGCTTTAGCCCTAACGCAATTAAGATTACAAAAATAAATAAAGGCAATAAATTAAGTAATATTTGTAAAACAGAAATGGCAAAAACATAAGTTGGTGCAGATGTAGTACTAATGACTTCACGAACTTCCGTGTTAAACATCACAATCATGATTGATGAAATAAATGCACCAATCGGAATTGTTAAAACGCCCGCCATAATTCCTAATGCCATATACTTATGATCACGCTTGTCTAACATCGCAAGACCCATCGGAATTGAGAATACAATTGTTGCACCTGACATAAAACCAACAACAAGTGCCATCACCCATCCTTCATAGGATTCCTTTAAGGCATTTGCTAATTGATATCCCCCCATGTCCGACGCTAAAATTGTTGTTGCGGCTATTGCTGGATCAGCTCCAATCCATTCAAAAACCGGACTAATAAAGTGACTAATAAACCACGTTAAGTAAGGTATAGCTGCCATGATTCCTGCCGCGGGTACAAAAATATGCCCTACAGTATGGATACCATTCATAAATTCTTTACCAATCCCATACTCTGCATCTCGAATTGCTCCGATCGCACCTAAAACGGCACAAATCATAATAATATAAACGATTATCGTTCCTATCATTGCCATCTTACTCATCCCCCCCTTTGATTTTGATAAATATATAGAAAAAAAGACGCATTAAAGAAAAATTCTCTTTAAGCGTCTTTGCTTCATCTATTAACTTGTAATGTATGAATAATTCGTTTTGCTATTGTCACCATTTCCTGCTGACTTTGCATACTCTCATTGCGAATTTTTTTATAAGCCTCGTCCTCGCTAAGTTTTTCTGATTGCATCAGTAACCCTTTCGCTCGTTCGATTAGTTTCCGCTTTTCTAATTCACTTTGCTTATGCAATATTTCACCGTTCAGACGGTTGAATTTATCGATTTGATGAAATGCCACTTCTAGCGCTGGCAAGACATTTTTCTCAGAAAACGGTTTCATAACATAACCTAAAATATTATCCTGTTTCATGTACAATAACAATTCTTTTTCACTGTAAGCTGATATAAACAGTACGGGTATACCTAACTGCTGTTCAATAATTTTACTTGCTTTTAAACCATCTAGTTTCGGCATTTTGATGTCCATTAAAATCAACTGTGGCTTATGTGTAAAAGCTAGCTCAATCGCTGATTCTCCATTATTTGCTTGAGCAACGACTTCATAGCCATTATCTTCTAGCATAAATTTCAAATCGATAGCGATAAGTGATTCATCTTCGACAATCATTACTTTCCTAGTCATTTAGGATAAATACCTCCTCACTTACAGGAAACTGAATTTGAGTATGTGTACCTTGTTCACTAGGGATAATTGTAAATGTGCCAGCTAAATCATATTCAACAAGCCTTGTAATAATCTCCATTCCAAATGATGCCTTCACCTCGTGCATGCCAACGCCGTTGTCGGAAATATGAAGTGAAATATAAGAAGCATCCTGAAGAAATTGAATATCGATTATTCCTTCCTCGCGCTCGATAAAAGCATACTTTAATGCATTTTGTAGTAGCTCACAAATAATTAATGCGAGTGAAACAGCTTTTTTCGAATGACAATATAGCTGAATATCATCATCGTGGAAGACTAATTGAATGGATTGTGTATTGGTAGTACCAATCATTTTATGCCCTATCTTTTTAGACAAAGCGATAACGTCCACTTTTTCTTCCGCATTATCCTCATTTTCTAAAATAAGTTCATAGACAGTGGAAATACTATATATTCGATTTAATGCCTCTTGAAAAGCACTTGCATTTGAAGCTGCTAGGTCATTTCGCATTTGCAATCGCAATAGGCTTGTAACCGTTTGTAAATTATTTTTCACACGATGATGAATTTCTCGTATAGCAAATGTCTTCATCATCAGTTCATTTTCTTTCAGCTTTAACTCTGTCAGATCATGAATAATAAGAAGTGTCACTTTATCATGTTGACTGCGAATTGGGATTTTTTTCACTATAAACGATTTACGATCAATCGTAATTTCTAAGAAAAAGACATCGTCGCCTTTATCATAGACCTCTTGTAAAAAAGGTAAAATTTTATCCAACGCAATATTGTTAAAATGCTCTAGCCCTGAAAGCTCCGTAATAAAACGGTAGCCTGCTGGATTGCTATAAATCACTTTGTTTTCATGATTTGTGAGAATAATTGACTCTACTAATAAATCAGACACAACAGGAATTGGTTGCGAATTTGGCTCGACGATATGCTCAATTAAAGCAAAAGGCATATTTTGAAAATCATCCTTTGGTGCAGTTTGCATTTTGACCTTTTTTTCTTGAATCAACATGGCAATAACCTGTCCCTCGTCATTAAAGACAGGAACAACATTTTGTTCAACGGTTATACCTTCCTGTGTGATTGCTCGAGAAATGGATGATTTTTCTTTATATTTAAAAGCTGCAAATACTGCTGGTTCAAAGCTTTCAAATACGATTTTTCCAATCACTGATTTTTCGTATAAACCAATTTCTTTTGTAGGGAATGCCTCTGCCACAACAATTGCATGTGGTAAATTTTCCACCATGCAATCTATAAACATATAGCAATCTGTCAATTCAGCATAATAGGAAAGTGTAGTTTCAAGCTCTACTAACTTCTCGATATCTGTTTCGGATAAGTTTGTATATTTACTACACAGCGTTTGAATGCTCGACAGGTCCACCCCCTATCATAGAATACTCACCAGTAATCGTAACTATTCCTTAAATTTCTTGTCATCATTATAAACCTTCTGCAAAATTATTTTCAAGAAGAAAAATTTTGTGCTTCAATCAATTACATCACATTACAAAGAACTATATAGTTTAAAAGAGAAATATTCAACACTTTTTTTCGACATTATATAAATATCATGACGTTATTATTATTTCAATATATCAAAAAAGCGAGTTTGCATCGATGGCAAACTCGCTTTTTTCTATTTTATTTCTGGTGTTACTGCTAAAATATTTTCAAATGTTTCACGCTGTTTGGCTTCTTCCTCATTTAACAAAATATGAATATCGCCATGATCGTTAGATGTACGAATTAATCGTCCCATTCCCTGTTGTAGACGTAATTGCATAAAAGGTAATTCTACTTCTTCATACGGATTTTCAGCAAATGTCCGTTTTGCGTCAAACAATGGATCATGTGGAGGGAAAGGCAAGTCATAAATTATGACACGTGTCAGTGCTTCTTCAGGTAAATCTAAACCTTCCCATAAATGATAGGAACATAACGTTTTTACAGTACCTTCTTGGAAATCACGAACAATTGCAGATAGTTCACGATCTCCCTCAAATGCAACATGCATACGTTCCATAAGAGGCAATTCCGCTTTAAAGTTTAACATCGCTTGTTTTGATTTAAATAATATTAATGTTTTTTCACCATCTCCCAACAGTTGTTGGACACGAGCTGTTTTATTATTTTGAGATAGTTCATGCAAGTAAATTCTCATCACCGCTTCGTAATCAAAAGGTGACGGAACTGAGAATGATTGGTAATTATGAATGCCAAGACTATAAGCAATATATGAGAAATCCTTATTGACAGATAGTGTTGCAGAAGAAAATACAATAGGAAGCTTTTTCGAGAATAATTTTTCTTCTAAAACTTCTGTAATAAGTCGTGGCATAATGACAAGCGTTTCCTCACCATCTGTTTCCTCTAGCCAGTCAACTGCATCACCTTGCGCTGTAAAAATGCGAAGTGAAGCTTGATATTGCTCCAAATACTCTTCTGCCATATTTAACTCATACTCTGGAATCATATACATTTCTGATTCAAAAACAAATTCCTCAAGCAGTATTTCGACATCTTGAATAAGTTGTTTACCGTATTTTAAAAGTGTTGCAGATTTGTTTATACGCTTACGTTCTTCCTCAGAAGCTACAATATCATCACGCAGCTGATCAAAAAATAGTTCGTGATCGTCTTGTAATTTTTCCATTGCATACAAAGTTCGTTCACGTACACCGTCTACCATTAAACGTTCTAATAGTGGAACAATCGTCGTTGCTTGAACTTTGTACGTCATTGCTTTCTGCGCAGCGTACTCTAATAAATGTCCTTCATCTAGCACCATCATTGATACTTCTGGAAGTAACGCTAACTGTCCTTCACGTTCACGCGACTCTTTCGTTGCTAAATGCTCCATTAAAAAGTCTTGCGAGCAAATAATTAAATCCGTTGATTTACGGTAATGTGCACGGTGAAGGGTTTGACCGCAACGATTACGTAGATCACATACCGAACATTGCATAATCGCGTTATAATTCACTTTGTGCCAATCTTCATCACTAACCGTTGGATAATCACTGCGGTCACCGTATGGTTGCACAGCAATCATCGAGCCTTGGGCATATACGCCGTCAGGAATTGAAAATGCTATATCATCAATCCACTCATCTGTTTCGACTTTTTCAGCTTCCTCGAAACGCTTTAAGCATAAATATTGATCACGTGATTTCGCTAAACGTACATCAATTTCTAAACCGAGTGTTTTTTGTAATTTATAAATATCGCCGCCCTCTTTAACGAGCTGATCGATTAATGTTTCATCTGCACAGGCTATTAATGCTGGTTTACCTGTATAGCGTGCATAGGATACAGCAGGTAATAAATAGGCAATCGTTTTCCCTGTTCCTACTCCCGCTTCAGCAAATAATACATTTTTCTCTTTTAAAGCCTGTTCAATTTGATAAGCCATAAAAATTTGCTCATCTCGGCATTCAAATCCCTTTTCTGGTAATTCATCATAAAGGACGTCTCCCATCCAGTCACCTAATGACTCGAAAAACGAGCGATCCTTCGTTAATGCAAATGGTAAAGATTTACGCAATTGACGTTCCCCCTCATACAATCTGTTCCTATTATACGCGACGAAACGGAAGATAAGAAAAAATCTCACCTTCCGTTACTCTAGTTAGTCTCTTTTAGACTTTTGTCCCCAGTATTGATAATAATTCGTTTCAATAAAACCATTGAATAACTTACGTCTTTTCGTCGATTGACGACCGTACAATTCTTCAAAGTTTTTCATGGAGGACAGCATGTACACTGACCAAGTTGGGTAGTTTTTCATGACTTGACCTAAATCACGAATGACCTGCTCCACAACTTCTACATCACCAATACGTTCACCGTATGGTGGATTCCCAATCATAACGCCATCTGTAAGCAGTGTTGTAAAATCACGAGCTTGCATTTGTTTGAACGTAATAATGTCCCCAAAACCTGCTTCGAGGGCATTTTCTTGCGCAATACTCACCATGCGATGATCAATATCTGAACCAATAATCTCAAGTGGTTGATCATAATTGGCTATGCTATCTGCTTCATCTCGAACCGCTTCCCAAATTTTCGCTTTCATCCAAGGCCAACTCTCCGAAATAAATTCTCGGTTATAGCCTGGTGCGATATTTTGTCCGAACATTGCTGCTTCTAGAGCAATCGTACCTGACCCACAAAATGGATCTACAAATGGTCGATTCGGATTCCATTTTGAAATCTGAACGAGTGCAGCGGCTAAAGTTTCTTTTAACGGTGCTTCCCCTTGAGCTTGTCGGTAGCCACGCTTATGTAAGCCAGCGCCAGAAGTATCAATGGTAAGTGTAGCCACATCTTTTAAAATTGAAACTTCAATTTTATAAGTTGCACCAGATTCATCTAAAAATCCAAGACGTTTGTAATGCTGCTTCATGCGTTCTACAATTGCTTTTTTCGTAATTGCTTGGCAATCTGGCACACTAAATAATTTAGACTTTACCGATTTTCCTGACACAGGAAATGATGCGTCTACTGGTAAATATTTTTCCCATGGTAACGCCTTTACACTTTCAAACAGTTGCTCAAAAGACTTTGCAGGAAATTGTCCTACAACAATTTTCACACGATCTGCTACACGGAGCCATAAGTTCGTGCGGGCAATGGCCGTTTCATCACCTTCAAAATAAACCTTGCCATTTTCGACTGTCGTTTCGTAACCGAGAGCCTGTACTTCTTGTGCTACAATCGCTTCTAAGCCCATTGCAGCCGTTGCTACTAATTTATAGTTTGCCATACATTATTTCCTTCCTTGATGTTCAATTTCCCAAAACTCGATATACTCCAGCAATTCGGGAAGTGGTAATGGTTTGCTGTAATAATAGCCTTGGATAATATCACAGTTCATTTTCCGTAGTATATCCACTTGTTGCGCTTGTTCTACACCTTCTGCTACAACTTTCATTTTTAGACGATGTGACATTTGAATAATGGCATCTACAACTGCCTGTTTTTCATCGAGCGAACTAATATGTTGAATGAAGCTACGATCAATTTTTAAACAATCGAGAGGGAATCGAACTAAATAGCTCAGCGATGAATAGCCTGTACCAAAATCATCAATCGAAATTTTAAAGCCTAGTTGCTTTAGTCGAACGAGCTTGCTAACCGTTTCCGAAGCACTATTCATGACAGTGCGCTCTGTAACTTCTATTTCAAAATTGTTTGCTGACGTGTTATATCGTTCCAATATTGTCTGAATCGACTCTAAAAAGTTTTGCTGCTTAAAATGAATGCTTGAAATATTAATTGCAATCGGAATTTTACGACCAAATTGTTGTAATTTAATTGCTGCTTCACAAGCCATTTCAATAATAACTTCGCTTAAAGGAATGATAAGACCTGTCTCCTCAGCATATGGAATAAATTCTGCTGGAGATACAAATCCAAGTCTTTCATTATTCCAGCGAACGAGTGCCTCAAGTCCTTGAATATGTTCATTTTCCACCGTAATTTTCGGTTGGAAATGCAGCTCAAATTCGCGATTTTCAATTGCTCTACGTAACTCTGAATCTAACAATAGAACACGCTGACTGTCAGTTTGCAATTCATCAAAATAAAATGAATAGCTATTAAGACCATTCTTTTTAGAATAGGTCATCGCTTTATCTGAACAAGTAATAAGTTGCTCAGACGTCACCCCATCAGCAGGATACATACTAATCCCAATACTTGTGGAGATAAAGACATCTTGTCCATTTATATTCATCGGTTGTTCTATAATTCCAATAATTTGTTCAGCAAATTTCGCAGCTTCTCGAACATTTTTTACTTTCGTTAATGTAACGATAAATTCATCTCCGCCGTACCTAGCAATGATATCTTTGTTTTTTAGCAATGTTTGAATACGTTTTGCTGCTTCTACAAGAATCGTATCACCTACTGCATGACCTAACGTATCATTTATTTGTTTAAATCTGTCCAAATCAAGGAAATAGACAGCATGCTGTACTGAATGAGAAATAGTAGAAGACGATTCTAGTAGGCTATCCATTCTCTCAATATAAGCAAATCGATTTGATACATCTGTTAAGGAATCTGTTAACAAACGTTTTTCCAGTTCATTTTCTACTATTTTTCTTTCAGAGAGATCTGTGAAAATACCACAATAATTTGTGATTTCTCCCATATCATTTGTGATGCTAACAATTGTTAACCATTCAGGATACACGTCTCCTGTTTTACGACGATTCCAAATTTCACCTTGCCATATTCCTTCTTGTCGAATCTTTTCCCACATTGTCAAATAGAAGGATAACTCATGTACACCTGACTGCAACACCGCGGGCGTTTTCCCCATCACTTCATCACGTTTATAGCCTGTAACGAATTCAAATGCTGGATTAACCATCTCTATTTTCTTATGTTTATCCGTAATCATAATGCCTTCAGATACATTTTCAAAAATTTTCTTCAGTAAGGAAGTGGGGTATTTAGAAATCGAATTAATCTTCTCCAGATTATTAATTACTCCGCCCATGTTTCCGCTCCATCCTATCTATCGATACTACCCTTATTTTTAGAAAAGCGCGTTCCTACTTTTTGCGTAGGTATGTATGTCGCGTCCATACGATAACGGTGATGTTATGACTTCGAAGCGTATCGACAAAGGCGCGGCCAACATGGTGTTAGCCTAACCTTAGGCGTATATCGCGCATGACTAGACATCATAAGTAATAGATACAACTTTAATTAGTTCAAAAGAAAAGCTCTCCACCGAATTGGAGAGCGCTTGTTATTTCATAGTTAAGCATCAAAAAATTCAATAAGCCATGTTTTGTTCCCGAGTACTCAAACAGCTTGCGCCTCGTACGACCGGGCAGTAATCATCTATCTACAGAGCAAACTCTGTCCCTCTATCCGTTCAATTCCTTCAAGAGAGTGCCCCTACCATAATTTGGGTTTCTCACTCGTGGGGTTTACCTCGTTCCACCTTGTATGTTTCCAAACAAGCTTCGTCACTGTGGCACTTTCAGGAAGTGTCAACCATATCAAATAGACTTAGGTCTTCCTTCCGCCGTCAGCTTTAAGCTGCCTTACCTTATTTTTTCAGTAAGCACGAACACTACGGCCATCGCAGAACCGTGTGAGCATGGACTTTCCTCTACGACGTCTAGCGTCGCAGCGATTACTCGAATTTCATGATGATACGAAGATTATACTAGAGTTTTATGATAAATACAATGTATATGATAAAAATTATTCGTAAAGCTTGCTACCAAATACATGTTTTTCTAAATTTGAAAGTCGTTTGAGAATATCAAAGTTGGTTGTACCTGCTGCTGAAACAGCTGGTTGCGGTTGTCTCTTTGGCGTATTTTCTATTTCTTCTTTTAGCTGTTTATTCTCTTCTTTCAGTTGAGCAACAACTTTTTCAAACGTTTCGTAATCTTGAATTATTTCATCAAGAAAAGAATCGACCTCTTCTACATTGTAGCCTTTAAAGTTTTTCTTAAATTCCTTTTCAAGAATCATTTTTGAAGTTAATTTAATGTCCATTCACATCGCCCTTCCTCGCACTACATACACGAATTCATTATAGCATATTTCCTAACATTATATCGTCTGAAACCATCAATTGTAAGGCTAAACTTGTCGTTTCTTGCGCTTACCCGGGAAATTATTGCTTATTTCCTAATCTGTGCAACCTCTTTTCCCAAGAAATTGCCCATTTTTGTTTTTGTTCCATTCGCCATTCCTCAGTCGAAGTAATCAATTGTATGCCTTCTAATGTATAATTAATGGCCTGCTTGTAATCTTTCATTTGATGCTCATAGAGCATAGCTAATTGTTCTAAAGCATGCAACTTTTTTCGTGGCTCTATAAAGTGGAGTGAAGCAACAAAAGCATCGATTGCATCGCTAAATTGCTTATTTTTTTTAAGTTGAATTGCCAAATAAAATTGAGCATTGCCCGCTTCTCGCGCATCAAATTGTGTCGTTACCTTTTCTAAAACGTTAACACTTTGGGGGCTTTTCTTTAGATCAGCATACCATTTCCCGATATTCGTGTAAGTATTGGCTGATTCATCGCTCGCCTCTTCAAATAATAAGTTAGTAGAATGAACATACAAGGTTATGAGCGATAGCAAATCCCATTCGTTATGAATAAGGACCTTCATAAGTGCATCAGGCACACCACTTTTCACAGCATCAAGATAAATGATTGGTGCTAAATAGCCAGGGATATCGCCTATACGAGAAAAGCCAAGCTTCTCCTCTTCTACTGATTTTAATTTCATGCGCTCCATATCATTTTTCCATAATCGCTTCGAGCTATGCAGTAAATCTATTTGGCGCTGTGTTCGTAATTTAGGTAATACTTTTTGGTTGAGGGTCCAACGTGTTTCAAGTTGTGGCCAATCAAAACTTTTACCATTATACGTAATAATCGTCGCTGTTTTTTGCCAAAGCCTAGATTCAAATAACAGGGCAGCTTCATGCCCTGGATCTGCTAAAACATATTGCGTTAAGACAAAATCATGATCTGTCAGTTCTAAAAAGCCCAGAAGAAAAATTTGTGTCCCAACACCTTTTAACCCAGTCGTTTCTGTATCAAAAAACAGTACTTGCTCACCCATATTTAATGCATAAGGATGTTCAAAATCAGCACTTTGCCATTTTGTTAGCGCGTCAAAAAATGACTGCAATTGATAGTGACCGTGCTGATAATTGAATGGATAATGCACTTGTCGTTTAAAAACGATGCCAAAGTCATTTTCGATGCGCGTAAGACCTGCCTTTTCCCACTGACCCGCATAGTGAGGAGCACTCGGCTTTTGAAAGATTTGTTCTTCGTTAGCTACCTGTTTTTCTACTTTTTTTCCTAGCATTTTTTTCATTTGTAGTATTTTATTTTCGTAAGACATTAACTTCACTCATTTTCTGCCTGTAAAATTTTTAATACTTGTGCAAGCTATCTTTTACTTTCATTTTGCAAATAATTAGTCTCATAGATTAAACCTCGAGTCACTTGATATACATGTCTTATTGTGTATCGTGTGAAATCATGATTTAAGCCAATGTTATCATACGTGCCAAAATGAATTTTAATGATTTATCTATGCAACGTTTATTTCTCTATAAATATGTCGCTTGCGAATAAGTTTGTAAGATTAACATTATTAATTATTTCTATAAGAATAGCGCCTCCATGTAAAGGATTTCAAAAATTACGAAGCGCTTATTATAAGATATTTAACAATTAGATTGTTTAATTATAATCATTTAGAAGATGAAAGTAATTACTCGTCTATCTCCCTCAACATATAGATTGTCTAAGTTTATAATTTAAAAGTCTGTATAATTAGTAAAGCACATCTTCTCCCTTATGTAAAAAGAGAGAAGATGTGCTTTTTTTGTTATCAATTCATTGCACGGTACATCAATGCAATAAATTGTGTACATGACACAGGATCATCGAGTTTAAAATAGCCATCATCCCACAATGCAATTCCTTGTTGTTCTAAGAAGGTCATATAGTTATAGCTCCATCGGCATTCACCTTCGTAGAGTGTTACATTACTTAATAAAAAGTCGTTTTTATTACTACTTTCAAACCTTCTTTTGTAAACTAATGATTTTCGTTAAGCAATTGAAGAAGTTTGACAACTTTACTTTTTGAATTAATGATTGATTCTTGTGGACCAATGCAGGATGGGCAACCAGACTTACAAGGACAGGCTGTAATATGCTGCTGTGCCTTCATTACTAAGTCCTCCCATAAATCATAAACTTTGTCACTTAAACCAATACCACCTGGATACTTATCATAGACAAAAAACGTAGGTTGTTCGTTGTGCGTCGCCTTCACTTGTGGCACTACCGCTACATCACTACTATCACATTGAATAAATAATGGGATAAAGGCATTCATCGCATAGGCTGCACCCGTCATAGCATCCGTCAACTCTTCTTCAGTCCATTTTTCCGGCGCTAAAAACGATAGCCATGAAGAACTTGTATGCATTTCATCTGGCGGGAGATGAATTGGGCCAGAGCCTATGTTATCATGCGTACCAAAGCGAATTTTTTTAAAGATGGTAGCTTGTGCTACTAATCCTACGTCACCAAAACTAATTGTCCCACCTTGGTAGTTTCGGCTTCGATCTTCTTCAAGTACTTTCATTTCCACAGCTAAATTAGCATCCGTGTAATAATCTACATCTACTTCACGCACAAAAGCTTTTTTTTCTTCCCAATCAAGTTTTTCTACTTGGAATTGAATACCCTGGTGCAAATAGATAGCTTCCTCATGTAATAGTGTCATTGCACTATGACGATCCATTTCTCCAATTACCTTTGTACGAGCAGGTACAGTCATATCGATGATAACAACATTTTCCTGAGATGCTGAACGCAGGCTAATATCATGTGCCGGAAAACGATCATTCATCCAATGCCACTTTTCACTCGTTTTGAAAACAACACCTTCCTCTGCTAAATACTCGAGTAATTCTTGTATTTCAAATTCTCCATACGAATCATTTGTTGAAAAAGGTAACTCAAAAGCTGCACATTTTAAATGATCCATTAAAATCAACATATTTTCAGGATAAATGCGTGCCTCCTCAGGTTCGCTTCCCAGTAAAAAAAGTGGATGATCTACAACGTACTGATCTAGTGCAGTCGATTGTGCTACATATATAATGAGTGCTTCGTCTTGACGACGCCCAGCACGTCCCGCTTGCTGCCATGCACTCGCAATATTTCCCGGGTAACCCGTCATAATGCATGCCTGTAGTTGACCAATATCTACGCCAAGCTCCAGTGCATTCGTACTCACTACAGTTTGAATTGTTCCATTTCGAAGCCCACGTTCAATAACACGTCGCTCTGAGGGTAAATACCCCCCTCGATAGCCACGTACAGATTCGTCTTGTAATTTATTGCGAGTCAGTTCCTTTAAATAGGTAACTATCATCTCAACACGCACTCGGCTTTTTGCAAAAATAATCGTTTGAATTCCTGCTGTATACAGCCTTTTTGCCAAATCACTTACCTCTAAAACTGCACTTCGACGTACACCAAAAGTTTTATGGATAATTGGTGGATTATAAAATAGGAATGTTTTTTTGCCAACCGGTGCTCCTGAATCTGCAATTAACGTTTGCGTTTCGTTCGTTAAATTTTCCGCTAGTTCTTTTGGATTTTTAATGGTTGCAGACGTACAAATAAAAACAGGTTTACTGCCATAAAATTCACAAATGCGTTTCAGTCTTCGAATAACATGCGCTACATGTGAACCAAATACACCCTTATATGTATGCAATTCATCAATAACGATATACTGCAAATTTTCAAAAAGCGACACCCATTTTGTATGATGCGGCAAAATACCTGAGTGTAGCATATCTGGATTCGTCATCACGATATGACCTGCTTTTCGAACCTTTTGGCGTATACCAGGAGCTGTATCACCATCATACGTATAGCTTAAAATGTCCTCCCCACTCTGTTCAATCAGTTCATTTAAATCATTTTTCTGATCCTGCGCTAACGCTTTTGTCGGAAAAAGATAAATTGCACGTGCATTTCGATCTTCTAAAATCTTTTGTAGTACAGGTAAATGATAGCAATATGATTTACCTGAGGCGGTCGGTGTAACTGCAGTAAATGATTTGTGGCTAGTCGCCAAATCAAACGCTTCTCGCTGATGTGTATATAATTGTTCGATGCCACGTGCATGTAATGCTTTGATAAGTGAAGGATGTAGATTTTGTGGAAAAGGAGCAAGTTTGGCATCGCGTCCGTCTAATGTTTGCCAATGAATTATCCGCTCTTTAAGTTCCTCATCATATCGCCACTCATTTAATAACGCACTAATCGTCCGTTTTTTCGATAGCATCGGATTGCCCCTCCTTCACTAAGCGATAAAAATTATTTAGCGTGTAGGAAGTAGAATGAGTTGCATCTAAAAAACGTTTTTTACTTGTTTCTTTATAAAATGATTGCACAACAAATTGCTCCATCGATTCAACCGCTGAAGCAATTTGTCCTGAATGCATATATTTCGGTTTGTTTTTTTGAATCCAAGCATTTGCTTCTTGTTGCCACTCTTTCAATAGTTGATGAATCGTATCAACATGTGGCTTGACCTCTGCAAAAAAGTCTGGCGTACGATCCTCCTCACGCATTTGCCAAAAGCGTGCAACACATTTTTCACATTCATCTATTAATATGGAAGTTTGCTGTATTAGTAACAATTTCGCACCTCATCTCGTATCAAATGTACCTTTAGCATAATTGTCGCAAGCACTTTTCGTTTACAACAATTAACATGTATTAGAATTAAAGAAAAGTGCTGACTTTCAGGAATGTGTACCGACCTCTCATATATCCGACTACCCTGAAAGTTACTTTGCATAATTGCTAACACCCGCTAAAGGCTTTAAATGATTGCATCAAATGAATCATTTTTATTTGTATGAGATTAGTGTACCAAAGTCTATCGTTTTTCACTACTAATAGGCGAACAAGCATTCTTTACTTGCCAGTTCTTTTCTGCTAAGCTTACTTTCTGGCTAACAGATTTGAGCTGCATAAAAAATTGCAGGCTGTGCGCATTGTTTTCCAATGACACTCTCGTTAAAAGTAATTGATTGACTAGATCCAACTGTGCAACTAATTGTCCTAATTTGTTCAATACAACGCCCCCTTTTATCTTTACTTAAGTATTCCTCGCATGTATAAAATAACCTTCATGCGTGACAAAATAAGCGTAAGTTAGCTGAAAGAAGAAGAATTTCGATAAATTTTTAATAGCGACTTCCAATGAGCACTATTAATGAAATTGCTAAAAAAGAATGATTCCCAACGGTTCTAGGAAAAAAGGGGTGTATCCATTTAACAATTTCAATGGCGAATGCAGTTGTTTTATTGGCGAAATTTCTACTTTAAACAGCGAATCACGCAAATCTATCAGCAATAGTAAACAATCTTTAGCGCCACGTTCTGCCTGTGGTGAAGTTATACTGAATCATGGTAAACTATTGTGTATAATAGCAGTATTATAGAAGGTGAGCTAAGTGACAATTCGTTATCCAAATGGGAAAGTCTACACCCCTGCTCCAGCTATTCAAAAAGCTGAGAAAAAGGGGAAAACAAAGGATTTTTCCTATAGTAATCGAGGGAAGACGTTAGAGGATGAAATTAATGAAGCAAACGACTTTTATTTAGAAAGGCAACTTGCTATTATTCATAAGAAACCTGTTCCCGTACAAATCGTCAAAGTAGAGTATCCGTCGCGAAGTGCTGCTGTAATTCGTGAAGCTTATTTCCGAACGCCCTCTACAACTGACTACAATGGCGTTTGGAATGGGCATTATATTGATTTTGATGCTAAGGAAACCGCATCCAAGACGAGCTTTCCATTAAAAAATATACATGGACATCAAATGAAACATATGCAGCAAGTGAAGGAACACAATGGTGTGGCATTTATTATCGTTCGTTTTTCAGCATTTGAACGCTATTTTTTAGTGCCATACGAAGTTTTACAAAAGGCCTGGCATGCAATGGACAATGGTGAGCGAAAATCGATTCCCTTTTCAACCATCGAAAAGGAAGCTTTTGAAATTCCAACAAGCTATTATCCACGTATCGATTATTTACCCGTTCTTCAGCAGTTCATTGAAGCAACAAGTCATGGCTCTGAAAGTGAGGAGATTAAAAAATGAGTGAACGTCGTCAAACACGCGGAGAGCATCAAAAGGCTCTCGCTCAAAAAAATAAAAAGAAAGCGCCGAAAGCAGCAAAATCTTCGACCAAAACGTGGTTGAAGCGCATTGTCCTAACGATACTTATTATAGGAGTTGTTGGCTTAGTCGGCGGAGCAGGTGTATTTGCTTATTATGCAAGCACTGCACCAGAGCTTAATGAAGATTTACTAAAGGACCCTGTTTCATCTGAGTTTTATGATAAAAACGGTGAAGTTTTCGCCACAATCGGTGCTGAAAACCGAAAATACGTAACATACGATGAAATCCCTGAAGATATGATTAACGCCATTCTAGCAACAGAAGACGTTCGCTTTTTTAAACATCATGGTATGGATTTTTATCGCCTAGGTGGTGCAATACTTGCCAACTTCCGTGATGGTTTCGGGGCACAAGGTGCTTCAACTTTAACGCAGCAAGTTGTCAAAAACTCATTTTTACAAAATGAGAAAAAATTAAAACGTAAAGCACAAGAAGCATGGCTTGCCTTCCAACTTGAACGTAAATATTCAAAAGAAGAAATATTTGAAATGTACTTTAATAAAATGTTGATGTCAGGTCGTATTTATGGCTTTGGCACAGCCGCTCAATATTTCTATGGCAAAGAGTTAAAAGATTTAACATTGGATGAAGAAGCACTACTAGCAGGCTTAGTACAGCGTCCGAACGCTTACAATCCATTAAAAAATCCTGAACTGGCAGAAAAACGACGAAATACAGTTTTAGGCTTAATGTACCAGCATGGAAAAATTACAAAAGCTGAAATGGAAGAAGCGAAGAAAGTAGATGTGCTAGCAGGTCTTGCAGACGACGCTACACGTCAAACATTTGCTGGCTCTAAATACGATGCTTTCCTAGATATCGTTATTAATGAGCTTGAAAAAAATGGTGATGGCACTGCTATGGCAGAGGGCATTAAAGTTTACACAACACTTGATCCAAACGCGCAGCAAATTGTAGAAAACATCATGAACGATGACAGTAATTTCCCTACAGAAAACATTGAATCTGGTGTTGCTGTCGTTGATACAAAAACAGGTCAAATTCAAGCAGTCGGTGGTGGACGAAACTACGGGAACCGTGGCTTTAACTATGCAGATGACTTAGTGATGAATCATCCAGGCTCTACAATGAAGCCGTTACTTGATTACGGTCCTGCTATTGAATATTTAAAATGGTCAACAGGTCAAACACTTGTGGATGATCCAATGAAATATACAGGTACAAATCAAACGATTACAAACTGGGATGGTAAATATTTTGGTACTATGACAGCACGTAAAGCTCTATACGCTTCTCGAAACGTGCCAGCCGTTAGAACATTTAAAGAAGTTGGCGCAGACAAAGCAAAAGAGTTTATTGGCCGTTTAGGCATTGAAACAGAGAATGCTTACGAGGCGGATGCCATTGGTGGTGGTGCCATTACAATGTCCCCTATTCAAATGGCAGCATCTTATGCAGCTTTTGGGAATAACGGTGTTTACACTGACCCTTACGCCATTACAAAAATTGTTTATCGCGATGGTAAATCATCGAAAGACTATACACCAAAGCCTAATGTTGCTATGGAAGAATATACAGCATACATGGTAACAGACATGTTGCGTGATGTTGTCAGCAATAAACCAGATGCATCTGGTACTGCAGCAAATGTTTCAGGATTAGATATTGCTGGTAAAACAGGTACAACAAACTATTCAAACGACGAGTTTAACAAATATAATTTACCAAGTACAAGTGTGCCAGATTCTTGGTTTGCTGGTTACACTACCAACTATTCAATTGCTATTTGGAGCGGTTACGAAAAACGTTCTGACCCAATTACAACTTGGGATGAACGCCGATTACCACAACATTTATTTAAAGATATTATGAAAGATCTTTCTGCGAACATTGAAACAGAACGTTTCAAAAAACCAAGCTCGGTTGTAGAAGCTACAATCGAAGTAGGCTCTAGCCCACTTAAATTAGCAAGTGACTATACACCAAGTGAATTACGTCAAACAGAGCTATTTGTTCGTGGTACAGAACCTACAGAAGTTTCAAATGAATACAAAGCTCCTGAACTTTCTACGCCTTACAATGTAAGTGCAAGTTTAGATTTGGCAGGGCAATCTATCAACATTAGCTGGGAACATGATGCGATTCTTGACCCAGAAACGGATGAACCAATGCCGACTACCTTTGAAGTATCTGCTACAAAAGAAGGTGGAGAAACGGTTGTACTTGGAACAACTGAAAGTAAAGGTTTAACAGTTAGCAACACATTAGAAGACGGTAACTACACAATTTCTGTCGTAGCGATTGTGGATGATACGCGAAGTGAACCAGGAACGACATCCTTCCAGATAACGAGTATGCCTGATGAAGATGTAGGTACTGAGGATCCAGATGAACCGGACATTGAACAACCAACACAGCCTGATCAAGGCAATAATGGCAATCATAACGGTAACAATGGGAACAACGGTAATCACAATGGCAATAATAACGGAAATGGAAACAATGGCAATAACGGGAATGGCGGTAACAACGGCAACAATAACGGAAGCCAACCTCCTGTTACGCCAACCGATCCTGTAGTGCCAAACGAGGACGACAATGATGACGGTGAGTAACGATTTAAAAGGTTCTCACTAAAATGAAACAGGTGTAGAAAACGAAATGTTTTCTACACCTGTTTTTTCATAACAAAAAGGTTGTCCTCTACATAACTTAAAGGACAACCCATTTTCTATTAATAGCATATGATTTTTTGATTTGCATCTTCTACGTGCTTTTTTCTTCCTTAGTTTTTGGTTGCCTGTAGACGCAAGCGTGCTGTTCGTTTTTTTGTTTCTTTAAATAATTCATCTAATTGACGATAACACGCATATTGTCCTGGTTTCGTTTTAATAAAGGCCATACGCTCAACCCCATTAATCGGCATTACCTCTTCACCTGCTTCGATAACTAAACGTTCAAACAACATGATAGCCTCTTCCATGAGTCCCTTTGCTTCCCCGTTACGAGCATCATGGGCAGCATGTATTTGAGCTTCCAGCATTGTCCATTCTGTAAACCATTCATCTATTTTTTCTTTTGATATTGCCTCAATGTTCACGCGTTCTTCACCAACCCTTTTTTTAAACGCTTTTGTCCTTCTCGGCAATCATCCAGTAACGGACATGTTTGGCAGCCCGGATTTTGTGCCTTACAATGATAGCGTCCAAAGAAAATTAACTGATGATGGGTTTTCGACCATTTGTCCATTGGTGTTTTCTTCATTATGGTTTCTTCCACTTCAAGCACGGAATCCTTCCAACGACATAAACCTAATCGTTTAGATACGCGTTCTACATGTGTATCAACAGCAAGTGCTGGAATATCAAAAGCTACTGATAATACAACATTCGCCGTCTTACGACCAACGCCTGGCAATGTCACGAGCTCTTCCCGACTTGCGGGAATTTGCCCATTATATTCAGTTAAAAGTCGCGCACATAGAAGTTGAATATTTTTAGCCTTATTGCGATAAAGACCTATTGAACGAATATCCTGTTGAAGTTCTTCTAAGCTCACTGCCAAATAATCTTCTGGCTTTTTATATTTTTGAAACAACGTCTTTGTTACTTTATTGACAAGTACATCCGTACATTGTGCAGATAATAACGTGGCTATTGTCAGCTCGAACGGGTTGTCATGCACAAGTTCGCAATGCGCATTGGGAAACATGCGGTCCATTTCAGCTAGACAATGCTCCCACTGTTTTTTTGTTAACATTCCCTATAAACCCCCTATTCTCTTTCTTCTAACCAGTTATAAAATGGTACTCTGTTTGTCGACTGTGTTTCTTGCTGTAACGTACGTGCCGGCGGTCTATTCAAGCTTTGTTTCTCACGGAACTGTTCGCCTTGTTTATGTGCAGCTTGTGGTGTCGTAATATTTTTCTTTTTCCACTCCAATAATATCCGATCAATATAGCGAATGCTCAATTTACCAGCAAACACAGCTTCCTTTAACGCCTCTTTAATAAGCGCAGGACTGTGCTTATCCTCATCTAGCCAAAAACCGATTTTTTCTAGCTCTAAAGGAGATAAAAGACGCCCCATTTCCTCTTCAAATAAACGGAATACTTCACCCTCTTCTTGACGAAGTGTAGCTGCTGAATTTTTTTGTTCTTTCATTTCGATCATCTGCAATATACGTTCCCAAAGGGGGTACACCGAATATTTTTCGTATAGCGTGCCATTTGAATCGACATCACGTGTAATCTCAAGAAAGCCCTTTTGCATTAGACGCTGTAAGCGAGAGGTAATATCATTACTAGGCATCGTAAGACGATTCATCAAATCTGTTGGTGTAGGAAAATCATTTCCTTCCACATGAAAGGCAAGTAAGTGCATGACAATCAGCGCCTCATCATCCTCAATATTTAACTCCTTATAAAACTGAAAAAAGAGCTGAGGAATTTGTATAGTTCTCTGCTCGGTCCATGTACGGAGTCGATTATTTTTTGTATTCATGTAGACATGACTCCTTTTTCTAGTAAGTAGAAAAGCCGCGTAGAAATTTCACTACGCGACTTTTAAATTGTTTACGTTTGTTGCTAACCGATTAAGGGTATAAACGGTTTAATAGACGTGGGAATGGAATAGTTTCGCGAATATGCTCTGTTCCAGAAATCCAAGCCACTGTACGTTCTAGCCCTAAACCGAAGCCAGAATGTGGTACTGATCCTTGCTTGCGAAGCTCTAAGTACCATGCGTAAGCATCTAATGATAGATTATGTTCCTCAAGACGAGTTTTTAATAAATCATAGTCATGGATACGCTCTGAACCACCGATAATTTCCCCGTAGCCTTCTGGCGCAATTAAGTCGGCACATAATACTACATCATCACGATCTGGATGTGGTTGCATGTAGAATGGTTTGATACCTGTTGGGTAACACGTAATGAATACAGGTTTGTCAAATGAATTCGCAATTGCTGTTTCATGTGGCGCACCGAAATCATCACCCCATTCAATGTCATCAAAACCTTGTTCATGTAATAGTTTAATGGCATCATCGTATGAAATACGCGGGAATGGCGCTTTAATATTTTGAAGCGTCGATGTATCACGACCAAGTCGCTCTAATTCTAGAGTACAGTTTGCCAGAACAGACTGCACAATATGCTCCACATATTGTTCTTGTACTTCTAAGTTTTCTTCGAATTCTACAAACGCCATTTCTGGCTCAATCATCCAAAACTCGATTAAGTGACGGCGTGTTTTAGATTTTTCAGCACGGAACGTTGGACCGAATGAAAAAACTTTTCCTAATGCCATCGCAGCCGCTTCCATATAAAGCTGACCAGATTGAGAAAGGTAGGCATCTTCTTCAAAATATTTTGTGTGGAATAGCTCAGAAGTACCTTCAGGTGCTGATCCAGTTAAAATTGGTGGGTCCATTTTTGTAAAGCCATTGTTGTTGAAAAATTCGTAAGTTGCACGAATAATTTCGTTACGAATTTTCATTACCGCGTGTTGTTTACGAGAACGTAACCATAAGTGGCGGTTATCCATTAAAAATTCAGGGCCATGCTCTTTTGGTGTAATTGGGAAATCTGTTGCTGCATGTAACACTTCAATTCCTGTTACTGCTAGCTCACAGCCGAAACTTGAACGTTCGTCTGCTTTCACCTCTCCAATAACGTACATCGAAGTTTCTTGCGTCATACCCTTTGCAATTGCAAAAATTTCTTCGCCTACTTCTTCTTTCACAACAACGCCCTGTACAAAGCCAGAACCATCACGTAGTTGTAAGAAAGCAATTTTACCACTTGAACGTTTGTTAGCTAACCAAGCACCTAGCTTGACTGTTTCTCCGATATGCTGTGGCATATCTTGAATCATAATTTTTTTCATAGAAATCCTCCAAAGTTGGTTAGAAGGATTAGTCTTGCCATTTTGATTTTACAAATGCATCAATACGACGGACTGCCTCTTCCAATAATTCTAAAGATGTAGCATAAGATAATCGCATAGTAGTTGGTGCACCAAAGCCAGAGCCTGGAATCACTGCTACGTTTGCTTCTGTTAAAATATCCGCAGCAAATGCATCGACTGAATCATAACCAGTATGTGCCATTGCTTCTGCTACATCTGGTAATAAATAAAATGCGCCTTGCGGTTTTAATACATTGAAGCCAGGAATTGCACTAACTTGTGGATAAATCTTCTCAAGACGAGATTCGAATGCTTGGCGCATTTCTTCTACTGTGTCCTGAGGTCCATTATACGCTTCCACTGTTGCATATTGTGCAGTTGTTGTTGCGTTTGAAGTAGAGTGTGAAGCAAGGTCAGTCATTGGTTTAATAATGTCTGCATCACCTGCTGCATATCCGATACGCCAGCCTGTCATAGAGTGAGATTTTGCTACACCATTTACTACGATTGTACGTGCTTTCATTGCGTCTGAAAGTTGCGCAATTGAAAAATGCTCAATACCATTGTATACAAGCTTCTCATAAATTTCATCTGACACGATTAAAATATCTTTTTCTTCTGCAACAGCAGCAAGTTCTGCTAGCTCGTCGCGAGAATAAATCATACCAGATGGATTGCTTGGCGAGTTAATGATAACTGCTTTTGTTTTATCGGTAACAGCTGCACGTAATTGATCTGCAGTAATTTTATAGCCTTGTTCACGTGTCCCTTCAACATATACTGGCACACCGCCTGCTAATTTCACTTGTTCTGGATACGATACCCAATAAGGGATAGGAATGATTACTTCATCGCCTTCATTCAAAATTACTTGGAATAAAGTGTAAAGAATATGCTTTGCCCCAACGCCTACGATAACCTCGTTCGGTTTATATGTAAGATTGTTGTCGCGTTGAAGTTTATCAATAATAGCTTTCTTAAGCACTGGCAGACCGCCAGCAGGGGTATATTTAGTTAAACCTTTTTCCATAGATTCAATAGCCGCATCTAGAATATTGCGCGGTGTGTTAAAGTCGGGTTCACCAGCACCTAATCCTATTACGTCAATACCTTGCTCTTTTAATTCTTTTGCTTTTGCAGTAATTGCTAATGTTGAAGATGGTGTTAAAGTTTTCACTCGGTCTGCTAATAATTTTTTCATTCGGGATCTACTCCTCTTATAAATTCTTAATGCGCTTCCACCAGTCGCCGTCCTTAAATAAAATATAGACATAGTTGAGTTTATCGTGATTATTTAGGTAAGAAATTTCCCAAACAGCCCCTACCTCCTCATAGCCTAACTTCATATGAAGCACCTTTTGGACATTTCCTTCATTTTTAAAAACCGATAATGCTTGCTTTTCCGTAATACCATCTTTCAAAAATACTTCCTGAATGGAATCCTCTTCTAGATTCGTTGGAACAAAGACAGCCTTTTTGTCACCGTATTCGTCTACCCCGAACACAGTAACATACGAATGTTTGCCATTATATGTGTATGACTCCGTGACAATTGCTAGGGCTTTGGCATCAAGCGCCAACTGTTCAGCCTGTTCTTCAATTGAACTAAATGGAGCCTCGGCTTTCCAGAGTACTAAAATACTAATGACAAGTGACAAGGAAACCATAAAGACAGAAATGAAAATCAACCAGTTTTTCATATATTCACCTTATGTTTCACACCTAGCTTTTTTTTCGCTAAGAATGCCTGATATTTTTGTGTGTCTATAACTGCGCACACTTTCATTTTGCTTACCATTTTTGTCAACCTGCTTTCTTTCCTCATACCACAACATTATACACCAAAATTCTCTTGTCGTGTTTGCTAATTTCATTTATTGTACGTTGATAAACCAGCGTTTTCAAATGATTCGAGGAGTGATTTTCATTTTTTACTCTTCCACTTAAAAAGACTGTACTTTATCGTCAAAAGTTCCTATTTTTTTCACAGTAAAGAAAGGTGTATATTTGTAAAAAAATAACTTTTTTACTATACCCAAAAGGATAAAAGTCATATATAAATATATTCCCACTGCCTTTTGTCGACAGTGGGAACGAGGCTATATCATTTGATAGACTTATTTATAGTGAGCTGATGACATAGTTTGCACGACCATTATTTTTCGCTTTGTATAAGTTGCGGTCTGCCTGCTTAAAAAGCTGAATGTAATCATAATTTTCTTGGTCATTCATACAGGCGCCTAAACTAATCTTTAACGGATAACTATCAAAGTCTTGTTCTACTTTTAAAGTTAAAATATAGGCATGTAGCTCCTTAATAAAGTCATTGATAAACAATTGATTGTCATGACGAAGACAAACGATAAATTCATCTCCACCATAACGTATAATGACCGCATCTTCATTACGTAAAAAATCCCTTAATCCAGTAGCAAGGAGCTGTAGCACCATGTCACCCAACAAGTGACCATACTTATCATTGTATGCTTTAAAATAGTCGATATCGAGGACAATGACGCAAACATATTGCTGAGAAATTTGTGCCTCCTTTAACCAATCATTTAGCTCACTATCAAGAAAATGACGATTGAGGACACCAGTTAAAGGGTCATAGAGTGCCCTTTTTTCCAGTTTCTCTTTTTGTCTATTAAAATCTAAGTTCATCACTTGCTGAAGCAGATTGTCAGCACTCATTTTTTCTGTAAGTTCTATATAAGCTCGTTGCACATCAAAAATCTCATTTCGGTAATCCAATTGATAGAGAACGTTTAACAGCATACGCATGACCCTTTTTGTAATTGGATTATCGCCATATGATTGCGCTAAATCTATCGCTTGCTTATAATATTTCACCGCTTCTTCTAGCTTTTGTTGATGTTCATATAAAAAGCCATAGCCAAACAAGGCGGCTACCTTTTCTCGTTTATGATTTTGAATAATATCCGAATTCAATGTATGATCCAATAATGCTTGACCAGTGACAAAATCGCCCTCTAGAATATATACATCAGCCATATTATTATTAATGCGGATTTCTTGTAGCTTCGCCAATTCAGGCTGTGTTTTCTCAAGCTCCTTATTATAATTCCTTGCAATTAATGCAGCATTAAGCGCTTCCTGATAACAGCCATTTTCAACTTCAAGATAACACAGATTGCTATAGCAACGTACAAGCATTTTAATATCTTTTAGCTGTGTAGCAAATTCAATCGATTTTTTGGTCATTTCCACTGTTTTTTCTCTGACACCAACTAAATCGTATATTAAAGACATAACAAGATAATAATTCATAAAATCCTTTGTCGTGCCGTACTTTTGGCAGCACGCCTCATAGTCATGGATGTGGCTCACCATGCTTAATGTATCGCCTAGAGCATGATGAATTAATATTTTTTGGAAGAATAAATCTAGTCCATGCTTATGATTATCATTTTCTAATGCTACTAAAAGTCCCTGTTCAGCAAGATTTAGAGCTTCTGTTAAACGCCCTTTCGTCCGCATTTCCATGATTGTTTTATTTAATTCTTCTAATGTTAACTCCAAATAATCACCACTTCTCTATGCTCGGAATTTTCCTTATCCTTAATACTTTAATGTAGCAGTTAGCTTATACATCAATTATAAGCGAAGTCCATGTCCTCGTCCGTCATTTCAAGCATATCCCATAAATTACTAAATATATCGAATGATAATATTTTAGAATGGAGTGCACGCCATGTTCTATAGTCACAAAAAACGAAGCAATTTTATTTGATTGAAATGACATTTCACCTGTCTTCGCGATTACCTTTAATCTTTACTCCATCAACTTACTTCCGTTTACGTGTAATTAATACAGGGCTAGAATAACAGCTTATTTGCAGGAATTTTTTACATTCAATATTTTTTTATATATATTAGCACAAATAATTCCATTATTGTCCTCGTTTCTCATTGTTTTTACCCATATATTGTAGTTGATTGAGTATTTTTTTGTAAAAACGTGAGGGACGTGATGTTGTGAATAAAAATATTAATCCATCAGATCCAGCAACAATTCCTAAATTTGTAGATGAACTACCGAAGCCTGTTACTGCAAAGCCAAAATACAGTAGCGGCCAGCCGAAGAAAGAATATTATGAGTTGCAGATGATGGAAGCGGAACATTGTTTTCATAAAAACTTTCCGAAATCCACTATTTGGGGATATAACGGACTTTACCCAGGACCAACCATTGAGGCCTCAAAAGACAAAACGATTTATGTCAAATACAAAAATCAATTACCTTTAAAGCATTTTTTACCTGTAGATTTTACTCTCCATGCAGCCAATGATTCACAAGAGGTTAGAACGGTAACACATCTTCACGGAGCCAACGTTGATTGGGAAAGTGATGGTCATCCGGAAGCTTGGTATACAAGAGACTTTGTGTATACTGGTCCGAAATTCAATAAAGAAATACATGAATACACGAATCATCAGCCAGGTACAACGTTGTGGTATCATGACCACGCAATGGCATTAACGCGCTTAAATGTTTACGCAGGTCTTGCAGGTTTCTACTTGCTTCGAGATACAATTGAGGAGCGCTCAAACTTACCGTGCGGTGATTATGAATATCCACTATTAATTGCGGATAGATCCTTTAATGAAGATGGCTCTCTCTTCTATCCTGATGAACCACCTTTCCCCGTGCCAGTTCATCCATCGATTACACCAGGCTTTGTGGGAAATACAATTGTTGTGAATGGTAAAGTATGGCCTTATTTAAATGTTGAGCCTCGGAAATATCGTTTCCGTTTTCTAAATGGCTCGAATAGAAGAGGCTATGTCATCAGCCTTTCTAATGAGCAGCCTATGATCCAGCTTGGAACAGATGGTGGTTTTTTAACAACCCCTAACGAAATTTACTCTGTGGAATTATTGCCTGCTGAAAGAACGGATGTCATTATTGACTTTTCAAAGTGTGAAGGCCAGGAAATAACATTAATTAATGGGGATACAGATTTTGTTGACGAGCATACGAGCGTAATTATGCAATTTAAAGTGAATTGCCCACTGCGCTGTGAAGATACGAGCGAAATTCCTGAAAGGCTTGCCGTTTCAATGGATTTACATCCGCACCATGCACATATTGAACGCAACTTACCTTTAAGTGCGTCGACAGATGATTTTGGAAGACCAATGCTATTATTAAATGACCGTATGTACCATGATCCTGCAACTGAAAAGCCAGCTCTTGATAGTATAGAAGTCTGGAATTTTATTAATGCCACTCCATTTATACACCCTATCCATCTACATTTAATCCAATTTAAAATACTTGAACGACGGCCATTCGATGTGGAGCTTTATCAAAATGAAGGAAGGCTTGAATTTACTGGTCCAGCTGAAGAACCACGTGACTTTGAGAGAGGCTGGAAAGATACTGTGAAAGCTGATGCAGGGAAGGTTACAAAGATTATTATGCATTGGAAAGACCATATCGGAAATTACATGTGGCATTGCCATTTTCTTGAGCACGAGGATCATGATATGATGCGACCAATCCTAGTGATGAAAGATGTTCATCCCGTATCGGAGCCACATATCGAAATAGAGCATACTCCAACAAACCATAGTGCCACAGTAACAGCAATTCCAACTAATAATGAGAACACTGCCCCGCTTTTGAATAGTACTCATAGCATTGCTACGACAACCGATCCAACACAGCATGCACCTACAGTGGCTAACAAGCATGATTTGTCAGTTACTAAAGAGACATTGCCACACGATGCCATTCATACACAAAATGTCTCACAGTTTGTACCTCAACCAATTTATCCTTCAAAAAGAAGCCAAGCACAACCTAATATGGCAAGTAGATGGCGGAGAAGACGGTCGTAGTAATCTGCATCTTGCCTGTATAATGCCAAATAAAAAACCGAGGTATTTGACGTTCACACTGTCGAATACCTCGGTTTGTAAAATTTGATAGGTTTAGCTACCTCACTCCTCATCTCTCACTTCGCTCCAATTGAATGACAGGCAATAATAAATCTAATTGTGTAAAGTCCTCCCCTCGGTACCACTCGAGAATTGAACGGGTTGGCACCCAACTATGTTCGAGGGCATATTGTAGTAATTTTTGATACCCCTCTTTTATTTCCGTCAGATGCTCTTTGAATGGTAGCGCTAGACAGATACAAGCAGGCATATGTTCGATAAAATCAACGTCCGCTAATCCATCTATATTTGTATGTTCTGTTACACCAAAACCGATTTGTACTTTTATCACATCTTGTCCTGATAAATAATTTACATAATAGCTGTTAATTTGAATATTGTTTTGCTTTAATTCATTGGCTCTTTTCGCAAAATGCTCTCCAAACTTCCCCATTGTGGATTGCTCAATGAACCAAATTATTTTTTCTTTGTTTTTATCGATTAGATAGATATCCTCTCGAATGGAATCACTTTCTAAAAACCTTAAGCTAACATCGATGAGCTCCCGTTTTTTCCTTAAAGTACGAATCCAATTATCCATCATTGTTTGACGAGCTACTTCGTCATTTTCTAGTAAATAATGTTGTATGTCCTTAATAGGTACGTCTGCTATACGCAAAGTGGTAATCAATTTCACTATTGCAATTTGATGCGTTGCATATACGCGATATCCATTTCCACTCCGTCCTACTGGCAACAATAAATTTTTCGATTCATAAAAACGCAACGTACTTTTTGAAATTCCTGTTCTATTTGAAAATTCCTGAATGGTCATATAGTTATGCAAGAGCGACACACCTTTCAATTTCCATAATAAACCTTCTAGTTACTTGAAGGTCAAGAATTTTTCTGAATTGTTTGAGTGCCTGTCACTCTAATTTAGCACGCTATTTTCATTTCATATTCAGTTCATAAATGCATGCTATAGTAAAGTCACACAAACAATGATTCTATTGTTTACCGTAATCAAGGAGGATAATTATTAATGAATAATACTACAACTAAAGAAGTACCAATAAAAAATTGGCGGCGCTTTGTGGGGCTTGTAAAACAGGCGCAACCACCGATGCTTTTGTTAATAATAGCTTTATGTATGAGTATAGCGACCACTGGCGTAGGATTTATCGTGCCACTGTTCACTAAAAAATTAGTAGATGGCTTTTCGTTACAATCCCTTAATTATTGGCAAATTATTTTACTAGGAATAGCTTTTATCGTGCAAGCCATCGCCAGTGGACTTTCCATTTATTTTTTAAATCGCGTTGGTCATCAGGTTGTGGCAAAATTGAGAGATCAATTATGGCGCAAATTGCTCCATTTACCAATCCCTTATTATGATGATAACGATACTGGTGAGACGTTAAGTCGTGTAACAAATGACACAGCTGTAGTAAAAGAGCTAATAACTGAACATCTTGCAAATTGTTTAACAGGTGTTATTTCGATTGTCGGTTCTGTCATCATTCTATTATTTTTAGATTGGAAAATGACATTAGTTATGCTCATTGCTGTTCCTCTCGCGATGATTATTTTAATGCTATTAGGAAAGCGTATGTTTGTCATTTCAAAAGGTATGCAAGACGAAACCGCTAAATTTACCGCTATTCTCAATCAAGTGTTGCCTGAGACACGTTTAGTAAAAGCTTCAAATGCTGAGAATATCGAATATGAACGTGGCAAAAAAGGCATTACTAATCTATTTAATTTCGGTCTGAAAGAAGCAAAAATCCATGCACTTATTTCACCTTTAATTTCATTCGTACTAATGAGTGTGCTTGTAGCAATCATTGGCTATGGCGGTGTTCGTGTTTCATCTGGTGAACTTACAGCTGGTGATATGGTTGCCTTTATTTTATATTTAATTCAAATCATTATGCCGATGACGCAATTAACGATGTTCTTTACCCAGCTCCAAAAAGCGATGGGCGCTACAGAACGTATCAGTGCATTACTTGAGCATGAAGAAGAAAACATTTATGAAGGACGACAATTAGATACTGTACATGAACCAATCCATGTTCAAAATGTAGATTTTGCTTATGGAGAGGAACCAATTTTATCAAACATCAACTTTACAATTGAGCCAGGTAAAGTCACAGCCATTGTCGGGCCGAGTGGCGGAGGAAAGACGACGACTTTTGCGCTGTTAGAACGCTACTATCAACCAACAAATGGCTTGATTACACTTGGCGATACACCGATCGATACATTTTCACTTCATTCGTGGAGAAATCAAATTGGCTATGTCGCACAAGAAAGTGCGCTTCTATCAGGAACGATTCGTGAAAATATTTGTTACGGCATTGCCCGAGCTGTTTCAGACGAGGAACTTGAACGAGTGGCAAAAATGGCCTACGCCGATCAATTTATCAATGAACTGCCAGATAAATTTAACACCGAGGTCGGCGAACGAGGAATAAAGCTTTCAGGTGGACAACGACAACGAATTTCGATTGCGAGAGCCTTGTTACGTAATCCTCAAATTTTAATGCTAGATGAAGCGACTTCTAGCCTTGATAGTAATTCAGAAATTTACGTACAAAAAGCACTGGATAATTTAATGCAAGGACGAACAACACTCGTAATCGCCCACCGTCTTTCTACTGTCGTAGATGCCGACCAAATATTATTTATAGAGAAAGGCCATATCACAGGCTGTGGGACACATGATACATTATTTGAAACACACGATATGTATAGAGAGTTTGCTAAACAACAATTGCGCATTAAAGATTAAAGACGAAAGGATTTGTTATCATGACAAAACTATTAGTTGTGGATGATGATGACCATATTAGAGAATTAGTAAAAGTATTTTTACAAAATGAAGGTTTTGACGTAATTGAAGCATTGGACGGTGTAGATGCACTGTCCAAATTGGATACAGAAAAAATCGACATGGTGATTATGGACATTATGATGCCTAAAATGGACGGTTGGCAATTATGTAAGGAAATCCGGACATTTAACAGTGATTTACCGATTTTGATGCTAACCGCTAAAGGTGAAACAGCACAGAAGGTAAAAGGATTTAACCTAGGGACAGACGATTATTTAGTCAAACCATTTGAGCCTGTCGAATTAATTGTTCGCGTTAAATCCATTTTAAAACGGTATCGTATTGCGCTCTCTCAAACGATTGAAATTGGAAATGTTAAAATGAATCGCCATACATATGAACTATTGTATGACGGTGAAAGCACTACGTTACGTCTAAAAGAATTCGACCTATTATTTACATTAGCAAGTTATGCGGGAAAGACATTTTCCCGTGAGCAGCTAATTGAAGAAATTTGGGGATTTGACTATGAAGGCGATGAACGTACTGTAGATGTTCATATTAAAAGGTTGCGTGAACGATTCCCTGAAGAAAAAAGTGGCTTCTCTATCCGTACGATTCGTGGACTTGGCTATCGCTTGGAATTAGCACTATGAAATATTGGAAATTTTTCTTTAAGCTCCTAATGATTTTTATCATGTTTCTGTTAGCGAATATATTATTTGCCTTTATTTCCTTCCACGTAACTTCTTGGCTATTTCAGCGGGTGGACATACATCTTCTAGGTTTTTGGCGACAATTAACTACAGTTCTTGGTGTATTTGTACTATTTGCTTGCACTGCCGCCTGCATTTTTTTAATCGGTTTAAAAAGACAGCACAATTATTGGGATACGATTGTTGATGCCATTGGACGAATGGCTAAAGGAGATTTCAATGTACAGTTAGATAAAATGTCTGATGATGAAAATGATCATTTTGGCCAACTAATTAGTGGGATTAATCATATGGCTGTTGAATTAGGCGAATTAGAACGTATGCGTCAAGAATTTATTTCAAATGTTTCGCATGAAATTCAATCGCCCCTCACCTCTATTAATGGTTTTGCAAAGGCATTAAAAAATATGGATTTAACTGAAGAGAAACGTCAGCACTATTTAGCCATTATCGAAATGGAAAGTCATCGTCTATCAAAAATCAGTGATAATTTGTTAAAGCTAACGTCATTAGAATCACAGCACCATCCATTTGAACCGAAGTACTATCGACTAGATAAACAGTTGCGTAATGTTGTTTTAGCTCTTGAGCCTAATTGGTTAGAAAAGCAGATTGATATTGATATTCAATTACAACACATAACGATTAAGGCTGATGAGGACTTAATGAACCAAGTGTGGATGAATGTACTCAGTAACAGCATCAAATTTACTCATAATAATGGCCAAATCCGTATTTTGATGACCGCCCAAAATGACACAGTGATGGTGAGCATTCGTGATAACGGCATCGGCTTAACAGATGAGCAACAAAAGCATATTTTTGAACGTTTTTATAAAGCAGATCAATCAAGAATCGCTGCAAACGGAGGTAGCGGACTAGGATTATCCATTGTAAAAAAAATTATTGATATGCACAAAGGTACTATTACTGTCCAAAGCAAACTTGCTGAACATACAAAATTTTTGATAACACTCCCTTTAGATAGTGTTGATACAAATAATTAAGAGCATAGGATGTGAAAGTTGTTCACCCCTATGCTCTTTCGCTTCTTCTAATACGCTACTTGTCTAAAATACTGATAAACTTTTGCTAACTTTTTTTGTTGTCCTCCCTTTTTACTTTCCATATTCCCAAATTCAAAAAACTTCACTTTCTTAATTCCAACAAAATTAAACAATGCTTTTCGCATTAATACTTTGTGAGCATTATTCAACCATAAAAGCGGATATTTAGTAGGGCCTTTCATAGTCGAAACACAAACGACTGACTTCCCTTTTAAGAGACCATCAGGAAACAATCCCTTTTTATCTCTATAGGCAAAATTGGATGCAAATAATTGATCAATATAGCCTAAAAGCATTGCTGGCGGTCTTCCCCACCAAATTGGATAAACAAAAACAATCTTATCTGCCCAAGTTATTTGTTCTCTATATTTCTCTAGTTTTGGATCAAGATACATATCACGACGTCGTCTATATTCATTAAAATGTAAAATCGGATCAAATTTTTCTTCATATAAATCAACCACTTGTAATTCATTTATGTACGGATTTTCATTGCATCCTTTAACAACTTCCTGCAAAAAAGAATAATTCAAACTTTGATGATTTGGATACGTATAAATAATTAATGTTTTCATAACTGCCTCCATTACTTATCATTTGATAAGTAAATAATACGCAATACTTATTTAGTTGTCAAATGATAATTGTTTTAAGATAAGTTATTTGTTATCTTGTCAGTAAGAGGTGAGATATTTGGACAAGCATGCATTATTCAATCAATTTGTTACATTTACAGCAACCGTTCATCAAGTAACAAATGAGTTAACACAAAACGTTAAAACGGACGCCATAACTCCTGTTCAATATAAAATTCTTGAACATATAAAAGTAAGCCAGCCTGTTACGACTACTGAAATTAGTGATTGTCAGCAAATGTCGTTACCGAATACAAGTCGAGAGCTTAAGAAACTACAAGAGAAAAATTTAATTGAAAAAATTAGTGATACAGAGGATCGTAGAAAACATTATGTGCGCCTCACCGAAGATGGGGAACAAATGATGGATGAGGCTTTTCGATGTATTGAAGTCCGTTTTCAACACCTTATTCAAGATGTTTCAGAAGAAGATTTAGAAGAAATTAAGCACGCATTAGATATTTTGCAGCAGAAGGTTTTTAAACAACAAGGTAAGCTTTAAGACGCATGATTTACTTCCGTTAATTGTTAGGACAGACTATAAGTGTGACCTCAAATGCAATTTGATTTGAGGTCACCTTTTTTCGAGGTTTTTAATTAGTTTAGCTATGTAGATTAATAAACCAATAATTGTTAGTGGAATTGAAATTGCGACTAATGTAGCAAAAAATGCAAATATATCTCCAACAAGTAATTTTGGCATTATTAAAATTCTCTCCTTTTTTAACTTTTGTATATCAAAGAATACCGAAATTTTATAGTACAGACCTCCCGTATATTTTTATGTTATATATTACTTTTATCTTATCAAATCATTAAAATTAACAAAAGTTAAAAATATATAATAATTAAATAATTCAGAAATTGTTCGTATTATTTAAATATAGAATATCTGTTTATTTACAATGTAACTCAACAATTGGTTTACATACTTTAAATTTTATAAAAGATATCACCAATTTTCACCTGCCCATGCACTAAAGTTCATTGTTTCACAACGTCTTATCGTTGTTCTGCTTGTACAGGAAAGAGTTTGCTTGGATTTATCACATTTATGTAAATGGCAAAATACCGTGCTAAGGAGACTAGTTAGAAATAATCCCTAATAATTCGTCACCGATTAGCCCCTCCTTTAATAGTCTAATGATGTATAAAGGAGGTGACTAATGTGGGAGTAGTATTTGAAAAAAATTGGCTTGATCAACATTTACCATCCCTTCCTTTATGGCAACAGAACGCCTTTAAAGACTTTTCTTTAATGATTGCAGATGAAGCAAATACGTTCCCCTGTATTCCTGCTAGAACAGGTTTTTTATCGAATCAACTACGCTTCAGCTTTATCGGAGACCCCCGAGAGCTACAATCAGCGAAAGCGTTAGCAACTTGCTTAAAAGAATATGGATACTGCGCACGATCTGCTGGAAAATATACTTCACATGCTATTTTTTTCGAAACGCCAAAGGATATGCTTGAAAATTATGAGGTAGAGGATTATAGAGCCCTATTTTGGACATTGCTAAACAACGTTACTGTATTTGATGAAAAAGAATGGCCTAGAGAAATTCCCTCCGACCCTTCTGTTCATACATGGGAATTTTGTTTTGATGGAGAGCCTTACTTTGTATTTTGTGCAACACCTGCCCACCAACTTCGAAAAAGTCGCCATTTTTCAACATTGCTTATGGCCTTTCAGCCACGCTGGGTGTTTGAAGACATTAATGATACAACTGTGCTTGGCCAAAAATTAAAAAGGCTAATAAGAAAACGCATCGATTTGTATGACGCAATTCCAGGTCATCCAGACTTAAAATGGTATGGGCAAAAGGACAATTATGAATGGAAACAATATTTTTTAAGCGACGATGAGGGGCATAGTCCCTCAACATGTCCATTTTTAAGGGGAAATCTTCAATTAACCTTTCCAAAAGAGAGAAATAATTAAGCGGAGCTATTGTTGCTCCGCTTTTTCATAACAATAAATGTCGCAACAGCAATGATGACTATGAAAAGCAGGCTTATGTAAAAACCGAGTCTGCTTGTTTTGTCACCTAATGTACCGGAAACGGTTACCGCTATTAAAAGCATCCCAACAACATTTTTTACATGTTGCCACTTCGTTAATGTCATGAGCTTTGCATATGTCACTAATATAAAAAGCCAGTTATAAATTAACATTAACCCAGCTGCCGTTATTAAATATTCAAAAATCTTTTCTGGAATAAGAAAGCCTATCACAATGGTGACGGTTAAACCAACTGTTAGAAAAAGAAATGCAGGTAACGGCACTTTCATTTTCCCTTTTTTCGCTAATATTGATGGCGCATCATGATCTTCTGCTAAAGCCGTTAAAATCGTTACCACTGCGTACAAGGAAGCAACCATCGTGGAAAATCCGGCAATAATTAAAATGCCTGTTATTATATCTGCTACATATGGTATGTGAAAATCTGTAAGGGCGGTAATGAACGGGCTTTCATTTATTGTAAATGTTTCCCACCCTACTAATAGAAGCGCACATACGAGAGCACTTACGTAAATCGATGTCAGTATGATAATCATCACTTTTCCAGCTTTCGGTGCTTGCTTGGGGTCTTTTAAGTCAATTACTAGAAGTCCCATCACTTCTATGCCACCAAAAGCAAAAAAAGCATATAGTAGTCCAAGCCAAATGCCCTTTACACCTTCAGCAAAAAAACCTTGAAAGTTAGTAACAAAAGCATTTATTTGCTTTGGCTCACTATTTATCCCCTTTATTAAAAGGATGACAGCAACTATGATGAACATCACGACAGCAGCTGCCTTCATCGCCCCGAATATATTTTGAAACTTTTCAAAGCCTTTCATTCCAGTAAGTATAATGAGCAAACCGAGTACTCCGAAACCAGATGCGGTCATCCATAGCGGTAAGGCAGGAAACCAAAACTGGATAAAAATCCCCAATGCCATTAATTGACTACCCATTATCAATATTTCCGAAATCAAATATACCCATCCATTACTAAAGCCAGCCCAATTTCCAAATGCTTGTTTAGCATAAGTACGAAAAGATCCTTTATCTGGATTGGCAACAGACATTTTCACAAGTGCATCATAGACAAGATACGTTCCAATGGCTGCTAATAAAAATGGAATTAAAACAGCAGGCCCGCTTTTGGCAATTGCCATGCTTGTACCTAGAAAAAAACCTGTCCCTAATGTACAACCTACACCTAATAGAGACAACTGCCACCAAGACATTTGACCTTTGCTTGTTTTTGACTCCATTTCGATCACCCCACTTACAATTTCCGCACCAATGGTAACGTCATACAGCGAATACCACCACCGCCTTTTTCAAGTTCGGTCACTTCAATTTCTACTATATTTTTCTTTTGTAATTTTGGATGGTTTTTAAATTGCTGTTTTGTTGCTTTTTTACTGACTAACAATGTCTCTGGATTTAAATTTAAAAAATTGATATCAGGAATCGTATTATATTTTTCTAGCCAATAGACATCGAAACCATGTCGATTAAAAAATTGTTCCGTCATATTAAAGCGAGTTGTACTAGCAGTCAAAACATATATAGGAAAATACCGCATAAAGCTTTTCGCTATTACAACATCTTCGTTCGCAACATTACAATTCATATCTAAATGGAGTGTGTCTGAGCTCCGAGGCAAGTCGATAATGCCAATTTCAGAAAATCCTGCTTCAAATATTTTTTGCTTCGCACGTTCCACACCCTGTCTAGTTGTCCGTACGCCAATATTGATCAGCACTGCATCCTTATTCAACACCATCACATCCCCAAACTCCAATACATCGCCAGTTTCCATAGATGCCTTAAAGTTTTGAGGAAACCACTTTTCAAGCAATGCATGGGCATGTCCATATTCAGGACGTCTAATTGAACTACCTGCTTCACCTGGCAGCATTTGTTTGCCAAATACACATGCAAGATCACGCACAAAATAACGATTTAGAAGTTGTTCGCTTAGCTGCTGTGCTTCTGCTAATAGTTCCGTTGAGTAATCAATTACTTGCACACCTGCATGCTGTAAAGTGCCCTTCAGCTCCATAAAATTGTCCATTGCTCGTGCATGTAAAACAGGTGCGCTCCATTGCACATTTTCTGCTGTTTTTAAATCCGGCACATCTAAACTGGAAGGTGCACAAAGCATTACAGCCGTAAGCTCTCCATGTTCTGACCAACAACTTGGTTGAAATGAATACATGGTGTTTTCTCCCCCTTTTCTTTGCTATCACTGTTAGCGTTACCATCAACATTAAGATTATACGAAGCAACATTAACTTAAAAAACACACCAAAAACAATGGTGTGTCGAGATTAGGCAAACTCATAGTATTAAACTACTGCTACAGTATGTCTTTACGTAAAATATTCTAATTTAGCATTGGGGAAAAATTTCTTCATGTAACCGTAAAGATGTTCTTTAATATCTTCCTCTTCCTCTTTTTGATAAATATATTTGCCAATCCCATATTTGCCCCACTTGTACCTTCTAGCTGTTTCATCCAATTCTAATTTCGTCATTGGATAATTTTTTTCAATGACTCTTTTCGCTGGCTTTGTAAAGCGGTGCTGAATAAATTCAAAGGTAATATCATCCCGCACATCTTGTGGTAATTCAGCATCAAGACGCTCAAACATATGATAATAGCCTTCCTCCCAACCTTCATGAAGATAAATCGGTGCAACAATAAAGCCAAGTGGATATCCCGCCCTCGCCACTTTACCAGCCGCTTCAATGCGCAAGTCTAAAGGTGATGTACCGGGCTCAAAGTTTTTTATGACATAATCCGCATTAACACTAAAACGAAACCTCGTCCTACCATTATGTTTGGCATCTAATAAATGATCGACATAATGGAATTTTGTTACGAATCGCAACAACCCATGTTCACTTTGTCCAAAATGCTCAATAGCTTTCTTTAACGTATGTGTTAAATGATCAATTCCTACAATATCTGAAGTACAAGATGCTTCAAATCGGGTTATTTCAGGAGCTCTTTCTGCCATATAGTGATCTGCAGCCTCAAGAATTTCATCGACATTCACATACGTACGAATATACGGCTTGCTGCCCATCGTTGTTTGCAAATAACAATAATGACAATGCCCCATACATCCAGTTGCAAACGGAATGGCATATTCTGCTGACGGTTTCGATGTATCAAATTTCAACGTTTTTCGAATACCAACGACAAGCGTTGACTTTGCTATACGATACTTTTGCAAATCGTTATCACCTGGGAGATTCCGCACCTGATTATGAGATGTCGTATAACGGATTTCCACACCCAGCTTCTCAAATTTCTCTTTCAATTCCTGTCCTAGTGGATAATCGAGCGCATTAGGCTCAAAATAGACTAGCTGAGGTGTAAATGGTTTTCTCATCCTCTACCTCCTAATGAAAATACTGATTATACGCTTGCTCAGCATCCATTTCACTTCTAAAAATAACAAAGTCATTTGTTAACGGATAGTACGTTTCATATAGAAAGAGCGCTAATTCATTTGGATTTTCTGGATTATTTACGACTGCCGCCTCCTGTATATTCGCTACATCTTGAATATGCGGATTGCGATAAAAAATATAAACAATATCCCCTGCATTATAAGTTTGCATTTACGTTACCCTCCTAAAGCATTTCAATTAGTTTGGCTTAAGAAGGAGGAAATTATGTTAGAGGTTTGTTAGATTGTGTTCTAACCTCACCACAAAACGAAGAGAATTTTTATCTAATTTGTTAACAATCCTTCTATAATAGCTACTAGATGAAGTGCAATAAATTCCATAATTAGTAATTGAAGTATTCACTCTTTGTACCGAATCCATATTGTTAAGAGAATACTAGTGGATAATATGACAAAGAGTAATGATCTCAGTTGCTATCCTTTCTCTTTCCACTGCAGCAATCCTGCAAGTTCTGATAATAGTGCATATGCCCCGATTAATCCATACGTAATAATAATCATTGGATCACTCCATTCTTTTTGTCCTTTCACTTTAAAAGATGGAGTTTACTCCATGTCAACAATTATTATTTGAATTTCCATAAAAACTGACCACTATTTTTTTTGCAAAATTGATACTTTTAAATAGGCCAAGCCTTTGCTAAGGTTATCCTAGCATGCAACATTGATTTACAAAGTAAGGTTTTGCGCAACTATGCTTTGATATCTATAAAGCAAAATAAGGAAGGTTTTCAACTATGCAAAAAACAATAAGCTATTCACATTCAAGAACTTTTGATCTTATTCTATCGGCAATGTTAATTGCACTTGTCTTCGTGGCAACACTCACATTAAATATTAAACTACCGATTAAAGCCAATGGTGGATTAGTACATCTTGGAACAGGCATGCTTTTTACAGCATCTATTCTTTTTGGTTCTAAAAAAGGAGCCATTGCAGGTGCAATTGGCATGGGTTTATTCGACGTCGTTTCCGGTTGGATGTTGTGGGCCCCTATTACATTTGTTGCTCGTGGCTTACAAGGCTATATCGTAGGAAAAATCGCTTGGTCGAACGGACGTAAAGGAAACAGCATTCCCTTCAATCTTTTCGCAATGATTATTTCTGTTCCATTTATGATAGCTGTTTATTACGTTGGTGAAGCTATTTTATATGCTAACTGGATTGCACCATTGGCATCTATTCCTGGAGATTTAGTTCAAAATATTCTCGGGATGATTGTAGCCATACCAGTTTGTGTTTTATTGAAAAAAACACCTATATTTAAATAATTCTTGATCTTAATCTATCGGCGGATTGCATCGTTTTACCGGCGATTCGTGAGCTTCTATCGGCGATTTGCAGGCTTCTATCGGCGATTACAACATTTCTATCGGCGATTCGCAGGCTTCTATCGGCGGTTAACTATCGCATTACGAAAAAAACACAGTCGCTTTCGCGACTGTGTTTTTTTATTTTGATAAATCTATTTTTTTATTTAATAAGTGAATCGTCACTCCACCGACAGTCATTGATAATAACTCTCCGACGCCAACCGTAAACCAAGTCGCCCAAAACGGCAAATCATATAGAATGGTTAACTGGCCTGCAACAGTGAACATCGATAGTGCAAAAATCAATGCTGTGATGACCATTTTCCGACTATCACTCTTAATATTTTTCGTTACTGATCGACAAAGAATTAATACTAGAAATGTTGCTATACCACCGATAGGGACATCGAGAATCCAAGTCGGTGACATAAAATTCGCTAATACTACGCCTAGTGTTACTGCTACAACATACCGTTTATTGTACAGTGCCAAATAGTTGAACATCTCTGATAGACGTAATTGGACAGCTCCAAAACTAATAACTGACAATACTACAGTTACAGCCACATACAAGGCTGCGACCAGTGCTACCTTTGTAAGTTCCCTTACAGAAGTTCGCGATGAATCTTTAACAATAGATGTATTCAATTTGCATTCTCCTTTGTAAAATAGCAATCTGCTATTTTAGTACTAACTACGACCAAAGGAAGAGAGCGTGATGCCCTAACTGAAGTGCCGTAGTGTAAGCTGTTTTTTGCTTACTTGCGTATTATAGCAGAAGAATGATACATTGAACAACACTATTTCGCTATCCATCCACCATCAATCGGGATAACAGCTCCGTGCATATAATCAGCTGAATGACTTGCCAAAAAAAGCGTTAAATTCGCAACTTCACTTGGTTGTGCCCAACGACCTGCAGGTGTTTCGTCGGCAACCCATTTTGCCATTGCACCATCGCCTTCAAAATCAGCTTTGGTCATCGGAGTTTGAATAGCACCTGGCGCAATGGCATTGGCACGTATCCCCTCACGGCAATAGTCTAAATCTAATTGTTTCGTATAGCCTACAATTGCATGTTTAGATGCGGTATATGCCGCACCACCGCCACCTGCAATTAGCCCTGCAATAGACGCCATATTAACAATGATACCAGCTTTGCGTTTTAACATATGGGGTAATATCGTATTCGTGACAAAAAAAGTGCCCTTTACATTCGTGTTCATGATCTTGTCCCAAAGCGCCTCATCAGTATCAAGCGTTTTTGCAAAGCCATCTAAAACGCCAGCAGTATTTAGTAAAATATCCACTTCCTTAAACATCGCCAGTACTTTTTCAAATGATTGCTCTACATCACTTTTCCGATCTACACTACCTACCATAAAACCAAAGCGTTCTGGGTATTGCTCTTGTAAATTCAATAACCCCTGCTCATCTATATCGAAACCGAAAACATTGGCCCCATTTTCTAAAAATGCAACGGCTTGAGCTTGCCCAATACCTGAGGCAGCACCCGTTATAAAAACTGTCTTGCCAATATACTCTTCAAACTTCATAACATCTCTCCTCAATAAAAAGCAATCTACTAATAGTAAAAAATCCAGTTGCTATGATTACCCTTTGTTCTATTAGAAGGTTACTTTGACATCAAAAAAATAGCATACTAAGTAACACCTAGCATACTATTTTCATCTTAAATCACGGTCATTTAGTTTACGATTTTCCAATCTTCCGCTAATAAATCACAGACAGTTGGTGTGAACATCGTATAGCCCTCACCGCGTACATTGATTAAAAAATAGGGATTTAAATTTACTCCGTCATGCTCGCTTTGTCCAACAAGCTTCACATATAATTCAGCACCGCCCCATCCTTCACGGATTACTTTCTCGCCTGCTTTTAAACGCGGTAATACTTCTTCAAATGTCATTTATACTCATCCCTTTTCACAATCTTTTCATACTTTCCTTCCAAAAAAGTATACTGGATAATTATTTTGTTTACAACTATAGCTAGTTCATTTATACTTTTCATTCTAACTACTTTTTTTGCCTTTAATGTGAGTCTCTTGCTATATAAAACGAAAACCAAGGGTGTGCTAACCCCATTTTAGGTCACAATGCTAGACCTTTCCAACGAAAAAAGAACCTTCAATCCAAAATGGATCAAAGGTTCATATTTTTTAATGATTAGTTTTTGTTTAGACGAAGTGCCTGCGCTGTTGAAGCATGGACTTCCTCAAGAAGCTCAGGGTTTTGTAGTAATGAGATACCGTATGAAGGGATCATTTCTTTTAATTTTGACTCCCACTCGTTTGCTTGTTGTGGGAAGCATTTTTTGATAACTTCTAGCATAACGTGAACGGCAGTAGAAGCACCTGGTGATGCACCTAATAATGCAGCGATTGAACCGTCAGCAGCACTTACTACTTCAGTACCAAATTGCAGTGTTCCTTTACCGCCTGCTTCAGTATCTTTAATAACTTGTACACGTTGACCAGCAACTACAATATCCCAATCCTCACTCTTAGCAGTTGGGATAAACTCACGTAACTCTTCCATACGTTGATCTTTTGATAATAGAAGTTGTTGGATTAGGTATTTTGTTAATGACATTTCTTTAACTCCTGCCGCTAATAAAGTAGTAATATTATGCGGTTTTACAGAAGCAAATAAATCCATGTTTGAACCTGTTTTCAAGAACTTTGGTGAGAAACCAGCGAATGGTCCAAATAATAATGATTTTTTGTTATCGATAAAGCGAGTGTCTAAATGTGGAACAGACATTGGTGGCGCACCAACCGCAGCTTTACCGTATACTTTAGCATGGTGTTGTTCAACAATTTCTTGATTTTTACATACCATAAATAATCCACTGATAGGGAATCCACCAATGTGTTTTCCTTCAGGAATGCCTGTTTTTTGTAGTAACTCTAAGCTTCCTCCGCCAGCACCAAGGAAGACGAATTTTGCTGTATGGTACTCCATTTTACAACCATCTTTGTCATGCACTTTTAATTCCCATAAACCGTCTTTCGTACGTTTAATACTTTCGACACTATGGTTGTAGTTGATATCTACATCTTTTTGTTTTAGGTGGTCAAATAAAATACGTGTTAGAGCACCGAAGTTTACGTCTGTACCAGTGTCAATTTTTGTTGCAGCAATGGCCTCATTTGCTGGACGGTCTTGCATAATAAGAGGAATCCATTCCATTAGTTTTTCTGGGTCATCAGAAAATTCCATACCTTTGAAAAGAGGATTATTTGACATTGTTTCATAACGTTTTTTCAAATACTCAACATTTTTTTCGCCTCTTACCATACTCATATGTGGTAATGGCATAATAAAGTCTTGCGGATTTTGGATAAGCTTGTTTTTTACAAGATAAGACCAAAACTGCATCGAAACCTGGAACTGTTCATTAACATTAATTGCTTTGCTAATATCGATAGTACCGTCTGGTTTTTCAGAAGTGTAGTTAAGCTCGCACAGTGCTGCGTGCCCTGTTCCTGCATTATTCCATTCATTAGAGCTTTCCTCACCGGCGTTTGAAAGTTTTTCAAACACAGTAATATTCCAGTCCGGTGCTAATTCTTTGAGCATCGTCCCCAAAGTCGCACTCATAATTCCGGCACCAATTAAGATGACGTCTGATTTAGTTACTCTGTTACTCATTTTTACCATCCTTATATTTTAAGATTTGCAGAAATGATGTCGGTGTAAACTAGTTACACACCTTTTCTGTATCAACTATAAACTTACAATAGTCTATCACAACTAATTAAAGAATAAAATATCTACTACAATATTATAGTAATAAACTAATCAAAAAGTAGTAAAAAATGCGAAGTCAGTCCATAAAGTCATTTGTCTATACTAAAACCAAGACCTTGCCCCCATTGCCAGGGTATTGCAGTGGTTTTCCATTACATATACCAACTCTGCTAAAAGCATTGCGTTTAAAATAAAATCAACTGAATAAATTTTAGTATGCTACTACTAAAATAATTTATCCATCGCTTATTTAAAATAATGGACACTTCATAAACTTCGCTTATTTAAAAAGCCCTAGAACTTTTAGTCTAATAGCCCGCAATCGACTCTATTTTACATGATTCACTAACATTCACAAGGTACCTTTAAACTAATTTTCACTTTTTCGACAGAATGTTTCATACGCTAAAGTATGTATAGTACGCAAAGGCACATAATTTTAACCAAAACAATTACGTTTAATTAATTCATAGCAAAATAGCAAAAACTATGACTTCTATAGTTTTGCTAACTAGCCTATGTTTTACAAATCAAAAGGTTTTCAGTCACCTTCCTCCTTAGCTACTGTATACGCTTTCATCAAATCTATCAAGAGTTAAAGCTTCGATTTAATATTTTCCCTCCTTTTTTATAAGCGATTTTTTGTACATTAAAACTATTTGATTTATCTTCATGTTGTTATATAACACCATCTGTACCAAATAAATTTTACCATACAACAATTGAAATTATTAGAATATTTTATTTTTCAGAAAATAAGAGCAGTTTTTATTGCACACGTATATTACCCAATAAATTCTACTTAAATCAATCTATCATCTTTTTTGTTACCAGATGTGCTTATAATTACAAAAAGGTAGCTCACCAAGATATTAGGTGACCTACCCTTTTAATTTTAGAAATAATGTTTTTAAGCGAATTTTTCAAGCCTATATAATTTAGTTAACGCAATATAATACAGATACAAAATCTATAGCAAAAATGCAACATCTTGTTTTACTAATTTTATTTCATTGAAATAGTAGCTAATTCCATCATTTTTTTCTCAATTGCTTTTTGCTCTGTCGCTTTCATTACTTTTTCAGGCAAATTGTTAGAAATTCGAATAGTATAACGACCATCTAAAATAACCTTCTTTAAGCACTTATTGTGTAGCATTCTACGATTGTAACATCCTACTTATTTCGCGAATGATAGCTCGGTCCGCCATCATTCCCATGGGAAATCTTCACATTGTCTACTAAGTAATAATTATTTGTGTAACGATAGACTTCATCATGTGTGTTATAGACATCAAAGAAATTGTGTGTATCCTTAGCGTAAAATTGAGCTATTAGAAAGCACTATTGATTACACTTCTTCCTATTTAGTCTGATAGGATTTCAACATTTTCCGCAACTTGCTTTTGATCAGTAGAATGTGGCTGCTCAATTAAATCAAAGGACACTTTTTGACCTTGTTTAAGAAATCTATAGCCATCCGGAAATTTTTCATTATTCGGTAAAACTGAGCTAAAATGGACAAAAACGTGATTTTTATCCTCACCATTCAGCATAATACGGCCATAGCCCTTTTCTTCTTTATACCATTTAACAATTCCCTCTCGTTTCATATTATTAACCACCTATTCATAGATTCTTATTTTACAATAAATAATAAGCATGTAAAAACATTATTCCAAAAATCAGAACACTCATAAGAGGGTTAGAAATAAAAGCTTATTAGGTTGAATACATTGAACTTTCACTACCTATTTATAAAGAGGATTCCCTAAAGTCGCTAAATCAGTTAATGGTAGCTGTTTTATAATTTCATAACCGTTACCTTCACCTTTAGGCTTTACAATGACCGTTCCCATATTAGGAATTTTACCTAACCCTATTCCATTTGGAAAACTATGCGCTATAATTACTTGATTTGTCCCAAAGGGAGGTGTCTTTTCTAATTGAGATTGAACATTTTTCAAAATATGCTGTTGTTCTATAGCTGATATGTCCCCTCCTAGTTTATTAATTTCAAACCAAAAAGGGTCGATTTGAATATACATTGTGGGGAATGCTAGCTGCGCTGTCTCAATTGTTCTACACAACGGGCTTGCAATAATAGGTGAATTAATCGGGATTTGCCAATAACGAAGCATTTGTCCATAGTAAGCGGCCTCTCTTCGACCGTAGTCAGACAAATTACGTTGTGTATAGCAATATTGAAAATTAAAATATGGCTGATCCTTTCCAACTGTTGCCTCCCCATGTCTAACATATAAAATGAAGCCACCAGCTCGCAGTAAATCAAGAATTGACTGTTCCAAATCTTTCTTTGCCCCCTAACCTACCTTAAATATTTACTGTTAATATATGACTTACTTTGTACATAAAATGATGCGCATCACACGTGAATTTACTCCAAAACCAAAAGCTCCCTACAAAATATAGGGAGCTTTCTGCTTATTTTTATAGAAACCTTATCACAATTTTAAATCCTGTAAACACAAATCGAGTCGCTAAATCTAACAAATTGGATTTAGCCTATAATGTTATGGCAATACATACATGCACTTATCGCCCTGCACTATTTCACTTTAGAGGAATGATTACAGTCGCTGTCGTTTCTAATTCGGCTGTCGTTTGAATAGAGATATTTCCATTATATTTTTTGACAACCTCTTTTACGATAAATAATCCTTGCCCTCTTATTTTACCGAATTCAGGTTTTTTTGTTGTAAACCCTTGTTTAAATATTTGTTCCGGCTCAGATATTGTCGGTCCTGTATTAATAATTTCAAAGACGTACTTCGTTTCATCCGCATGACAACAAATTGTCATTTTACGTTCGCTCTCCGGCAATTCAGTTGTGGCATCAATAGCGTTATCAATTAAATTTGATAATAACTTAATTAAATCTGTTGTTTTAATATTAATAAAAGCATCCTGTGAAACAGATATATCCATCTCAATATTATGGTTTTGGGCTGCAAGTTTTTTCGTTTGCAACAAGATTGAAAGCCCAGGGTGATTTATATTTAATTTTAGTGATTTAATTGCCTGCACATCTTTAGATAATGAAGATAAATATTGTTTTGCTTGTTCTTGCTCCCCTAGTTGCAGTAGCCCATGCAATACTTGTATATGATTGGTGAAATCATGTCTTAATGAAGATACAGAAGTAATTAACGCTTTAATTTCAGCTTGATATGTATCTTCAGTTACCCCCACTTCTTTCGTCACTTCTTTTTGATACCATCTCTGTAAAAAGAAGAAAGAAGCAATAACGATTAAAATAAATAGTCCATTATAAATAAACATGAGTAAATTATTTTCTAGAACTTTTCCTTTAATGCCATTAACTTTGTCGGCACCAATATCAATACCAAGGTAGCCAATAATTTGTCCATTTTCATTCTTAATAGGTGCTCCTACAGAAAGATAATCGCCATGGTCTGGATCCTCAATTACATTCGTAACATAAGTTAACCCTCGATAAGCTAGTTTGATTTGCTTCTCAGGCACAGTACAAATTTGTCCTATTTCAAACCCTTCTGTGTAGCTATTAGGTACACCAGCAATCAACGCTTTTGATACTTGAGGATTATCAATTTCTAATGTATACACAAATAAGGCACCCAGTTTTTCTCTTGCATCATTTAAATAGCTTCTTAATTCCCAATAATCTTCACTTTCCACAGGATTATTTAAAAATTGCTGATACTGTTTGACATCAAGTGATGATGCAATGGATATAGCCGCTTCCAGACTTTGGTTAGCGATTGACTCTTCCACCGTTTTTTTCATCTTCACATAAGAAGTGACAACATTTAAACTTGTGAACAATGACAATAATACTGTCGCTAATACTAATATTAGTTTAATTTTACGTTTTTTCATACAAACTGGTACTTCCTCATCTATTGTATTAAATATTTAATTATGTGTATTTACTACTGTAACATTTAATATTTATGATAACTGCAATAATATTATACTATAGTAATTTTCATTTTTTCATGTTTGTTTTAAAAAAATCCCTTTGAAATATAACTTATATCCAAGTTTATCTTTTATAAAAATTTTAAATTGTTATACTATATAAAATAATTTCATTTTCTTTCGAAAAGCGAAATAGCAACAAAAGGAAAGGAGAACAGCCCAACAAAAGTTATGCCATTCCCCCTAGTATCTATTAAATTATAAACTATGCATGACGAATTAGATAGCCTGAAGTATTTTTCCTTTTATGGTTGTCGGAAGAATAAGGTCACCCCTTAAAAATTGATGCAGGGAAAACGTAAGTGGCTCACTATTCTCCCCTATTCCCACAATGACTTCTAATTGATTTGGTGAGTATAGCACTGTGTGAAATGTACCAAAGTATTCTTTATATTGCTTAAAAAATAGTGGTGAATCTCCATCATTAAAATATTGAAAAGCAGACATAGCAGTCGTACATGCGTTTGCAACAAAATGATTTATATAGCGCTTGCGTTGTATTGAATTATCAATAGATGCTTTATTTTTCTCTTTCAATTCTTGTGATTCAAAATGATTAGTACACATAAATGAGTGTTGTTCAAAAACAATTTGCTCCATTGGTGTAGCCTCTACCACGACCACTTTCCCACTTCGATCAATCATCGAGTAGTTGTAGCAATAACGATGTGGGATTTTTTTTAATAGCAAAATGGCTTCTTCAATATTTTTACATTTATCCAGTAATATTCGAACAATTGTTGACGCAAGAAAGCCATCTCCTTCCCATTCATTATTAACGAAATGAAGTCCTACAACTAATCCTTTTTCATTCATTCCATCTAGCCTACCAATGATTTGCTGGCTAAATCCAACACTTGCATACCCTTCTGACGGATTAGAAAAAACAAGCCTTGCATCATATAAAGTAGGGCTAAAATCGTAATTTCTCACATAATGCCCATTATGCACAAACGACGTACATCCCATATCTGGAAATGTCATATTATAACCACTATACATTTTTATAAGGGATTCATATGACTGTTCTAAACCAGAAGCTAACCCTTTTATCTCTTGTAAAAGATTCGGTGAAATATTCTGTAATGCCTCTTGAGCCTTTTGAGCATTACAAGTAGCTGATAAGGCAAGAAACAGTTCATCTTGTATTAAATGAGCAGATGATTGTATTTCCTTACTTTGTTGAAAACCCATGTCATAAGCATCTCCCATTATCGAAACTACGCTTACTACTAAATCTTCGTATTTTTCCATTTCCATACCTCCTATACTCCAATCGGATGATAATATTATCGTATTCCTTCAAGTAACTGGAAGGTCAAGAGGCACTATAAAAAATGCTAAAAAAAGAAGTCATCTTCCATATAGGAAGACGACTTTCAAAGTGACCAAATCATTAATTATAAGGTAAAGATAAATTATTTAAATATTGCCCTTAATTCTCTATTTGCAATTATTTAAACAACCTATACCTATCATCTAAAGTTTTTCTTTTTCTTTAGATCTGAATGTTTTACAACACGTATCTGATGATTGACTTGCCGCCTCTTTGGACATATGCATTTCAAAATCAGAAGCAAACTCTGCATCATGTTTCTTATCGATACGTTTATCCATATCGATTGCTATCTTTTCAGCACCACAAAAATTACCTTTGGCATGGAAAACACAATTTGATACAGCACAGCTTACTTGAACATTCGGCATAACTATCCACCCCTTGTGATTGGTCTAGAAAAATATAGATAAGTCTAATCCATACTCTTCATTAAGTATTTTGTCCAATCCAAGCGTTTTTACAAGCAAAGCATGAAAATAACTTTATTATTTATTTAAAATGGCTATCATTAATTTTTACTGGAAGACCGAGTTTTATCTTGAGGCTGTAAAAATTTTGGGCGTTTATTATATCCACTTGGAGCTGCACGTATTAAAGATTTTTTGATATCAGACCAATTCAAATCTGCACCAAGACTTACGTACGGTACACCTAGCACGCGTATATTCGCAACATAAATAAGAATAAAGAATAGGGACAAAAAGAAACCAAATAAGCCAAAAAAAGAAGCCATTAAGACGACAAATAGACGGAAAATACTCATGGCCGTTACAAACGATTGATTTACAAGTGTATATGCCGCAATACTTGAAATAGCAATTACTACTATCATTGAAGGACTCGTTATGCCTGCCTTAATCGCCGCATCTCCGACAATTAAACCTCCCACAACACTCATGGTTCCGCTCAAAAGAGATGGTAAGCGGAGACTTGCCTCTCGAAATAATTCAAACATAAATAACATGAGCAATATTTCCAGTAAGGTAGGAAAAGGCAAGCCAGTTCTTGATTGTACAACTGTTGCTAAAAGTAGAATTGGCATTTGTTCTTGATGATAGGTCGATAAGGCAAGCCAAAAACCTGGTGCAAGCATACTTATTAATATGCCTACGATTCGTAGCAGTCGTTCTATAGAACCTACAATAGCTGGATAATCATTGTCTTCACCTGATTTAAAGAGTAAAAAGATATTAGGTGGTGTAATGATGACATAGGACACTCCATCAACTAAAATAAGAATGCGTCCTCTACTTAACGTTTGTACTGCAAAATCTGGGCGACCTGTATAATCATGTAGGGGAAGAATTTTAGATGTTTTGCCCACCCCATCCATCAATATATCGCCATTAATCACGACATCTGTATCAACTTTACGTAATTGCGTTTTCACTTCATCCACCATCGTTTTATTGGCAATATCCTCCATATAAAGAACGGCTACAGTTGTTTTAGAACGCCTACCAATTTCCATTGTTTCTACACTCAATGAATTAGTTGGTAGTCGCTTGCGAATTAGAGCAATGTTAATAAAGACATCTTCTATAAAATCATCTCTCGGTCCTTTAATTACCAGTTCATTTTTTGTTTCTTCAGGATTTCGATTCGGCTTATTTGAAATTTTACTTGAGAATAAAATTTTCTCCTTTTCAAAGTACAGCAAAGCATATCCTGTATATACACGTGTAGTAGCCTCTTCTAAATTCGTTATTTTTTGAAGATTTGGAATGTGTAATTCATTTATTATTTGCTCTGCTAATAATGGTGTTGAAACATTTTCGCACAAAGATTGGACTCGATTTATAATGACCTTATTCAATAATAACTGATCGAACATTGATTCACATGTAATAAAATGAACATTATGCTGTTGAAAGGTATAAGATTGAAATATTACGTCAGCAGAGCGTTGAAATAGTTCTTTCAACGTTTTCAATTCGATATTTTGATTCATTGATTGAATATTCCTCATCTCCTACTGAACTCGATTCAAATAAATTATTGTATTAAAATACACATACAATATTTTTCCCAATGTCCAGCAAATTATGCAGTTATCCTTTTCACCTATACATTATGTCATTGAAATTTAGCCAATCATTTTCTGTAAATTCGCCATTTCAATAGCTGATATTGCTGCGTCATAACCTTTATTACCAGATTTTGTCCCAGCGCGTTCAATTGCCTGCTCAATATTTTCAGTTGTGACAACACCAAAAATAACTGGTATGTTAGTTGTAAGAGAAACGTTAGCTATGCCTTTTGCTGATTCGTTACAAACATAATCATAATGTGTTGTAGAGCCACGAATAACTGTGCCAAGACCAATAATGGCATCATATTTTTTTGTTTCCGCTAGCTGTTTTGCAATAAATGGAATTTCAAATGCACCTGGTACCCACGCAACATCAATTAAATCCTCGTCTACACCATGACGTTTTAGCCCATCCATTGCACCGCTTAATAATTTACTAGTAATAAATTCATTAAATCGACCAACTACTACCGCTATTTTTAAATCATTGCCAATTAATTGTGCTTCAAATGTTTTTCCCATAAATTGATTCTCCTCTTTTACACTGTAAGTGAATTTTTTCCTTGTATTTGTTGACGACGATAGGCTGCTAATGCATCAATCGAAATCATTTTTAATTTGTGTTTTTCCGCATATTTGACTAAGTCATCAAAGCGAAGCATTTCACCATCATCCCCCATGATTTCACAAATAACACCAGCTTGTATGCTTCGGCAAAGCCTTGCTAAATCGATAGTTGCCTCCGTATGCCCTCTACGTTCTAAAACACCATTTTCCTTTGCTATAAGGGGAAATACATGCCCAGGTCTACGAAAATCAGTTGCTTGCGCTTGTGACTCTAGCATTTTTCGAATTGTCAACGCACGTTCAAAGGCGCTAATGCCTGTTTTTGTATCTTTGTAATCAATACTTACAGTAAATGCCGTTTGGTGATGATCTGTATTATTTATGACCATTGGATGCAACGCTAATTGTTGTGCAAGCTCCTGTGAAATCGGCGTACAAATAAGCCCTCTTCCATATGTGGCCATAAAGTTTATCGTTTCTGGTGACATGAACTCTGCAAGGGCAAGTAAATCCCCTTCATTTTCACGATCTTCATCATCCACGACAACAATCATTTTGCCTTGTTTTAAATCTGCAATTGCTTCTTCAATTGAATGTAGCAAATTGCCACCTCCTAATAAACTTTAATTTACTGTACGTTCTTTACTTTCAAAGACAGGTTAAAACCCATGCTTCGCTAAGTAATCTTTTGTAATGGTCGGTGATTGCTGACCACGCTGTAGCTGGTGCATAATGTATTTACCAACTAAATCGGTCTCAATATTGACTGGTGATCCAACATTTTTTGTCCCTAATACGGTTTCCTTATATGTGTGTGGAATAAGCGATACGGTGACGCTGTTTTTTGCCACATGGAAGAGCGTTAAACTCGTTCCATCAATTGTGATTGAACCTTTAGGAATACAATAGCAAGTTAACTCCTCTGAAAGTTCTATATCGATGTATACTGCATTGGCCATTGGACGTTTGCGTAATATTTTTCCCACTCCATCAACATGCCCTGAAACAAAATGACCACCAAAACGTCCATTCGCAGGCATTGCACGCTCTAAATTTACTGCATTACCAACCGTGAGTTGCTGCAAATTTGTCGCTTTCACTGTTTCAGGCATTACGTCCATTGTCAGTTCCTGCTCATTATATTGTGTTACTGTCAAACACACGCCATTGACAGCTATACTATCTCCTAGCTGCACGTCCGATACTATCTTTGGCGAAATAACAGTTATTTTCATACTTTGTCTATCGTTTTGCAAGGTTTTTACTGTACCAACATCCTCAATAATACCTGTAAACACATTTTTCCACCTACTTTCTACTTTTTAAATTTTGACCTGTAATTGCTTAAACGAGACAAACAAAAAACCCCATATAAAAATGAGGTTTGGGAGTTCTAATTCATAAGACGTCACTAAATAAACCTAATGGAAATAAATTTTCCAAAGGCTACCATCTCATCGTTCTTCTCCCATCCAGACTATAACTGTCGGTTTTGGATTTGCACCAAATCAGCTTGCGCTCACGGACTTTGAATTGCTTCATCACCGCCGATTGGGAATTTCACCCTACCCCGAAGAACAGATACCTATTAAATTTTTAACTTAATAAAAAAACTCCCCAACGAAGGCGATGGGAAGTAGTTTTGAATATAAGCGTAGCCAAATAGACCTTTTAAAGTCATATGAATTTAAAAAGCTTACACATCTACCCTTCTCCCATCCAGACTGTAACTGTCGGTTTTGGATTTGCACCAAATCAGCTTGCGCTCACGGACTTTGAATTACTTCATCACCGCCGATTGGGAATTTCACCCTACCCTGAAGGATATGTTTATTTAGTTACTTCATACGATAACATTATTTTAATACATTATCCACTTAAAATTTTTTAATGGCTATTTTGTGCAGTTTAATTGCCTTGGCACAATCCACATGTGCAAATTAAAGCAACCAGCTAATAATTGAGCGTATGAATAAGGAGCAAGTGACTTTGGGGATAATTTAAAATAGAAACGTTTGCATGAACTTTTGAAGGGTTCATAAATAAATACGCTCTTTTAGTAGAAAGATGTACAGTAACCTTCATCTTAACTAAAAGAGCGTATTCTTTTTAATTTTCTATTTTTTGGTATTTCCCTAAAGTACCGTTTGTTAAATGTAATTAGAACGCTTCGGCGAGTACTTCTTTCAGAAACATCCCCGTATAGGAATCCGATACTTTTGCCACTTGCTCTGGCGTTCCTTCAGCTACAAGCTTACCACCTGCGGCTCCTCCTTCAGGTCCAATATCGATAACCCAGTCAGATTCACGGATTAATTCCAGACTATGTTCGACGACGATAATGGTATTTCCGGCACAGACAAGTCTGTTTAATAAAGCATGTAACAATTTAATATCAGATGGATGAAGACCTGTCGTAGGTTCGTCCAATAAATAAAGCGTGTGGTTTTTGGATGCTTTACTTAATTCGTTTGCCAGCCTAATACGCTGTCCTTCACCGCCAGATAAAGTTTTGACCGATTGCCCCCATTGAAGATAACCCAACCCAACCTCACATAGCATTTCAATCATGCGAGAAATCTTTGTTTCCGATTTCAAAATTGGTAAGCTCTCCTCCACAGACATATTTAGCAAATCTGAAATGGAGTATCCTTCATATTTAACTTGCAACACTTCGTCAGTAAATCTTTTCCCTTTGCAGTTTGTACATGTCACTTCTATATCTGCTAGGAAATCCATATCTACTGATAATACCCCTAAACCTTGGCATGTTTCACATCGTCCACCCGCAGAGTTAAATGAGAAATGCTTTGAAGTTAATTCTCTTTCTTTTGCTTCTGGCAATCCTGCAAACAATTTGCGGAGGTGAGTAAAGACATCCGTATAAGTAGCGACATTAGAACGCTGTACTCTTCCCATTGGCGATTGGTCAAAGATAACGATATTTTCGATATGCTCTAACCCACTAATTTCCTTACATCCTATTTGGGCAAGGTTTTTCGATTTTCCTTGTGCAAGAATGTCAAAAACAAGCGTAGATTTCCCTGAACCTGAAACGCCTGTTACTGACACAAGACACCCCAATGGAATAAAAGCAGTAGGGATGTCGACATTTCGAAGTTTTGCTTGTTGAATCGTGATATGCTGTCCATTTCCCTCCCTACGAACTCGAACAGGAGAAGGGGAGCATTCTTCTACCAAATAAGCTCCAGTCACTGATTGCTCATTTGACATTAAATCATCCAGACTGCCTTCACCTACAACAGTACCACCATGTATTCCCGCACCAGGACCGATATCAATGATATGATCTGCCGCTCGCATCATCTCAACATCATGCTCGATAACTAGTACAGTATTACCTAAATCACGTAATTCCTGAAGCACTCGAATGAGACCTGCTGTATCCTTTGCATGAAGACCGGTTGTCGGTTCATCCAAAATATACAGAACGCCAGTTAAAGCTGAACCTAATATGGTAGCAAGTCGTAGACGTTGTGTTTCCCCACCAGACAATGATACCGTCTGACGGTTCAATGAAAGGTAACCAAGTCCAACATCGATAAGCCGCTGAAGTGTTGTTAACATATCCTCGATAATAGGCACCAATAAATGATGACTTGCTTCAGGTAACGCCGTCTGCAAGCTATTCGTCCATTTGAATACATCTTCAAGCGACCACTCAGATACGTCCGAAATTGTTGCATCCGCTACCTTAACTTGACGAACTTCTTTCTTTAAGCGTGCACCAAGGCAATCTGGGCAAAGTTGTTCATGAAAGAAACTTCCTTCTTTTTCTTTAGCCCCTGATTCTCCCTCTTTCTCCTTATATCGTCTCCATAAGCTCGGTATGACTCCTTCAAACTTTGTTCCTGAGACCGGTTTACTATTTGGATAGTGAAGTTTAAATTCCTCGCTCTCGACGCCATAATATAATAAATCTCGCTGAACATCATCGTAATCTTTTAATGGTAGATCAAGATCAAATTCAAATCCATAATGCTTTCCTGCTGCCACTAAAATACGCATTTGAATGTCACGATGGACCCCCTTTAGTGAAGCTACGCCACCGTCTCGTAAGCTGAGCTCAGGATTAAACACCATCGCCTCATTTATACTCGCCACATGACCAAGGCCACTACAAGTTTCACAAGCACCTTCAGGCTTGTTAAAAGAAAAATGTAGCATGCCTAATTTCGCTTGCTGTTCATGACAATTAGGACAACTAATTATTTGATTGTCTATTTCTTCATCTTCTTCTACGAACGCTTCTGTTGGTTCAAAAGAAGCAGGAATACTCATATTACATGAAGTACAAACTTGTTCCCCAAGTCTGGCAAAGATAAATCGGATATACTTATAAATTTCTGTTACTGTTCCTACCGTTGAACGTGGATTTCGATTTGTCACATGCTGCCCGACGCTAATTGACGGTGACAGCCCACGAATAAACTCAACCTTTGGCTTGCTAATCGTATTAGCCATCATTCCCATAGAATCTAAATACTGTCTCTGGCATTCCCGCTGAAGTGTATCCATAGCTAACGTTGATTTCCCTGAGCCAGAAGGTCCAGTCAGTACTACTAGCTTATATTTCGGTATGGAAAGCGACACTTTCTTCAAATTATTTTCCCAAGCACCTTTAATAAAAATGGTCTCTTTCATCATTATCCTCCTGAACATAGTACGACTTACTAGTATCATCAATAGCTTAAATTCTTACGATATTTTATTTAATTTTCCTTGTTGTCTTTTTCAGCTGTAACAATCACTCGAGAGTTCCCCATCATGAAAACGAAAATGGCTGCAATAACAATAGGAATGAGTGCAAGAAGAAACACATGTGTCACAGAGTTAGACATAGCATTCACAATAATATCAAGAATGTTTGCAGGGATATTTTCGCGTACACTAGGTTCAAAAATTTCTCTCATATCGCCAACATCAAACATTGCAGAATTTGATCCTTGCCCCATATTTTTGAAACCTTCTGTTAGCTTACTAGTAAATACATTGTTTTGAATTGTGCCAAAGATTGTAATGCCCATCGTCATACCTAGCGTACGAAGAAACGAATTTGTTGAATTTGCAGTACCGCGATAACGAGCATCTAAATTATGCTGTGAAGCTGTCGGTAATAATGAGAAAGAGAAGCCCATGCCAAAGCCTACGAGAATCATATACAGCGTAAGAAGTATTCGAGCCGTATCTGGCGTAAGTGTGCTTAGTAAAAACATACCTGCAAAATAAGATATTACTGAAATAACCATTAAGTTTCGATAGCTCATTTTCGTTAAGAAAATACCGCCAAAAGCACTTCCTGCAACAGACCCCAACATCATTGGCATCAAAATTAGCCCTGCATTCGTAGCGGAAGCACCATATACAGCTTGCACATAAATTGGTATATATACTGTTAAAATAATAAAAGTACCACCATATAAGAACGCTAACATTTGCGAAGAGGCAAATAATCGACGTTTAAATAAGAAGAAAGGAAGTATTGGTTCTTCTGCTTTCAGCTCTACAAAAAAGAACACGATAAAGAACACAGCGAAACTGATAAATAATGAAATTATCGGCGCAGAACTCCAATCGAACTGTTTACCACCTAGCTCCAATGCGAACATAAGACTTATAACAGCGAATACAAGTGTAGCCGCTCCCCACCAATCGATTTTCTGTTTAGTAAGAACCGGGGATTCTTTATAATTTTTTATAATAAGCATTAATGAAACGATACCGATTGGCAAGTTAATATAAAAAACCCATTCCCAACCAAAATGATCTGTAATATAAGCTCCTAAAAGTGGACCTACAACACTTGCGATACCGAATACAGCACCAAGTAGCCCTACCATTTTCCCTCGTTTTTCTGGTGGAAAGATGTCAAATACAATTGTAAATGCGATTGGCATTAGCGCACCTGCACCAATCCCTTGAATCGCGCGGAAAATGCTAAGTTGCTCAATTGTATGAGCGAAACCGCAAAGAGCCGAACCAAGTAAAAAAACACCTAAACCAAAAATAAAAAATCTTTTTCTTCCATACATATCGGATAACTTACCGAAAATAGGCATACCAGCCATTGTTGTTACCATATAAGCAGAAGTAACCCAAACAAATTTGTCCATGCCTCCAAGTTGCGATACGATTGTTCCCATTGCAGTCGCAACAATTGTATTGTCAATTGCTGACATAAAAATGGCAAGAAGTAAACCTGCCACTACTAATTTTGTATTACTATTACTTTTCGATGCTTCCATTTAGAAACCCCTTTACAAATTATTAATACCTTCGCTAGAATGAACACGTAAACAATTACACACTCATCAAATATCTTGACCATCTAATATCTCGACCATCAAGATATTAATAGTCTAAAAGGAGGCTTATCTTTTGTCAAGCAATCAAGAAAATCAAATGACTGATCCACGTGAACATTTCACTTCACTTATGCGCGGGCTAGGAACTCGCACAATATTACACCAGCAAAATGTGGCCGCATCTCTTGGGCTATACAATAATGATTTTATTTCTTTGGATATTTTGCGTGAAACTGGTCCAATTACTGCCGGAGAGCTTTCAAAAAAAACGGGCCTTGCTACAGGTAGTATTACAGCATTAGTTGATCGCCTTGAAAAAATCGGTTATGTGCGTAGAGAAAATGACCCTAATGATCGTCGCAGGGTCATTATAGTCCCAGAATATGAATCGAAAGAAGAAATCCGTCATACGTATGAGTCGCTTCACCAAGCCATGCTTCAACTAGCTTCATCCTACAAGCAAGAAGAGCTTGCTCTCATTTCACAGTTTTTACAAAACGCAAGTACAGTACTAGAAGAGCAAATACAACTTCTCAGTTCTTCTACACAAAGCAAATCTTCAACAAAAACGATACGTTAAAACTAAAACAGGACGATATGCCGATTGTGAAATAATTGTGGTTATCGTCCTTTTTTCTTTACTAAACCCTCCTTCGGCAACCTCACTCCTTTTAAAAGGAACAGTGGAAGAACAATTCCATGTTATTAGTATCCGCATTATGATGAATGTATAATGTACGCCATCCCTATAACACGGTCACATTTTTTGTATAGCTTGTCACTCCCCTCCCAGTTTCATGACAGACATTCAATGTAATTTTATCTGAATGTTTTTACATATTCAGTGGAATGACTAAAAATGATACGTGCAAGTCAATATAACTAAATATTCAACGGATGCCACCGTCAAACCATCATAGACGGCATGCTCCTTTATCTTAAAAGGGAAACCTTAAATGGTTAAGAGCGTTCCTTCCTACGTGACTACTTTTGACCAGCCTTGACATAGAAAAATAGGAATGTTAATGTGAGTCATTGTTCAACGCAGCTTCAGTACAACGGACACTTCACTTGCTACGAACATAGTCAAATTCCCCTCATTGGAGGTTTTTTATTGTTTACTACTATTTCTCATAAAAAACGGATTTTATTCTATATCCTATTAGCGTTGTGCTTTGTGGCTTCCGTTTTATTTGTTTCTCACAATGAATCCTTTTATGAGCGGCCAATTGCGGAAGTGATAAAAACAGAGTTGGAAGATTCAACACCTATATCAGATATGTATAGTAATGATGATCAATTATTTACGCAGCAAATAACTGCATTAGTGAAAAATGGAGAAGCCAAAGGTCAACTTATTCATTTAACAAATGAGTATTCTTCCTCTGGCGCTTTTGATCACGAATACAAGGTCGGAAACAAACTTTTTGTTTCTATAAAGGCAGACAACGCTCAAAAAGGGCAATTATCAGGTTTGATTTTAGACGCAAAGCGCGATCAATACGTATTAATCGTTGCGTGGATTTTTATTTTCGCCTTATTAATTGTTGGCAAAAGACAGGGGCTATTTTCAATAATCAGTTTGATCGTTAATGCACTTTTATTATCATTTGCATTGGATTTATATGTAAAGCACGCTAACGTCAGCTTGTTATTCGTTAGCGGTGTATGTGTTCTGCTATTTACCGGTGTTTCATTGATACTCATAAATGGATTAAATGAAAAAACCTATGCGGCAATGCTGGCAACACTTTTAGGAACGTTCATTTCATTACTTATTAGCTTTTTCGTATTGTGGATTACATCTGAAAATGGCCTTCGATACGAGGAAATGCAATTTCTAACGCGTCCTTATCGCATGGTTTTTATGGCTGGTTTATTTATCGGGGCATTAGGGGCTGTAATGGATGTTTCAATTACTATGGCTTCTTCCATGTTTGCTTTGTATGAACAAGATCCATCCATTTCTGACAAAGCTTTAAAAGTTTCAGGGCTTGATATTGGGAAAGATGTGATGGGCACAATTACGAGTATTTTGTTTTTTGTGTATATATGCGGTTCCATTCCTATGCTTATTTTATATTTAAAAAATTCGTCTACGCTAGGGCTAACACTTTCCATGAATCTTTCATTAGAATTAGCTCGTGCTCTAGCAGGTGGTATTGGCGTTGTCTTAACAATCCCTATCAGTCTTTATACTTCTATTTTTTTCATTAAACGAAAGAGGGTAAATTGATATGAATGTATTAGTGTGGCTAGCAGCTATTTTATTTATATTAATGATTGTTATTGGTGGAAAAAAAGGGGTACGCTCTTTTCTTTCTCTATTTTTAAATTTTGGGGTGCTCTTTGTAACGATTTTTTTAATGACTAATCCTAAAAACAGCCCCATCGTATTAACATTTATTGCCTGCACAATCATTAGTTGGATTAGCCTATTTTATATTAATGAAAAGAATAGCAAAACAATCACCGCATTTATTTCGACGATGATTACCATTGTCATACTTCTCTTTTTTATTGTGGTTGTCACAGGGAAGTCTATGATTCAAGGGTTTGGAGAAGAATCTACAGAGGAAATTAGTATCTTTTCACTTTATATTGGTGTTAACTTTGTTCAAATTGGCGCTTCTGTAATTATTATGAGTACAATTGGAGCCATTTTAGACGTCGCCATTTCCATCGCTTCGTCCATGCATGAAATTTTTCACCACAACCCTCTCATTAGCAGAAAAAAATTGTTCACATCAGGCTTAAGCATTGGGAAAGATATTTTAGGAACGGATACAAATACGCTATTTTTCGCTTTTTTCGGTGGCTATTTAGGACTTTTAATATGGTTTAAAGATTTAAACTACTCGATTGGCGAAATCATCAACTCTAAAGTGTTCAGCACTGAGCTCATCACAATTTTTTGTGCGGGAATCGGCATAGCTGCCATTATCCCCATCGCATCTTCTGTTAATGCCTATTATTTAGTCAAAACTCGGGAAAAAGTACGTGCACAAGAAAGTGCCAGTCACTCAAAGTGACTGGCACTATTTTTTCTGAAATTTTCATGTCGTTGTTTTATGATACTAAGAGCAAACTAACTAATGCTTTTGGATTATTGGACTCGTAGTTTCCCTCTCCTTGTATATTAATCTTTATGATATTTCTTTTCTGAAATCCAATAGTGCGAAATCGTTACGGTTAAAGAAATCCATATGAAAGTAATTAACATATTGCCGTATAAATGCGAATCGACTGAACCCGTTATTAATACCATCATTGCATGTTGACTCATTCCTGCAGGATTTAATAAATCAATTATTGGATGTACGCCACTAATTATTTTAAAAATAAACAAGCAAACGATACTAATTAAAGCGATAACGCCCTGTCCATTAAAAATAGTGCTCACCATCGAAGTAAAAGAAATCATAAAAAGAACCCATAATTGATAAAAAACAATGGCTAGTATCATATCAAGAAATGAAATATTATTAAACAAAAAATTTACATAAACGTAAGATACAACATATCCAAATGTCACACTAATAGCTACAACTGAGAAATTAGAAAAAAGCTTTCCACCGATGTATGAACCTACTTTTACAGGTCTTGTTAGAATAAAATCAAGCATCCCATTTGCTTTATCTGACTGAATGATGCCCATCATAGAAATGACAACAATCATAATGCCCAACTGATCGAATTGCGAACCAAGAGTTGCGGCCATTACCTGCGCTCCATCCTGCTGAATCATTAAAGGGTCAATCGTAATGCCTTGATTTCCTCCAAGCGAGGCTAAAATTGATGGTAAATAGTATGTAACAACCGGTTGCGTTGCGCCTAAAAACATAAAAGCAAGAGGTAACCAAATAACTTTAAAGTCACGAAACATTTGTACATATTCTTTTTTAGTTAAAATAGAAAAAGGCGTCATACACTCACCACCAGTTTTAAAAAGATTTCTTCTAACGTCTCACTGCTTCCAACTTCAAATCGAACAATATCAATCTTGTTTTCCAGCGCATCACGGAGTAACATATCTTTATTTTTCTGAACATTTTCAAGGGTAACTTTCATTCTTTTTCCGATTACTTCTACATTTTTCACATATGGAAGCTTTTCAACTAATTGCACCCAAAGCATGTTTTCAGATGCTATTTCAAGATGAACAACCGATTCATTGTTGTGCGTTAATAATTTATCTAATGTCGTATCTTCAATTTTCTTTCCTTGTTTCATGATAACAAATCGTTCACAGATTTCTTCTGCATCACCTAAAATGTGAGTTGATAATAAAATAGTCGTTTCATGTTTAATTTCTTGAATTAAATTTAAAACCTCTCTCCTACCTATTGGATCTAATGCCGAAACAGGCTCATCCATGACAATAAAAGATGGCTTATGTAAAAGCGTTTGGGCAATGCCTAATCTCTGCTTCATTCCCCCAGAAAATGTTTGGACTTTCTCATTTTGTTCGTTATATAATCCAACTTTTTTTAATATTGCTGGTACTTCCTCAATAAGTTTTTCTTTTGCTATACCTGATAACTGTCCCATAAAGAAGAGTGTTTCTTTGGCTGTCATCCAATGGAAAAAGTCAGGGTATTGTGGAAGATAACCTATTTCTTTTTTCATATTTGAAATTTTTTTCCCATTTAGAAGTACTTCGCCTTTATCTGCATATAAGATGTCTGCAATGATTTTAATTAACGTAGACTTTCCAGCGCCGTTTGGCCCTATGAGTCCCACACACTGACCAGTTTCAACTTCCATAGTAAAGTTATTGACTGCTGTCTTTGTTTTAAAGTTTTTTGTGACATCTTTAATTTCTAACTTCATAAGTTTTTTCTCCTTTTCGTCCAATAGTGAAATATAAAATGGGTCCAATGGTATTAAAAAATAAGATAACTATTGTCCATAAAAGAACATTTGCCCTTGTCTTACGGTGCCGATACAAATCAAACAGTGCAATTAGAATAAGAATGAGTCCAACCACCATAAACGGTAATGCAATCTGTAGTACTGCCAACCAATCGATATCCTTCAATTCATTTAACCCATAGTGAAGTTTCATTAAAAATTCTCCTTTTCATTTACATTATCATTACTGATAATGATAACAATAACACACATTTTTTGGAATTGCATCTTTTTATTGCATTCATTTTATGTTACCATTCATTATTATCTATAATGATAATATTATCAAAAAGAATAATTTATTTACCCTAACACATGTTTAACTACATTTTTCTTCAAAAAAAAAACGAAATCCAAGCAAGGGATATTATTTTTATAGGGGGTTACGATGTTACAAATGAAGATAGATACGAATAGCCAATTGCAAATTTATAAACAAGTCGTAAATCAAATTATTGAACTCATTGCAAAAGGCCAAATTCAACACAATGATAGTCTTCCTTCTGTTCGAAATATGGCGAAAGATATAGGAATAAACATACATACAGTTTCAAAAAGCTATCATGAACTTGAGAAAAAAGGGATTATAAAGATGGAGAATCGAGTAAAAGCAAAAGTTATCGCTAGCTCAAATCAGGTAATAGAAGAATCTAAACTACACAATTTTGAACTTTCTATAAAAAACGTTATGATGGAAGCTTATGTAATGGGATTTAATAAGAAAAAAATTAGTCAATCTATCACAAAAATTTTAGATGAATTGGATTAAATAATTGTATTGCATTTCTTCTCTTACAAGTTTTTTAATATTTGCAAATATGTATGCACAAGGTCCTCTACACGAAAACTCAATATCTGTTTCTTTTTTTCTGCATTCATGTCATTATGAACGAATGATTATATGTATTTAAAACATACATCTAAATAATAATGATAAATCCAACTACAACTTAAAGGAGAAAAATACAATGAAACATATAATATTTGATTTTGATGGAACACTTGCAGATTCCACAGCAGTTCTCGCCTCTGTATGGAACATAATCGCCAAAAAATATGAATTTAAGGAAGTACAGTTAGAGGATATTGATTCGCTAAAAAAAATATCAATTACTGAACGAAGTAAATTATTTAACTTCCCCCTACACAAGCTACCTATTATACTTCCTCAATTTTACCGATTATATCAACAGTCATTAAAAGAAGTTCATCTATTTCATGGTATGAAAGATGTTTTAAAGGAAATTGAAAGCAACGGTTATACAATCGCGATTATCTCCTCTAATTCAAAAGACAATATTTTGGAATTTTTAAACATGAATGGCATTGACCAAGTCTCCGAAGTACTGTGCTCTAGCCGTATTTTTGGAAAGGATAAAGTAATTAAAAAATATTTAAAAGAATCGAACATCAAAAGATCAGACGTGTTATATGTTGGTGATGAGCAACGTGATATCATCGCATGCAAAAAAGTTGGTATTCCAATTATTTGGGTTAATTGGGGATATGACGCAATAGAGGTTATTCAATCCGAAGAGCCTGATTACAAAGTATTTTCTCCAGCAGAAATATTAAATATCATTTGAAGCAAGTAACAAATTTCAGATATCCTTGCACTCGCAAAAAAGACACCTCTTCAAAAGTGTCTACATACTTTTTTCATTTAATTTTGTTATTTCCGCTACGGGCTAGCGTTTTCCGCTCAGCATATGGTACGTTGCAATTTGTTTGCGTAAAGGAGTCGCCGTCCTCTACTCCAATAACTAAATAACAGGCAGCAAGATTAAATTTCTTGATGCCTGCTGTCGTCAAAGCTACCCACGTGATTAGCTTTCTATTGAGTTGTAAGCTTTTTTAAAACCGCTTGGTATTTTTCTGATGTTCGCACTTCTACTGTTAAAAAATCTTTTCCATAGGTCGCCTTTATCAAAAATGGTACATCACTCGTGTTTTGAAACCTAAAATCTAATCCACCGTACGACACCGTTGCATCTCTACCCTTTGGGACGTAGCCAACATCTAATGAATGATGATGTCGCTCGACGAATTTTATAGGTAATTGATCGACTGCATTAAACAACGTTGAGGAAGTTTGGCATATCCCCCCACCGATGCCCATGACAAGTTTTTTATTAATAATTTCAGGTGCAGGCTGATAACCGTTTTCTTCATCTCTAGGTCCAACAACAGTATTAAAAGAAAAAGTATCCCCGCTCCCAACAATAACATTATTGATGGCCTTTGCTGAAAGTTCAATATTTTTGTTTCTTCCTGCATCTGATGAATTAAAGTATGTTGTATAAGAGGCCACAACAACATCCTCTAAATACGGTATGTCTTCAAGATAATAGCCACTTTCTGTAATATACAATGGCATTTCTACCTTGCCCCCCGTTGCAGATGCAGCTAGCACCCTTTCAACCAATTCACTTTCTTTTAAAATCATCAATGGACTGCCTTTAATAATCCCACCATTATCATCCAATTTGTCGAGTACCATTCGCTTATCTAAACCAACTACTGTATCTGTTCCTCTTGCTAACTGCTGTGCAAATTGTTCAATTTTCTTTTTATACGATTCAGGGTCTGTTTCATAGCCTAGTTCCTGTGGTGATATGATGTGGATGATTTCCAAAGATTGCGGATCAACAATTTCAACCACGACAGGTCCAGCTTCCCGCTCCTTGTCCTCCGTGTACGTCACTGGCTGCTTTACATCGTCAGTTTCAATTTGTTCGTTCTCTAATTTTTCTTGACAACCAGCCAAAGCAATAGTACATCCTAAACAAAGTACAGCCATCCATCTCTTCAAGTTCAAACACCTACCTCTAACTTACTTACAGCAACATCTTATTCGACTAGTAAGGATAGTGTGTTTCTTTTCATGCATTTTTATTGGTAGTTGCTTAAATAATTGTATATAAACTATGGAGAACTAGGTAACTAACCAATCTATAGTGGTGTAATTTTTATTCATTTTACATAATCTAACCGATTAGAAAACTTTCCATAAAAATTGAGTAGATGCTCGCTTTTGTAGAGTGATGAATTGTTCAAAATTAAATGTTCGTCATTTTCTGTGTCGTAAAGTCGCATGTTTCTACTATATATATATAGAAAAAGTCAACGAACAAAGTTATGGTTAGGACTATTAACATTCGTAATAATGCTGAAGCTTGTAGTAAAATTAATTACATCATTATCCTAAATTTTGAAAAGGAGGTAGAAAAGATGCCTACTACACTATTGTCTTCTAAATTAACGATTCCTCTCAACGCACCTGATTTAATTGAGCGAAAACAATTATTTGATCTTTTACGACTTCATACTTATAAAAAAGTAACGATTTTACGTGCTCCAGCAGGCTATGGGAAAACAACTGTACTAAGCAGCTGGTTTGAAAATAGTAAGGAAGCTGTGGCTTGGGTTTCACTTGATGCAGCTGAAAATGATCCGATTCGTTATTGGACTTATGCTGTGCATGCCGTTGCCAAAGCTTATCAATGCAATATAGATCAAATACTTGCTCCACTATTACATGCTCAAGACTTAGCAACACTTGAATTTTTTATTAATTCATTTTTGGAAGAACTCAATGCTTTAGCAAAACCAATACATATTGTATTAGATGATTATCATGTAATTGATAATCCCGCAATTCATCAACTTATGACTCAGTTCATAGAGTACTTACCTTCTGAGGCACATATATATATTGCGACTCGGACAGCACTTGCACTCCCTACTGCTAAGTGGCGTGTTAAACAATGGCTACAAGAATTCAATGTGGATCATTTACGCTTTACGTTGCAAGAAACTAAGCAATTTTTTTCCTGCAAACATGCAGTTCCACTAAATCAACAACATTTACAAAATGTTTTAGACAAAACGGAAGGATGGGTAGCTGGATTATTGTTAACGCGCTTGGCGAATGAACAACAGGTGGACCCGTTCGATCATATCGCGCAGCCGTTTATTTCTGAGTTTCTATGGCAAGAAATTATTCAAAACCTTCCGTCAACAACACAAAAATTTCTCATACAGACATCTTTACTGCACGAGCTAGAACCTGCTATATGTGACCAGCTCACAAAGCAATCGAATAGCCTTGAATTGTTAGAAAATTTAGAAGCAAAAGGTCTATTTATCATTCGTCTGCAATCAAAAAAGCCTGTTTTCCGCTACCATCATTTATTTGCTGAAGCTTTACAATTAGAACTAAACAAACAATATTCAGTTCAGCAAGTACAATTGATTGTCCAAGAAGTTGCTCATTCTATTTACAAGCAGGGAAATTATAATTCTGCCATTGAGCTAGCACTTAAATATGAACAATATGAACAAGCAGCTTCATGGATAACAGAACATCTTGTACAGCTCTACGCTTCCGGACAAACAACAACATACATGCGCTGGTTACATCAACTTCGGAGTGCTCACTATATCGTTCCATATGAAATGCTTGTTATCGGCTTCCTAACTTCTATTACAACAATGGATACAAAAATAGCTACTTCCCTTATGGAGGAGCTTGAAATGCGACAACATGTAGAACATTGGATGGAGCAAGAAGAGCATGCTGCGATGGCGTATATATATGAAAGTGCTAAAGCATATGCTATTGTCGCTTCTGGTGGGAATTTACAGTTAGTTGAAGAAATTATGCGCAATCTGCTTGCTAAAGGGCCTGCTCCTTCACGTTGGGATAACGTTCCGATTCCTTATAATATTTTCGAATACAAACTGTCTCGCACTAGTATCGGCTCAAAAGGGAAACTTCAAATAATGGAAGATGGCGAAGCTGTTGGAAAACTTTTTCGAGAAACATCGTTACAAACTGCAAATGTTACAGCATTTAGCTATGGGGTCGCTGCTGAATCTTTATACGAACGAAGTTTAATAGAATATGCTCAAAAGGAGCTTGAAATCGCCATTGGTTTAGGTCATCATCATCAAGATGCTGGTTTATTTATTCCTATGTATTTATTAAAAGCAAAAATTTACACACATCAACAACAAGCAAATACAGCCCGTGCGATGCTAGCCCAAGTATTAGAAGATGTTTCGGAAAAACATTGGCGAACTTCCATTCAAATTATGCAAGCTTATTGTTTTATAGTTGATGGAGATAGTCGAAATGCAGAGATGCTATTACAGGCAACAAAAACGAAGCAACCATTTTGGCAGCTAGTTTATGCTCGTTTACTGTTATTAAAGGGCGAGCTAAACGATGCATTATCTTTTGTCATTCAAGTTAAAACGAAGGCTCAGCAAGATGAGCAAATCGCAACGATTATAGAAGCGACAGTGCTAGAGGTTATTTGCCAGCATCGTTTAGGAAATACTTCTATCGCATTAGATATTTTACATGAAATGTTACAATTAGCAGCAAAATATTATTATATTCGGACATTATTAGATGAGAAGGAGCTACTCCCCCTTCTAGAGCAATATTTTCAATTAGAGTCGTATGCATTAAAATGGAATCCTTACCCAGATTATTATTTCAATTATCTTCAAAGTTGCACAACAAGTGTCGTTCGTAACGAAATATTGACACCACGTGAAATGGAATTGCTCGATCTTTTAGCCAATGGTGTCACCAATCGAGAAATTGCGAAGATGCTGAATTTATCAGATGGAACTGTTCGCGTTTATTTATCTACTATTTATCAAAAACTAGGTGTCAAATCCCGCACACAGGCAATCCTCCACACAAAAAAGTAAATATGAAAATGAGCATCTGACAGCTATTGATTGTTGTTAGTTGCTCTTTTTAGTTTTGTTTAAGGATCTTTGGAGAAATAATGAAAATTTCTGTTTAATTTCCTTAAAGGATGTACTTTTTTATAAAAAAGCTTCTCGCATTAATCAACTTTTTAAAAAGCGCGGACTCCATTTAACATTAGATGGAATTCATTTTATATAGTATGGGTGCTAAAATTGTAGAGATGAATATGTAACGAAGATTGAGCAACTAGTTAATGTACAAAAAAAGAACTGTTCCTATTACGTTGGAACAGTTCTATTATATTATTTTTGAATAAACATTTGAGACCAGTAGTTACCATCTTTCACAAAGCCTACACCGATATGTGTATAGCTTTTGTTTAGAATATTTGCTCGGTGTCCTTCACTATTCATCCAAGCATTTACGACTTCAGTAGCTGATTTTTGACCTTTGGCAATATTTTCTCCAGCTGATTTATACGTAATACCGAAGTTTTTCATCATTGTAAAAGGTATGCCATATGTTGGGCTTGTATGATCGAAGTAGTTTTTATCATGCATGTCTTGAGATTTATATTTTGCTACTCTTGAAAGCTCCCAATCTTCTTTTAATGCTGGAAGTCCTGCTTTTGCTCGTTCTGCATTGACAAGTTTAACTACTTCTTGTTCTACAGATGCTTGCTCATTTGTTGGAATATTAATTTTTTGTCCTACGTTAATTTGATCAGGATTTGCTAGTTGAGGATTTGCATCAATTAGCTCCTGTACGCCTGTTTGAGTGTTTACGGCAATTTTCCAAAGAGAATCACCTGCTACTACTGTATATGAATCAGCTGCCATTGCGCTGATTGGTACTAATAATGATACTGATAATACGGATGCCATTGCGGCTTTTTTTACTTTTTTAAACATGTAATTCATTCCTTCCTGTTTTGCTCTATATTCATGGTAAATAGTTTTGCAACATTATTCATCACTAAATATTTGGAAGGATTTTTACAGTTGTATTACATCTGAAATAATTGACGAATAGATTGCCAGAATAACGGTCTTTTCTCTCAACTTTTTAGTAATAAATTTGAAATATAGTTGTAACAGGAATATATTACTACAAGATTTTTAGTAGAATTAATACCTTTTCATTCATTTAATAACCAATAAATAGAAAATAAATTGTTTGAATGCCTAATTGTTTGAGTGCCTGACACTCGCATAGGCATGCATCTAGCATCATATCCGCTTCTTAAAACGTAAAAATCCACTTCGCTTTCCGCGGGCACATTATTGTAAGCCGCAACCCTCGCGTACGCGCGGTTTGTTGCGTCTTACATTTCGTGTGTTCCCACAGGAGTCTTCGTGGATTTTTACTTGGCTATTCAAAATTGTTTGAGTGCCTGACACTTTGCAAAGACACCATCTTCTAATTGTTTGGGTGCCTGACACTCGCATAGGCATGCACCTAGTATCATATCCGCTTCTTAAAACGTAAAAATCCACTTCGCTTACCGCGGGCACATTATTGTAAGCCGCAACCCTCGCGTATGCGCGGTTTGTTGCGGCTTACATTTCGTGCGTTCCCCCAGGAGTCTTCGTGGATTTTTACTTGGCTATTCAAAATTGTTTGAGTGCCTGACACTTCATAGTCATGTTGGTAAACCCTACTGACTGTACCCATGAAAATTCAGAATTGTTTGAGTGACTGGCACTTTTTCTTATTTATTTATTTATTTATTTTGGAAATGGCAGTATCTTCAACGAAGGTTGTTGTATTAAACAACAGCAGAACATCTTCAATACCATTTTCATTCATATACTGCGTTATATTACCGTTATAGTAGCGCAGGTCGATAACATGTATTTCAGGGATATGATTTGTCAAAAATGGAATGACGTTATGAGCATAAGAGTCTTTGATGACTAAAAGCTTCTGTTGTTCTATCTGCTGTGGGTCAAGCTTTGTCGTAAGCTTCATAAGCGCATGTACTCCTCCTAAGAAATAAGAATATTGATCCTTTTTCTTAAGAAAGCTTGTATCGTACATTGTAGTGAAGGTTTGATTAGAATCTGCGATATACATCTCTGTCTTTACTTGCTTTCGTGGAATATAAGCTTGAATTTGATCAGGCGTTACATTCGTGAATTGACTTCGAGTATGATAGCTTCCAAGAAATGAATTGCTAACGTTTTTAATTAAAAAATCGCTCTGTGAAAGAGGCTCCCACCCCATTTGCTTTGCATACGCAACATACGCTAAATAGGCTCCATATGTCGTCCAATGATGGTCCGTACGGTAGTAAATGGTTTCAGTTGCATGTGGCTCTAAAAAATCAAAACCATTGATAAACGTTAAGTCATTGTGCAATTGCCCTTCTATTAATTGATTGACTTTCTTTTGAGGATACGTTGGAGCTAACCACGGTAAGCGCTCTGGATAAAGCCCAATTGATGTCGGTGCAAGCAAAAATGTCATGTTCACTTTTGGATGCTTATAGGCGAATTGCTTTACTGCATTTATATCTTGTTGCACTTTCGTATTATCTGGTTCTGTAAACTTGTCGAATAAATAGCCGTCTTTCCCTTGGTAGATGTCATTATTCTCTTGTTGCAAGCGGCCTTTTTCTGTGGCTGATTTCAACCATAACCATTTGTCCCGAAATGGGAAATGGTCTGTGACGAAACGCTCCACTTCCTCGGCATATTTTTTCGACAATACATCATCCCATGTTAAACGTGGTGCTGCTTGTAAATATCTATTTTCCAGTTCAGAGAAGCGCTGATGAGGCAAAATGAAAAATAGTAGAGCAAAGAACAGCATCGTACCGACAAAACCAAAAACTAGTAATCGCTCTGCATTTTGCTTCAAATTTGGCTACCTCCTTAAAAACGAAAATATAAAAATGGATTAAACGTAGCGTCGACTAAATAAGCTACAGAAAGAAAATACAATAAGCCGTACCAAGCAATTTGGACTAATGATAACTCACTCGTTTTCTTCCATAATTTCATCGGTATTGAGGCAATGATTAACACGAGTAGTAACACTAAATTCGTATAAAAATAGTACCCAGTGTCATTATTCCAAAGTGATTGCCCATTGAATCCGAACATGGCAGCCAAATAGGCTCCTATTAAAGATGGTTGATCGAAAGCGAACAATACCCATCCAATTAAAATTAGGAAAATAGCGTATAAATGTCTTGTCCAACGTGGTAGGCGAGAAAGTAATGATAGACCCCACCATTTTTCAACAATAAGGATGACGCCGAAATACAGCCCCCACCATATAAAATTCCAACTCGCTCCATGCCAAAAGCCTGTAAGTAGCCAAACGATTAAAATGTTGCGCATTTGTATAGCTAATCCTCTGCGATTGCCACCAAGTGGAATATATACATAATCTCGGAACCAGCTGCTCAGTGAAATATGCCACCTTCTCCAAAAGTCAGTAATGCTTTGGGCAATATAAGGCTTGTTAAAATTTTCATTAAATCGAAAACCAAACATCAAGCCAAGTCCAATCGCCATATCAGAATACCCACTAAAATCAAAATAGATTTGGAAGGCAAAAGCAATAATTCCTAACCAAGCGGTCAACATTGGCATCGTTTCTACATTCGAGCTAGAAATCGTGTCCCAAAGTAAGCCTATATTATTTGCAAGTAGCACCTTTTTCGCTAAACCAATAACAAAGCGCTGCACACCTTCTGCAAACATACTTATACTTTCTGCACGATGCTGGAGTTGTTGGGCAATCGTATTATATGTCACGATTGGGCCAGCGACTAATTGTGGGAACAGTGCGACAAACGTACCGAAATCAATCCAGTTCCGCTGTGCTTTAGCTGTTCCCCTGTAGACGTCGATAATATAAGACATGGATTGGAACGTATAAAAGGATATGCCGATTGGCAAAGGTAGTTCAGTTAACGGAATATCCGTGCCAAGTAACGCATTCACATTGTGAATAAGAAAATCTGCATATTTAAAATAAGATAACAGCATTAAATTGACGATAATAGAGCATACAACAATGCCCTTTCTTTTGACTAATGACATATTTGGCTTATCTAATAACAAACCGAAACTATAATCTGTCAGCGTAGACACTAGCATAATAACGATATAAACTGGTTCACCCCATGCATAAAAAATTAAGCTCATTAAAAATAAAATTAAATTTCTAATTTTTCGAGGCGAGCAATAATAAAGCGTTAGCACTATTGGCAAAAATACGAATAGAAAGAGCAGGCTACTAAATACCATGTGCTATTTTGTTTCGAAGAAGCTATCGTAAACTTTTATCAGCTCGTCGGCACTATCAGAAATCACTAGTAGTACATAATTTCCTTTTGTAATTAGTTTGTAGTTTTTAGCATTTTCGTATTGATCTGGTAAATATTGTTCAAATAGTTTTTGGACATTTTCTGCACGTTGTTTTACTGCCGCTTCGATGTCTGGGATATCCTTAGCGTCCTTTACTTTGAATATAGCAATTTCATTTGATTTAACATTCATCATTGGGATTCGTACTGAATAATCCTCAAGCTTTGCCGCATCAATATTGTATAGATCCTTTAATTCTTCTGCAGATAATTCCATTAAAACAGGTTGCTCTACTTTTTCTAACATTTGGTCTGCCATTTCCTTTGCAGACTGTTTTACTTCAATTGTTGACCCTTTATCTCCAGAGCAAGCCGAAATTACTATGGCAAGCATAGCCGTTAATAGTATCATTATTGTTTTTTTCATGTTAAAAACTCCTTTTTTATTGTGATTCAATGGGAGTAGACGTGGATCATCTACTTACGTTACATAAAAAATTGTTTTCTTTTATAATTTTTTGCGTTTTGCAAAATAATTATACTTTTTTTAACAGGAAATACTTATCTCTACCCAGTTATCTATGTAAAAATATCCATAAAAAAATGGTATATCGAGATGTTTCCGATGTACCATTTTCATGTTTAAATTCATTTTCTCGATAGCCGATAAACTAAAGCGATATACAGTAAATCGTACATTAAGGTTGCCATAGAGGTGATCGTAATGAATGGGGTTCTAAAATATATAAAGAAACCGACGGCAGCAAATAACGTCCCAATCATTTTACAAACCGCAATGGACATCGATTGCCCGGCTAAACTTCCCCTCCCTAGCAATAAACCGATAAATAGTCCAGACATCATTAAATTTTGCACAAACGCCGTGTATTTTCCTTCCATATCATGTAGTTCTTGCGAGAGTGAAATAATTATTAAAAAGCTTACGATAAGTGTAAATAGGAATGAAGTATAAAAAAGTTTTGATGAAATCTTTTTTTTATATTCATTGCGCCCGTATATTAAATATTGCCACATAATGACAAGATCGAGTACAAACCATATAAACGAAATGACACCTTGTAAATCATTTTGCGGATAAATAAATGTAAAGATAAATTCCCATGAAATATTGGCACATATTGCAACCATTGGCATACCATATTTCTCATCTTGAAAGCTTCGTTTAATTATAAGTATGTATGTCAAAATCCAAAATAGTCCCATGCCTAATTGGCAAATAAATAGAAAATAATATTGACTCATAAACACGCTCCTTTTAAATTTACTTGATAGAATGCAACCTCTTCTTTGTTACTGTATGACTAGTAATGAATCTATTATGTCAGTTGTAAGAGGTACAATTTTATACAAGTAAAAATACAGCGCGCCAGTCAATTAGCCTGTAAGTTAAGATGCACGTTGCATAAGCTATACATTGGCAATTCAATTCGATATAGTTAAACGGGGTGATGATATGAAAACTAAAATTTATTACAACAATGAGCAGTTCATAGCAGGAACTACCTTAAAAGATAGTACGGAACTCGAACAAAACAATATGGCACTACACGTTTGCACAAGCCCAGATGATGTAGTAATCAATCGAAAAAATTTAGCGGCAACCTTACACTGTGATGTAAATGATTTTATTTGTACGCAACAAACACACAGTGCTAATTTTCATCGAGCGACGTTAGCCGATAAAGGGTTAGGGGCACTGCGACAAGATACAGCCATTGCGAACACTGATGCGCTCTATACTTTTGAAAAGGATTTAATGCTTTGTAGTTTTACGGCTGATTGTGTACCTGTCATTTTTTATAATAATCGTCATGGTGTTATCGGTGTTATTCATTCAGGCTGGCAAGGGACAGTCAAAGAAGTGACAGTCAAACTCTTCCAGCATTTAATAGAGACAGAGCAATGTAGCCCTCAAGATTTCCACGTGCAAATTGGCATGGCTCTTAGCCAACAGAAATTTGAAGTAGATGCCGATGTCTACGAACAATTTAATCGTCTAGGCTATGCGGATGATTTTATGTATTACAATGCTCAAACAAATAAGTATCACATCGATAACCAACAAACTGTGAAAAAGCAGTGTGAGCTTGCAGGCATTCCGTCACATCAAATTACAATTGATAATACGTGCACATTTCTTAGTGACGAAGGTTTCTCCTACCGTCAAGATAAAAAGTGTGGCAGACATTTGAGCTTTATTATGCAAAAATCATAAGGACCTCATACCACTAACATGCAAAAGGCAATTTATCACAATTTTAATCATGATAAATTGCCTTTCCTTCTATATGGTATTTTCACATATCCTCATTTTTTAAACTGCACAGAAAATGGCTATCCTATATAACATGTCCCTTGGTTTTCAAGTTCATTATTGTATAGGAGGAATAATAATTCATATTTCATATATTATTTTACTTAGCTTGGTCATTTCGTTTTTAAATATATTTGATGGTATTGCGACACACTTTGGGTTACTTCACAATAAAATTGAAGAGTTAAACCCGATTATGAACTTCTTATGGGTTTCAAGCCCTGCGTTGTTTTTAACAGTGAAAATGATGCTGTCATTATCCATTTCCTATCTATCCTATTTAGTTTATAGACTGAGCGGCACTCGTTTTCAAAAACTATACACAATCTGTTTATCGGGGATTCTCATCCTTTACTTAGCTATTTTTAGCATTCATTTGTATTGGCTAATAGTGCTTTAAACTTAATTTCCTTGCTTTTTGGAAAGAGGATTACTTTAATGTTCCTGTACTAATGATTGATGTTTTCACATGAACATCGATTGCTACTTTACTAACGATTTCCCTCTTCTTTTCAGTTGTCCATTTTCCGTAATAGTACATTCGGAAATATTCACTTATACCACTTGGATCTACTTGCCATTCATTAAGTTTATCTAAAAACTTTTTAATATCTTGCTCTAGCTCCTTATTTACATCTTTTTCTAATTCCGCTAAACTTTCCGTTGTAAATAAATCATTTTCTCTTTCGCCTTTGTACTCACTTAATGTTCCTTTTATCTCGATTGATATAGTGAGCTTGGGTAAAGTCATACTTTTATTGCTCTTTATGTGCACATCATTTTCAACTAAGTCAATTAATAGTTTTTCTTTGCCATGTCCCTGTTCCATAGTAATATCCAATGGGGCAAGGTTTTTTCTTCCTTGTATTGCTTGAATAATAAGTGCCTCTTTTGGATTTATTAATTCAAACATTTGGTTACCTTTAAAGACGGCAATTCCTTTTATTTCAATTTTATCGCTGTTTTTATCAACAAACGGAATAATAGGATCATACACAGGATTAGTAATCGTATACATAAAATCGTGAATGTTTGTGTTAGGATTAAATGCTGTATTAATGCTTGGTTGCAATAAATCATTTAAATAAAAATTAATATTCGGTTTATCCGGATAATTATATTTCAGCATTTCTTCTCCCTTTTCCTTCACAATCGCAATAAGTACTTTATTACCGACTTCGGCATTTCGGTATAAATGTTGAATTACTTTTCGCACATTACCCTGACGTGCAAACTCCTCATTAAACAACACTACACGTAATTGATTAAAAACAATTTTTTTGTCTGAAAGCTTTTCTATTTCGACAATACCATTTGAGACGAGGTCCGTGACGACCGTAAAAGTCTGTGTACTCCGTTGTGCTTCAGGTGAATATTGAGGAATTGCGACGGTTAGTTTCATACTGTCCTTATCTATATAATCAAAGGCGATAATACCAACCATACCGACATCTTCAAGTGGTACTTTTTTTTCTCGTTCTGAACAAGCAACCAAAAATAAAAGCTGTAAAAAAAGCATAAGACAAAGAAGTTTTTTGCTCATAATTGCACCTGCTTCTTTTTTCGAAGTGCATAAACCATAATTAATAAAATGGGCCATAAAATTAACATATAGGCAACATAGTTTGCACCATAAAATAATTTTTCTTGAAAATCTCTTGAAAAAGGCATTTTAACAACAAAGAAAATAATTATTGCTAAAATATATAAATAAGCATTACTTTTTTTAGATAGTAAAGAATCCACACCTTTTTTCGCACACCATAAATAAGCAGCCACCGTAGATAATATTAAAAATACCCATAATGTAATGCCGAAAATATCAATCCTTTCAATAAAAGAAAACTCTCCAGCTTTAAATAAATTTAATACTGAGAATTCAACATTTTCCAACTGCCATTCAGAATAGTACATCACACTAATCGCTGTTGTGATAAAACAAATTAGGATACTTATCCAAATGCCTATTAACGTATGCCGGTATGCTTTTTTTTGATCGACAATGTAAGGAAAATAAAACATGATTAACTCGTAGCCTAAAATCGATAAATAACCTCTTTTTATCGCTTCATAAAAGTCGTGCACACTAAAAAAATTATATAAAGGTAGAAAATGACTAAAATCGCCCTTTTCAAATGCCCAATGTGTAAAATATACCATTCCAATCGTTAGAAAAAAGGTCAATATACAAAATCTCGCAATAGATTTAATGCCTCCACTAACAATGTAAACAAGCAATAATAAAAAACACAAAACAGGTCCAGTAATTGTTTGCTCTTGAAGCGCAGTACTTTGAATGAGATGCATATAATTACTAATAATCCCAGCAATAAAAATAATAAATTGAATAACGAAAAAAAGGTTGATAAATTTCCCTAACCATTTACCTAGTAGAATTTCATTTATACGGAAAAGGTTTTCGTTTGGATATTTTGAATTAATCCAAATCATTGGGTAAAGTGTAACACTCGCAATAACGCCAAAAAGCAGTGGCATAAATGCCTGGCTATATCCTAAAGAACTAAGTTGCTGAGGTAGTGAGAGAATGCCAGTACCGATCATTACGCTTTGTGCCAAAAAAACTACATGATATGGATTTAATAGCTTCCTCTTGCTCTTATCTGTACTCAACTTAAACCACCTCAAATTCTGTAACAGCTTTTATTTTTTTTGCGCTCTAGAAATACCTTTCTTTTCGTTTAAATATTTTATTGGAAAGCGAATAATACCATCGAATAAATCTCTCGCTTTACGAGGAACAACTGGAGTCATATATGGTGTACCTAAAGAATTTAATCGTAATAAATGGGCAAATAGCCATGCAAACGCGAGCATTAACCCGTATAATCCAAAAAGCCCTGCTGATAAAATAAAAATATAACGAATAAATCTACTTGTATTACTCAATAAAAAGATCGGTGGGAGAAATGACAGTAAGGCAGATGTTGCAACTAATACAATTAAAATATTACTAAGCAATCCAGCTTCAACCGCCGCCGTACCAATAACGATACCTCCTACGATACCAATCGTTTGCCCGACTTTAGCAGGCATTCGTGACCCAGCTTCGCGGAGCACTTCAATAATTAGCTCTATAAACAAAACTTCTACTAGTGGTGGAAATGGTACTTTACTTCTAGATTCCTGCAAGTTTAACAATAGCTCGTATGGTAAAATCTCAGGATGGAATGTCAAAGCAGATATATACATCGGTGTAATCATAATGGTCATAAAAAAACCAAAAAATCGAAGCATCCGTAGCAACGATGCCGTTGTCCAACGGTTATAATAATCTTCGACAGAAACAAACAGTTCGAAAAAGGATGTCGGACAAACAATAGCTGCTTGGCTATTATCCATAAAAATAACGATTCTTCCATCAACAAGATACTGACTGACACTGTCAGGTCGTACGCTCATATAATGCTGTGGGAAAGGAGATAACGGATTATCTTCAATCAGCTGCTTGAGCTCTGATATATCTGTAAAAAAAGGATATTGTAAATTATCAATTCGCCCTCGTAGCCTGTCTAAATTTTCTTTATTTACGATATTGTCCATGTACAAAATTGAAATTTTAATATTTGTTTCGGTTCCTACAGTGCGGGTTTCATTTTTTAACATCGGATTTTGGATTCGTCTTTTTACTAATGAAATATTGGTCTCTAATGATTCTGTAAAAGCATCTTGAGGCCCTATAACTGTTGACTCCGTTTCCGTATTCGTTATCGAACGTGTAGGGGCACTATACGTATCAATTACCTGTAATAAAGCAGGTTTGTGGAAAAATAATAAAGTTTGACCAGCATTTAATTTTTGTATAATTACATCTATATCTTCTAAGTCAACTGATTCTGATACTTGAAATATTTGATTAACATGATTCACAAGCGGAATGAAAACCATCGATTGTAATGTCATTTTCTCGATAAGAGAGGAGAAATAAAAAATCGTGACAATCCCTGCATCTGTAACCATCTCTTTAATAACAACATCATCAATTTCTTGTATCTTTTCCTTTATTTTTTCAATTGCTTGCTGTTTTTTTTCTTCCATGTCATTTCTCCCCTCTTATAAGACTTATTAAAATTGGCACACCCTATTTAACGCTTTATATGTACCTCGCATAAACCATCACCATATTATTCATGTAGTTTGTCCTTTTTCTGAATAAATATGTATTAATTGTTTCTTTAGTAATGACAAAAAAGGATATATCTCGAGTAAGAGATATATCCTTTTCTATTATTTTGTATGCTTATTTTCAGATCGACTTTTCCCAATACCGAACACATAATAGCTAAATGTAATAAGAATAAGGAAAATAATCCCTACAATTAATGAAACTCGTGTATCCTCATTAAACCACATACCGATGAGTACCATTATTAAAAACGCAATTGTAGCATAATTTGTTACAGGAGCAAAAGGCGTTTTAAATGGGTGATTTTCCAATTGCGACCTTTTAATTTTTCTAAAACGAATCTGACTAATCAAAATGACAAACCACGGAATCATCCCTGGCAGTACACTAGCACTATAAACATAGACAAATAGGTTTTTTGGAGCAATGTAGCTTAAAATAACACCAACCACTAAACCAACTAGCACACCAGCTGTACCTAGAATTGGTACACCATTATTTGAAAGCTTTGCAAAAAACTTAGGTGCCTGACCATTCATAGCAAGAGTGTAAAGCATGCGTCCAGCGCTATAAATTCCACTATTACAGCCACTCATAGCTGCTGTAATCACGACAAAGTTAATGATACCTGCCGCTGCAGTAATACCCACTTTTGCGAAAGTGGCAACAAACGGACTGCCGATAGTCCCTAACTCATCCCACGGATAAACCGTTACAATAATGAAAATTGCACCGATATAGAAAATTAAAATACGCCAAATAATACTTTGTATCGCATTCGTAATTGTTGTTTGAGGATTTTTTGCTTCTCCCGCTGTAATCCCAATAAGCTCTACTCCTTGGTAAGCAGCAACAACTAAAGATAATGCAAAGAAGAAACCTGTCCAACCTCCAGTAAAGAAGCCTCCGTGGGCCCAAAGATTTGATAGACCAATTGCAATGCCTCCATTGCCAATACCAAAGAAGATTAGGCCAAAGCCCGCCACAATCATAAGTACAATCGTGACAATTTTTATCATCGCAAACCAAAACTCAAATTCCCCAAATGATTTAACAGAAACAAAGTTGGCAACACCTAGTATTACCATGGCAATCAATCCAGGAATCCACGCAGGCAAATCAGGGAACCAATACTGCATGTACGTTCCGACTGCGATAATTTCGGACATCCCAACGATAACCCACTGAAACCAGTTACTCCATGCCGTTAAATAACCTGCTAATGGATGAATATATTTATAACCGAATGTTGCAAATGATCCCGTACTTGGCTCAACATAAAGCATCTCACCCATTGCACGCATGATAAAAAATATAAAAATGCCTGATATAGCATATGCAAGGAGCACGGATGGCCCAGTCCATTGAATAGCACTGGCAGAACCCATAAATAGGCCTACACCTATGGTACCACCAAGAGCAATCATTTGAATATGTCGTGCCTCCAAGCCTCTATTTAATTCTTTTTTTGCCACTTGTATACGCCCCTTTCTACTAATATTGCTTCGATAATTTACTTTATAAATAATAATAAATTCTTCCGATAAATACAAATGTATTTTTAGGAAAAACATATTTTTTGCTAATAGTAGAATTAAAACAGCAAGCGTATTATCTTGTAACTTTGTTGTCATGTGCTTTAATACAAAACAATTGAAGGCGCTTAAAGTCCACTTATAGCAAGGAATAAGCGAAAATACTCCATGTGAGATTTATCATTCATTGTTAAAATAAAGAGACGTACTACATTACAAATATAAAATTTAAAATAAATAATAAAAATTGTTTTATGTATACAAATAATTATTTCAGAATATTCTTAATTATTATTCCACATAAATAATTCCATTATTTTTCATTTAATTTTAATATTTCTTAAAATTCCACCAACTTAACGGAAAATTAGCAAAAACAATTGACCTGAAAGTCAAAAAAGTATAATATTTTTACATATTTCTATGAAAAAGAGGCTTACATGTGAGAAATTTATTATTTAGAAGAAAAAATATAGCGGATTTATTAAAAAAAGATGGAACAATTCAGCTCAAACAATCGTTAGGCGCTTTTGACCTTATATTGCTTGGCGTTGGCGCTATTGTTGGAACAGGGATTTTCATCTTGCCTGGCACAGTTGCTGCCACTCACGCAGGACCTGGAATTGTTTTTTCATTTATCATAGCTGCTATCGTTTGCGCATTAGCTGGCATGTGCTATTCTGAGTTTTCATCGAGTGTACCTGTCACTGGGAGTGCCTACACATATGGGTATATTGTATTTGGGGAAATTGTTGCTTGGTTAGTTGGCTGGGCGCTGCTTTTAGAGTATGGCTTAGCCGTTGCAGCCGTTGCAACAGGGTGGTCATCTTATTTAAGTGCTTTACTTGCTGGCTTCCAAATTTCGATGCCAACTGCAATCTCGGGTTCATTCAATCCCTCCGCTGGTACGTATATTAACTTACCCGCAATTGTCATAATTTTCGCTACTGCATTTTTCTTAACACTTGGCATAAAAGAATCAACAAGATTAAATTCCATTATGGTGTTCTTGAAAGTTGCAGTGATTTTACTATTTATTGGCGTTGGTATATTTTACGTCGAGCCAACAAACTGGCAGCCATTTCTACCATTTGGCGTAAGCGGCGTATTGGGTGGCGCAGCACTTGTATTCTTCGCTTACCTAGGATTTGATGCTGTTTCATCAGCAGCTGAAGAAGTAAAAAATCCTCAGCGGAATATGCCCATTGGAATAATTGGTTCACTATTAATATGTACGGTTCTTTATGTCGTTGTTTCACTAGTGCTAACAGGCATGGTGCCGTACTCACAGCTAAACGTCAGTGATCCTGTAAGCTATGTCATGCAGCTCGTTCATCAAGATTGGATTGCTGGTATCATTTCATTAGGTGCAGTTGTAGGAATGATGACAGTTATTCTTGTTATGTCCTATGGAGGGACACGCTTACTATATGCACTAGGTCGTGATGGTTTACTGCCAAAAAGCATGGCAGAGCTAAGTCCAAAATTCAAAACACCCGTGAAAAATACTTGGGTATTCGCAGTGCTCGTTGCTTTCTGTGCTGGTTTCGTTCCTTTGTCAAAGCTTACTGAGCTTGTTAATATGGGAACACTCGTAGCTTTCACAATCGTCTCAATTGGTGTCATTTATTTAAGAAAAAATAAAAACATTCCTTCAGGTGGTTTTAAAGTACCATTCTTCCCTGTGTTACCTATTTTGTCATTCTTCATGTGTTTATTTTTAATTTCACAGCTATCCGTACATACTTGGATTGCTTGCGGACTGTGGTTTATATTAGGCTTAATTATATACTTTGTATACGGGCTGAAGCATAGCACGATGAATTAGAGTGACAGGCACTCAAACAATTCTGAATTTTGTCTACTCATGTAGATTTCAGTGGGAACGCACGAAATGTAAGATGCAACAAGATCGCAAAAGCGTGAGTTGCCGGATAAGAATGCCCACGGAAGTGACAGGCACTCAAACAATTTTTTGTCCGATTACAACAAATAAAATCCGCTGAAAGTTCAGCGGATTTTTTCAATTTATAAGTCTTATCGAATTATTGCAACAATGTTTGTTCCTGTAGCTTTGCCGCAAAATATTTGCGCGCATCTGCGGTAAGAATTTGCAAATGCACTACCTCATCCTGCCGAGCAAACTCCACAAACATACCACTTAAGTTTTCATACACATATTTGATTTTAAAGCCATTATCTAAAAAGTCGTCAACCTTTTTTATTTCTTCCGTACTTTGTAAGAAATCTGACATACCCACACCCCTCTTTTGCTTTCTACTCAGCACCTTTTATTTCAAGTATTGGATCAGCTTGATCTGCTGTCTCAACGTCATCTGAACTTGCTGCCGGCTGAGACACTAATTCTTTACCAAAAAGTTCATCCAAGTTGTGACCAGCAGTTATTCCTAAATACTTTTCATCACTTGGATCCTCTATTTCAGCTTGTGGATACTTTTTGAACCACCAATACTTCGCTAACACATAGTAAACGAGCGCTCCTACACCGAATCCAACTAATGATGAATACGCAGAAAAAACATTTGCCACTGCACCACCGATAATCCAAGCGATTAAACCTGCTAAATTAAAGCCATTCAAATATTTGAATTGGCCATTTAACTCATACAAATCTTTTACGTTCACACGTCGTTTACGAATCAAATAATAATCTGCGAATAAAATACCGACTATTGCTGTTAATATACCGCCTATAATTAATAGCGCGTTCACTAAAACATCAAACAAGCTCCACGGCTGTGCAAGGATTCCGATAACCCCTGCAATGACAACGCCTACCCAGAACGGAACTTTTGGCCCGCCAATATTTGAAAATATAGTAGCTGCCGGTATTACATTTGCAGATGTATTCGTTGACCATTGTGCTAAAACGATCATTAATAAAAGTATCCCTAAAATAACGCCACTCGCGCTCTGTTGTAATGCGTTAATTGGATCAGCAGATGCGACAGCCATATAACAAACCGCTCCAATTGTAACGATAAACGTATTCGTAATAGGCATAACAATTAACGAACCGACTAGCTGCGTTTTGTTACGCTTAAACCAATTACGCTCATTTTTTGGTGCTTTAAAGAAGCGAGAAAGGGATGGCATATCGGCTGCTAATGTAGCCCAGAAGCCCATATTCGCCATAATAACAATCATAAATGCTGTAAAAGCCGCTACACCTGTAGTTGGCGTTTCAACCCAAGACCAAATATCTTTTCCTTGAGTCGTGGCAGCATCAGCTAATGTTATATACATCCAACAGGAAATCAATATTATAATCGGCGCCGCTAAATCTGCAAACCGCTCAATTGATTTAATACCTAATGAAGTATTAAATAACTGAAGGGCTGCAAAGACAAGAAAGCATAAAAACCAATTATTAAAATCAAATAGTAAATTTAAAATACCGTTAATAGCCATTGCTCCGAAATATGTGTTTATACCAAACCAACAGGCTGCTGTCACGCCTCGAACTAACGACGGTATATGTGTTCCAAACGTACCGAAAGGAGCACGCATATATACAGGAAAAGACAAGCCATGCTCTATCCCGATATCACCAATTAACGTCATAAAGACACCGATTAAACAAGAACCGATTAACGTAGCCAAAATTACCATAGGTAAAGGTAAACTAATAATAGCAGCACCGCCAATGGCAAAAGCCGCTAATACTATAGCCATTCCTATCCAAATAACTGCAAAACCGAATGTTCCAATATTTCTTTGTTGATGTGTCACTGGAAGTAAATCAGGGGATTTCAAATAATTCCCGTCATGTTCCATACATTTCGCTCCTTTTTATTAGATTATGCATCGGCATCCGTTAATCCCAATGATGGGTACAGTCGATATCGCTCATCATTTGTGACATGAGCCGCTAGCATGATTTTTCATTCAAGTAGTGAATCATTACCTGGCAAAGGATGACTGCCCTACTAAATGAAATTTTCCGTGACATCTACTTGAGGTTTCCTCCCTTTACAGGAAAGGGAGGTGGAATAACAGTTACTACTTAACAGTCGAACGTTTTATTTAGATAGACTACTCATAATTAATTGACGTTCATTCCAAGTCATTGGTGCAATAGCAGATTTTCTTTCAACCATTGTAATTGCGCCATCAACTGGACACACAATGGAGCATAAATTACAACCGACGCAATCCTCCTCACGAACCTTTAACATCGGCACTCCATTTTCTGTATATAAATCGATACATTGATGAGACGTATCTTCGCATGCAATATGGCACTTATTACAGTTAATACATACATCATTATTAATTTCAGCGACTATTTTATAATTTAAATCTAAATTGCCCCAGTCTGAATAGCGAGAAACAGAGCGGCCGACTAGGTCCATCACAGATGCAATTCCTTTATCATCTAAATAATTATTTAATCCATCAATCATATCTTCGACAATACTAAATCCGTGGTGCATCGCTGCTGTACATACTTGCACACCTGTTGCACCCATTAAAATAAACTCGGCGGCATCTTGCCAATTAGAAATACCACCTATACCCGATATCGGAACATTAATGTGAGGATTACGGGCGCACTCTGCTACCATATTTAATGCAATTGGCTTAACAGCTGGACCACAATAGCCGCCATGTGCTCCTTTACCAGCAACATGAGGCACAGTGTTCCATGTATCTAAATCGACACCTGCCAAGCTATTAATTGTATTAATCATACTAATAGCATCTGCCCCGCCTCTTGTCGCCGCTTCAGCCGTTACAGTTATATCCGTTATGTTAGGCGTTAACTTCACAATGACTGGTGTACGTGCTGCTTCTTTCACCCAATACGTTTGCTTTTCCACCAATTCAGGTACTTGACCAGAGGCGGAGCCCATTCCTCGTTCTGCCATCCCATGTGGACAACCAAAATTAAGCTCAAGTCCATCTACCCCCACATCTTCTACTCGTTTTACAATTTCATGCCACTTTTCCTGCTTCGGTTCTACCATAAGGGAAGCAATAATGGCATGGTCAGGGAACCTTTTTTTCGTTTCATAGATTTCTTTTAAGTTTACTTCTAATGGTCGATCTGTAATTAATTCAATATTATTGAAGCCAGCCACTCGTTGTCCGTTATAACTGACCGCTGCAAATCGTGAAGAAACATTTAAAATCGGTTCACCTAATGTTTTCCATACAGCACCACCCCACCCCGCTTCAAATGCACGTTGCACTTGATAGCCTGAGTTCGTTGGCGGTGCTGATGCAAGCCAAAATGGATTTGGTGATTTGATCCCCGCTAAATCAATTCGTAAATCTGCCATGTCACTTCCCCCCTTATGCAATCTCGCTTGGTTTTCTTAAACGCTCATGAATCTTATAAGCTGCATCTTTACCTTGCTGAACTGCTGTTACAACCATTGCCTCACCTTGTCCGTTTCCAAACACAACATCACCACATGCAAACACTTTTTTATTGGATGTTTGCATCGTCGTTTCATCAATATCGACAACCCCATGTGTATGCTGCAATCCAAAAGATTCAATTAATGATACGAAACGTGTTTGACCAATCGCTTTAATGACTGCATCGACGCTTATTATAAAGTTGGACCCAGCTATTTCTTCTGGTCTTTGTCGGCCATCTGCTCCTGGTGCACCTAGCTTCATTTTCGTGCATTCAATGCCAACAACTTCACCAGCTTCATTGCCGATAATTTTTTTCGGCGCAGTTAACCAGTTAAACTCCACACCATCTTGCTTGGCAAATTCAAATTCAAATTTGTAGGCAGTCATTTCTTTTTGAGTTCTTCTATAAAGAATTTTCACATTGTCTGCACCTAATCGCACAGCACAAGTAGCCCCATCAATTGCTGTATTACCAGCACCAATAACAGCTACGCGTTTCCCTACCATCTCAGTTGGAAGCGCTCCCACTTTTGTTTGCTTTACAAACTCAATTGCATCGTGGACGCCGACAAGTTCTTCTCCCTCGATCCCAAGATTCGGCACTGCTCCCATACCAACTGCTAAAATAACACTGTCAAATTGTTCTAAAATTTCATCTGCGGAAATATCAATCCCAACCCTAGTATTTGTTTGAATGTTTACACCAAGCTTCACAATTTGTTCAACTTCCCAATCAGCTACCTCATTTGGTAATCGGAATGACACGATGCCATAGCTTCCTAGCCCACCTGCTTTCGATTCAGCTTCATAGATTGTGACACTATAACCAAAACGACTAAGCTCACGTGCCGCAGAAAGACCCGCTGGACCAGCTCCAATAATAGCGACCTTTAGTCCATTACTTTCGCCTTTCTTAAATAGCTGTGCATTTGTCTCCATTGCCCAATCAGTAGCATAACGCTGTAGTTCACCAATTTTGATTGGCTTCGTTGAGGAATTTAATACACATGCCCCCTCACAGAGCTCCTCTGTTGGACAAACTCTTGCACAACTTGCACCAATTGGGTTTGCTTCTAATATAGTAGTAGCAGAGCCCTTCATATTACCTGATGCAATTTTTTTTATGAAATTTGGTATTTGAATACTCGTTGGACAAGCTTTAATACAAGGTGCGTCATAACAATAGAGACAACGATTTGCTTCTTCAATTGCTTCATTTTTTGTCATTCTGCTAGTTAACTCAACAAAATTACGTTTAAGTTGCTTCGTCATTTCATGTTCTTGAATCGGAACCATTTCCACATCCCCCTCATGTGTTCTTGATGTGACTCGCCATTGTTTAATAGCCGATTGTCTTGTTCTCCAGTCAAAACAATCGGCCATGCATTGCCTTTTATTCAATTATGTCTTATTTGATTTAGCCGGTGAGTGAACTTCACTAAATCGAAGAGCTATTTGCTATACTTTCCCCACTTATAAAATGGAAAATCTGCTGAAGCAAGTTATATTTTTATCGTTTCTGCAGCAGATGTTTTCAACTCTCGTTTTATAAAACGCCCACTACCTAATACACCGACAAATTCTTTTTCTTTAATAACGTATTCACCACGTACAAGGACAGAAATTGGTTCACCAGTAACTTCCCAGCCTTCATACGCGTTGTAATCGACATTCATATGATGTGTTTTAGCGGAAATTTCGCGTTTTACATCCGGATCGAAAATAACAATATCAGCATCTGAGCCAATTGCTATTGTCCCTTTTTGAGGGAATAGACCGAAGATTTTTGCTGCACTCGTCGAAATCATATCGACAAATTCATTAATTGATATTTTGCCCTTTGCGACACCTTCTGAATATAAGATGCTAAAGCGGTCTTCAATAAACGGTCCACCATTCGGAATTTTTGAAAAATCATTTAATCCTAATTGTTTTTTACCGTTAAAGCTAAATGAGCATTGATCAGATCCAATTGTTTGTAATTGCTTTGCTTTTAGCGCATTCCATAGATGCTCCTGATGATATTTCGGACGAAGTGGTGGTGACCAAACGTATTTCGCCCCTTCAAAGCCTGGTTGTGCTAATGCAGACTGATCTAAAGTTAAATAAGGTGGACATGTTTCTCCATACACGTCGTAGCCTTTTTCACGCGCTGATATAATTTCGTCTACCGCCTCTTTACAAGTAACATGAACAACATACAATGTTGCGCCTGCTAAATGAGCTAGTTCAATCGCACGTTTTGTCGCTTCACCTTCTAACTCTGCTGGACGAGTAAGAGCGTGGTAAATAGGCTCTTTATGTCCCGCTTTTCTCGCCTCTTCAACAAGCTCGTCGATTACAGAGCCATTTTCACAATGCACCATAACGGTAGCGCCAACATCTTTTGCAATTTTAAAAGCTTTAAAAAGCGTGCGATCTGTCGCTTGGAATTCTTTTGCATAAGCCATAAAGACCTTTACAGATGTAATCCCTTCTTGCTCTAATAATACCGGTAACTCCGCCTCTGTCTCTGGCGTTAAATCACCAATCATTAAGTGGAATCCATAATCAATCGCTGATTTCCCTTTTGCCTTTTCATGCCACTTGTCAACAGCTGTAGAAAGCTTCTTTTCACCAGCCGTTAAGCAAAAGTCTAAAATGGTTGTTGTGCCACCAAACGCCGCCGCAATCGTACCAGATTTCCAGTCATCATCTGTCACTGTATTGTTAAAAGGCATATCTAAATGTGTATGCGGATCAATCCCTCCTGGCATAACATATTTGCCTGTAGCATCAATGATTTCTGCGCCTTCTACGGATAAATTTTTGCCAATTTGTACAATCTTTCCATTTTCTATAAGAATATCTGCCTCGTACACATCTGAAGCAGTTGCTACTCGTCCACCTTGAATGATTTTTTTCATGCTATCCCTCACCTTTCGTGTCAATTCAAGTAAATTATGTTGAATCTATTCTAGTAGCCTGATAGTTTGCAAAATCACCATAAAAATTTAACTTGCACTTAGCACAGCTGAGTCCGTCATGGTCAAATGTACTTATCTATTAATATTCTAGTAAAATTAATTTAACGTATACGATGCCCCTATACTAAATTTCGTTTGCATTGTTAGTACCGTTTCAAGTAGTACATCTGCTCCTTTTGCGCAATCTTCAAACGATGTTTCCTCCTCCTCGCAATGACTCTTACCATGAATACTCGGTACAAAAATCATTGCTGAAGGAATCATATTAGCTATATATTGCGCATCATGTCCTGCACCACTAAACATTCGATGAGCGCTATAACCAAAGCGCTGGCATGACATTTCGATTTCATCACAAATTTGTGTATCAAACATTACCGTATCTCTACCCCAAAGTTTAACTGGCTGTATGCGGCAACCCATATCCTCTGTCGGTAAGGCATTCAAGATTTCTTCAACTCTTTGCATTACATCAGGCTTTTGATGACGCGAATCAATTGTAAATGTCACTTTATTTGGAATAACGGTATGAATATTAGGGAAAACATTCATTCGTCCAAACGTAAACACTAATTGTTCGTCAATTTCCCCAAGCTGTTCATATAAAGACAACATTGTTTTTGCTGCAACAATCATCGGATCTTTGCGCATTGACATAGGGGTCGTGCCAGCATGATTAGATTCACCTGTGATAGTAATTTCATAACATACCATTCCAAGTACACCTTGGACAACGCCAATTTCTAATTGCTTCGCTTCTAGTACTGGCCCTTGTTCAATATGGAGTTCGATATAAGCGAGTGCTTCTTTTAAACGATGCTGCGGGTAACCCTCATAACCACTAGCTTTTAATGCCTCTTGAAAGGACATGCCATTTTTATCAACCGACTGTAGCATTTTGTCCTTCTCAAATTTTGAAGCAATTACGCCTGAGCTCATCATCGCTGGATCAAAGCGAGCACCTTCTTCATTTGTAAAATTAACAATCATTAATGGTACATCTAGCTCTACATCGTTGTCCTTCAATGTTCTAATCGCTTCTAAAGCTGTTAAAACACCTAAAACACCATCAAACTTGCCACCCTTTTCAACAGAATCTAAATGTGATCCCATGACAATTGGAGGAACTTCTTTTTTTCCTGGTAGAAGGGCATAGATATTGGCCATATCATCCACCTTGATTTCCATACCTAATTCCTCGCAACACTTGCAAAAATAATCCCTAGCTAAAACATCCTCATTCGAAAGAGACAAACGTGTTACGCCACCGTTTATAGTAGCCCCAAACTGACTAAATTGTTCAATTGAATCTTGCAATCGTCTACTATTACATTTATACATATGCAAGTCCTCTCTTTCACAGTAGTTAATAAACATTCTAAATTAGATAAAATTTACGAGATATGGATATAAAACTAAAAAAATATGTGCATCTGCACATGATATATGGTAAGTTATGTTCATATTAAGGGGGGAAACTATGGGAACGATTCGCAAAATTGTGGAGGGAGTTCAATTCCCTATGCTGACATTAGTAGCTGGACAAAGTGGAGCACATCGCAGAGTTACCGGTATTAACGTAGTAGAAAGCATTGATTTAATTATGTTTTGCCGACCAAATGAACTAGTCGTCACTACAGGTATTAACTTATCACAGCAAGAAGATTCCTTAGAACAACTCGTTAAGTTAGCTTACGCAAAAAAAGTAGCAGGCTTTATTATTAACATAGGCCCTTATATTTCTGCTATTCCACAGTCGATCATTACTTTTGCTAACGAGCATGATTTCCCTGTTTTTCAAATGCCTTGGCATTGTCGAATAGCTGATTTATTAAAAACTACTTTTCAATTTATTGCGAACCATCATCAAGAGCATTCCATCGAAGAAAAGGTCCTTTATAATTTACTTTTTCACTATAAAAAACATATGGACACGACAAAAGAACAACTAGCGCAACTCGGATTCCCACAAGGTAGAGAGCTTGCCATCATCACTTGCTCAACGATAGGCTCCCAGTCTAGCATTGACAGATATGAGGTCATGGTCCAATTTGCATTTCAACATCGCTATAAACGGTTTTTAAAACTAAAGTATAAAAATCACCTCATTTTTTTAATTGATAGGGCACAAATCAATACACCGAACATCCCCTTCTCGAAAATTGTTGAAGAAATCTATGATAAAATTAAACAAAAAAATGGCACCCTCGATATGATTATCGGTAAAGGAAACTATCAAAAAGAGCACGAAAATATACGTAAAAGCTATGAAGAATCATTAACTGTAATCCAATTAGCTCAGCTTCATAACAACCGATTCCTATACAAATATAAAGATATTGGCGCCTATCAAATTATTATGGCCGTTCAAAACCAACCATTAATGCAATCCTTTAGCCAAGATATATTAGGTCAATTACATCGCTACGATGAGCTACACAACACGGATTATGTAGCATTTTTACGCATTTTTCTTGAGGAAAATGGCAGTACGAGTAAAATAAGCGAACGACAATTTATACATCGTAATACCGTCCTTTACAAAATTAAAAAAATAGAAGTGCTTTTAGATATGGATTTAACAAATCCATTTACAAAAACAAATCTCTACTTAGCTTTTTTAATAGAAGATGTGTTAACACATCATTAATTGTAGTTTGTAGTATGGTACTCCTTTCAATATTTATATCTGAATTTTCAATCAATAGATTGTCCTTCTAAAACAATTAAGCTATTCATATAAAGTAATAATGGAGTAAACGCCATCTGTTGCAAATAAGCGCAGCTTTAATAACTGGTAATAGGTTTTAGTAGTATTGCTATAAATTGAATAGTTCATCATTGCTAGAATTGAAGGAGGAATGTTTAGGATGGTAACGAATACAGGCTTAAAAGAATTAGGGCATTTTATTAATGGGGAAATTGTCGTTGGCAAAAGTGGGAACTTTTCTAATGTATATAACCCTAGTACAGGAGCAGTAATTGCACGTGTCCCTCTTGCAACAAAAGAAGAAGTGCAAGCGGCAATCGTTAGTGCTAAAAATGCATTTCCAGCTTGGCGCGGACTTTCCGTTGGGAAACGTGCTGAAATTGTGTTGAAGTTTCGGCAATTACTAACAGCACGCATGGATGAATTAATCGACTTGATTTGTACAGAAAGCGGGAAAACGATTGAAGATGCCAAAGGTGAAATTACAAGAGGCTTAGAGTCAGTTGACTTGGCAATCAATGCCCCTCATTTAGTAAAAGGCGAATATTCAGTTAATGTAGGTGGGAATATTAATGCATATTCTGCAAAAGCACCACTTGGCGTTGTTGCAGCGATTTCCCCTTTTAATTTCCCCGTGATGGTTCCACTTGCTATTACAAGTATGGCAGTTGCTGTAGGGAATGCCGTTATTTTAAAACCGTCTGAGCGTGTTCCTTGCTCTGCACTCTTTTTATCAGAGCTTTGGAAGGAAGCAGGTTTACCAGATGGGATTTGGACAGTCATTAATGGTGACAAGGATACAGTCAATGAGCTTTTAACGAATCCTTCCATTGAGGCTATTTCATTTGTCGGATCAACACCAGTTGCTGAATATATTTATGCAACAGGCTCTAAACATGGGAAACGTGTCACAGCATTAGGTGGTGGCAAAAACAATATGGTTGTTATGCCTGATGCAGATTTAGAACAAGTTGCCAATGCCTTTTTAGGTGCAGCTTATGGTGCTGCATCACAACGATGTATGGCCATTTCTACAATCATTCCAGTTGGCGAAACTACAGCTGAAAAGCTTGTAAAAATATTAGCTGATAAAATTTCAGCTTTAAAAGTAGGACCTTATACTGACAAAGAAGTTGATTTTGGTCCTGTTATTACTCAACAATCGAAAGATGCTATCATAGGCTTTATTGAACGCAGTCTTAAAGAAGGTGCTACTATCGTATGCGATGGTCGTCAACCAGAAATTTCGAAAAAATCTAATGGTTTTTATTTAGGCCCAACATTATTGGATCACGTAAAACCAGGTATGGAAATTTATGAGCAAGAAGTATTCGGACCTGCTCGTAATGTCGTACGTGTGCAAACATTGGAGGAAGCTATTGATTTAATTAATAATCACGAGTTAGGAAACGGCGTAACTATCTTTACAAATAATGGAGCAGCTGCTCGTAAATTCACTTCTGAAATTGAAGTGGGTATGGTTGGCGTAAACGTGCCTATCCCAATACCTGTCGGCTACCATAATTTTGGGGGCTGGAAACGTTCAAAATTTGGTGAAGGTCATATGTTTGGACCAGACCAAGTCCGCTTCTTTACGAAAGCTAAAACAATTTCCGAAAAGTGGTTTGAAGATACTACAGAATCTGCATCATCCTTTGCTTTTCCTAGTAATAACGACTAGAAATACAAGCCGTCTCACTGTGCATATGAGACGGCTATTTGTTACTAAAAAACTGATGTACCAACTTGGCCATCAGTTTTTTAGTGCTTACTTTTTCTTGTTATTTATATCTTTTTTGTTCGTTTTTGGAACATCTGTGAAATCTGCTTCTTCCCCAGCCTCCATACCATAACTCGGATTGCTATTAATACGAGTATGTGGATCGAAGTCCGCATCCTCATCCAAACGCTTCATGAGAATTGGAATTGATACAAGTCCAGCTAGTCCGACAAGCGCATATACCCATCTAGACAATACCGCTGTTTGTCCACCAAATAAATAGGCGACTAAATCAAATCTAAAAAATCCTATTAGTCCCCAGTTAATTGCACCAATAATTACGAGAACTAAGGCAATCCTATATAATACACCCATTCGTAGTACCTCCTTTCTTCTATAGTGTGGCGAAGCAAATCACATGTCTGGCAAAGATAAACCTTCACCATTGTAAAATGCAACACTTTGCTATGACTAATGGCAAACTGACCATTGGCCAATGTGTCATGTAAGTTATTTACAACACTCATAATGACGGTCTTATTTTTCGCAATAACTGTTTTTTTATACAAAGGTACGCTTTGCTAGTCCATAACTGCAAAAGAGCATACAAAAAGCACTAATAAATCTATTAGCGCTTAATATTTAGTACTCGTTATTTACCTTTATGAAATGACTTTTCATGCTGAAGTAACCATTCTTTCCGCCATAAACCGCCAGCATAACCAGTTAAAGTACCATTTGAGCCAATAATACGATGACAAGGAATAACAATGCTTAATTTATTTTTGCCATTTGCATTGCCAACAGCTCTTATCGCTTTTTCATTGCCAATTGACATGGCAATCGTTTTATAAGTCCCTATTTCAGCGTATCCTATATTAGTCAATGCTTGCCATACTCGGTTTTGAAAGTTGGTGCCTTCAACGCTATATGGAAAAGTAAAAGTAAAACGTTGTCCTTGAAAATATTCATCCAATTGCTTTAGGCAATCAAGTAAAATTTTCGGTGTTGAATCATTTTGGATATTTATTATTTGTTGTCGCTCGGAAAACATAATTGAACAAACAGCTTTATCACTTCCTATAATTTCTATAATACCGATAGGAGAATTGTAATCCACTTTATACTTTGTCATATAATGACCTCCATAAATAAAAGGTTGCATATGCTTGCCACCCTTGCCATTGTGCTTCAAACTCTTTTAATTCATCTATTGTCGGTTTTCGATCTAATGCTAGTTGCATTTTCAAGGCATTATGAAGCCCTACATCTGCAATAGGAAACGAGGTTGGATCATGAAAACATTTCATTAGGACATAATCCGCAGTCCATGCTCCGACTCCTCTTATTGCCATAAGAAATTTCTTCATGCTCGTACGATTTTGTTCCTTCAACAATTTTTCTTTATTTAATTCACCACTTGCCATCGCTTGTGCAATTGTAATTATATATTCGGCTTTTCGAACAGTAAATTGTAATGCTTTTACATCTTCTACTTCTAAAGACGCGATTTTTTCACATGTTGGAAATACTAAATAGGTTTCCCCTTTATACGTCACACTTTCACCAAAATGTTCAACAAATCGTTTTTTTAGTGTATAGGCGAATGTTAAATTTATTTGTTGTCCGATAATCGCCCATACAAGTGCTTCAAATAAATCAGGAATACCTATTATCCGTAATCCATAATATTTTTTTACAGGTTGTTGCAAAATAGCATCTTGTTGTGCCATGTTATAAAAAGGCGCCAAGTTTCGATCTAAGTCGAACCATTCCCTTATATAAGCTATCACTTGTTCAACAGCAGCTTTAGAAGGCGTTTTGAGTGGAAAGTGAACCTGAATCTTTTGTGCGCTATAGCCAATTTTACATAGGATGAATTCATTATTAATTTTTAGTAATTTGTATAAAATTTTATCTTTTATCGTATGCAGTACTTCTTGATCGGATCTAGCTAAAAATAATAAGCATTCATCATAGTTAAATAGCATTGGCGTACTTAGCTCGATGTGGCATTTTTCATCTGACTGTTTCATATTCATAGCTCCTTATATTGAAGGCTTCGATATTCAGTAGGAGAGCAATCTTTTTGGCGACGAAAAACTTTGTAAAAATTAGAAGAACTGCGAAATCCAGTTTCAAAGCAAATTTCTAAAATGGTTAAATTTGTACTCTTTAGTAAATGTGCTGCTTTATCAATTCTTATTTTTTCTAAATAAGTTCGTGGGGTTTCAGCCGTTGCTTGTTTAAATAATCGTTCAAGATGGAATGGGCTTATCCCAACATGATTGGCAATATGTTGCAACGTAAGCGATTGCTTGTATTCTTTCATTAAAAATGATGTAACCGCTTTGATAAGTTGCGCATGTGGAGAGTGCTCAACTTCAGGTTGACACCGTTTGCAAGCACGAAAGCCTGCTTGCTCAACCTTTGTTATATCATCGTAAAATGCTACATTTATTTTTTTCGGTTTTCTTGACCTGCACGAGGGACGACAATAAATTTTTGTCGTTTTCACTGCCGTAAAAAATAATCCATCATAAGTTCGATCACAAGCCATTATTTTCTCCCACATTTCATCAAATGAAAGATTTACGGTACTGTCCATTAAATGCCTCCTTGCTTCAGCTATTTTTCATATAAAAATGACGTATCTCTCGTCTCGACTAACTGTGTCGCATTTTTTGTCAAATAAGCAATGATTGTATCTGATAATGCATTGCCAAAGCTAAAACGTTTAACGCCTAATTCTTGTAGCGTCTGACAATTCGTTAAACCTGGTAACGACATTAAATTAATGGGAGCATCTATAGCTGAAGTAATTTCTTTTATTTCTTCATGATCTATCAGCCCTGGTATAAAAATTCCACTAGCACCACTGTCCACATATGCCTTTGCTCTTGTCATTGTATCCAAAAATGGCTGCTCTGTTTGAAAATATGTATCTGTCCTTGCATTAATAAAAAAGTCTTTATAGCCATGCTGATCTAACATTGTTCTCATTTTTTCTAACAGGGAGCAATGTTCATTCATATTTCTTAGCCCTTTTTGTTGTTTTAGTGAATCCTCAATATTGATACCTGCTACACCAATATCTGCTGTTCTTAATACATTATCCAAAATTGTTTTCGTATCGCTTCCATACCCTGCCTCAATATCTGCTGAAACTGGGATATTTACATTATCCGTAATCGCTTTAATTATAGCTAAATGTCTATTAAAATCTATACATTCTCCATCTGCATAACCGAGCGAATTCGCAATTCCCCAGCTTGTAGTACCAATTGCTTTAAATCCTGCTTTTTCTAGTGTTAATGCAGATAGTAAATCCCAGGCATTCCCTAATAATAATAAATCTTGTGCGGCATGTAATGCATTGAATGTTTTTATTGTCGTCATATTTAATCCCCCTATACGTGATAGATATCATCTTAACAGGGGTTCAACAGTCATTTCGTCCTCATTCTTGCTGTTATGGTCTATTGCAGGCACTTTAATGACAATGAAAAAGCCACCTCTTTGCACCAATTATTAAAAATCCCTTCTAGCATAATGCTAAAAGGGACTTTTATTATTTTTGCCAATTACTTAATTCTTTTAAAAGCTCTGGTAATTGTAGTTTTCTCACATCTATTGGTGGTAATGCATCAATAAATTCTTTTCCATACGATTTTGAGCTAATACGACGATCTAACACAATAAATGCGCCCTTATCTTGCGAAGAACGGATTAATCGGCCAAAACCTTGCTTAAAACGCATAATTGCTTCAGGTAAAGACAGCTCCGTAAAGGAGTTGCGCCCTTGCATTGTAAGGTGTTTGGCACGTGCCTTGAACACTGGCTCCTCTGGAGAAGAGAATGGCAGGCGTACAACGATTACGGAAGATAGTGCGTCACCTGGGACATCTACTCCTTCCCAAAAGCTATTTGTTCCAAATAACACTGCCTGGCTAAATTTCTGAAACGATTTGAGAATACGCATCCGACTACCACCTGTAACACCTTGTGCAAAGAGCATATAGTCATCGAGTAGTTCACTATCTTGTATTAGTTCAACTGTTTTTCGCAGCATATCTTGTGCAGTAAATAAGACAAAGCAGCGGCCTTCTGTCATGCGAACTGTACGTGTAATGGCGTGCGCAACTGCCTCAATATATTCCGCCTGTGTAACTTTTTGAATGTCCGGCATATCTGTGACGATAAACGCCTTTGCACCTGCATAATACGAAGGAGGTGCCTGTAACTGTACGACATGCACACTGTCTGAAATACCTAGCTGCCGTGTAATAAAACGTTCATTGCCTGGTACAGTTAATGTTCCTGAAGTCCAGACGATACTTGCTTGGTTACGGAGTGGTGCAAGTACCTTTTCAATTATTGGTGTGACATTTACTGGCTTTTTATAAACATGTAGACTCCCTGGTACACTGCGCAAATCAAACTCAAACCACACTGAATTATCATCTTGTGGTAAAAGGAAAATTTCCTCCCATTCAGCAATTCTTAGCTTCATTTCACGAATCCAATAATGCCACTCGGATAATATAAATACTTCATTTTTGTCTAATTGCTCAATATTATTTTCAAAAGCTTTGCCAGCATCTACTGCAAGGTCTAGCCATTGCTGTAATAGTTTGCTTACTTGTAAAAGTGGCTCTTTTGCAAGTAATACATCCTCTAAAAACAGTGTACACTTGCTACTTGTTTGTTTGCCTTTAATTTGCTGTTGTACTTTTTGTACTACACGCTGGATTGTTTCGTCAAACACACGCTGTAGACGTATAAATTGTTTATCTAGTTGCTGTAAGCTTTGCATCGGAATGCGCTGCTTCTTCTTTGCAGCCTGACTAAATTGCTGAAAGAGAGCTGTTTCTTCCATTGTACCAATTTGGCCAAAAACATATTTCCATTGTGTATATGAAAAGACCGTTTCATCCTGTTGCATAGCTGCTTGAATAACTTGATGGGCTTCGTCAATAATCCAACCATCGATTTGTGTAAAAATTGGCGTTTGACGAACTAAATCACTAATTACCATCGAGTGATTCGTCACGATGCAATCCGCTGTTGCACTATTTTTTAATGCTTGCTCGTAGAAATCAAAGCCTTTTGTCGATTTTTCGTCAGGTATTTTGCGGATTTTTTCTAAAAATAGCTGTCCTCCACCAGAAACATTAAGTTCACTTAACACACCAGTTTGGGTTTTTGTCAGCCATACTAGCAATTGTAAAATTGTAAAGGTATCGTCATATGATTCATCTGCATATGCTATACATTGCTCAAAGCGTGCGAGGTCAATATAATGTTGCATGCCTTTAAGTACAGCAACATTTACTTTTGTGCCAAGAATTTTTTCGATTTTTGGTAGTTCCTCTTCTACAAGCTGCTCCTGTAAATGTGCTGTATACGTACTAATCGCTATCTTTTTATTGTGCGCTCGTGCATATAAAATACAAGGTAAAAGATAACCAACCGTTTTACCGATGCCTGTAGAAGCCTCGATAATACATTCTTCTTTCCTGTTTAATGCTTGCCAAATCGTATCCATCATTGCAAATTGAGCAGGTCGTTGCTCGAAGTTAGGCATAGCCTTTGTCATCATCGCTTCTTTGTCTTTTGCCGTTTGAGGATAAGGTGCTAGTTCCGGTTTAAAAACCTGTTTTTGACGACCATCACAAATCGCAAAATTGCGATAGTAGGTAATATGTTCATCAGTCGAACTTTGATGGCGTTTTATTTGTAGTGCCTCAAAGAAAAGCTGGGATAAATTAGATTTTAAACGGAACGAGCGTTTATGCATTTGTTCAAGCGTTAGCTGCGGAAGGTTTAGAAGCTCATTCCAACTACGTTTAAAAAGCTCAGCTGTTGCAAGTGCGTCATCGTCCGCTCTATGTGCATTTTCAAGTTCAATATTTAAATCCGCTGCTAAATCACCTAGCTTAAAACTAAGTGACATAGGGAATAAAATTTTTGCTAGCTCTACCGTATCCATTTTCTTACCATGCCATTTCGGTAAACCAGCTCGTTTGAATTCTGCTTGTAAAAAGGATAAGTCAAAATCGGTATTATGCGCGACAAAAACACAATCGGCAATCAATTCATATATGTAGTCCGCATGTGCCTCGAACGGCAAGGCATCTTTGACATCCTCGTCCGTAATATGCGTTAAATCTTGAATAAAGGACGGAATAGATTTACCTGGATGAATAAATTTTGTATAAGTTCGTTCTATTTCCCAATCCTTCATAATTACAATGGCAATTTGAATCATACGGTCACCATTTGCTGGAGAATGACCTGTCGTCTCCAAATCAACAATTGCATACTTTTGACTTTCCATCATACATCTCAACTCACAGTTCACATTAGATAGATGAATTTTATCATAAATTCATCGCGCTGGTCATCCTTCCACCATCTTGGATGAAAGAAAACGCTTTTTCGCTAATGTTTTTCCATAAAACTCCTTAAAATTGTTTGAAAATTGTTTGAGTGACTGGCACTTTTACATAATTCCAAAATTGTTTCAGAATTGTGTGAGTGCCTGACACTTTTACATAGACAACTAGCAAAACATAGGCTTCTAAAAGCGTAAAAATCCACTTCACTTTCCGCGGGCACAATGTAAGCCGCAACCGTCGCTATCGCGCCGCCTTTTGCGTCTTACATTGCGTGCTATTCCCGCAGGAGTCTTCGTGGATTTTTACTTAGTTATAATAAATTTTCCTACTTGCAGTGCTGCTTAATTTCAAAATTGTTTCAGAATTGTATGAGTGACTGGCACTTTTACATAGACAACTAGCAAAACGTAGGCTTCTAAAAGCGTAAAAATCCACTTCGCTTTCCGGCGGGCACAATGTAAGCCGCAACCGTCGCTATCGCGCCGCCTGTTGCGTCTTACATTGTGTGTTATTCCGCAGGAGTCTTCGTGGATTTTTACTTAGTTATAATAAATTTTCTTACTTGCAGTGCTGCTTGATTTCAGAATTGTTCCAGAATTGTGTGAGTGACTGGCACTACAATATAGTGGCTTCAGGCTCGTAGGCAATCATTTCTTTTATTGTATTACCTTCTCCCATAATCGCTACAGTTGGTTTATGTTCTTTTGCCTCTGCATTATCCACATAAACATAAGAGATAATAATGACGATGTCTCCGCGTTGTACAAGGCGCGCTGCTGCACCATTTACACAAATAACACCTGAGCCACGCTCACCTGCAATAATATAAGTTTCAAAGCGAGCACCATTATTATTATTTACGATATGCACTTTTTCGTTTGGTAGCATACCAACTGCATCTAAAATATCCTCATCGATTGTGATGGATCCTACATAATTTAAATCCGCTTCCGTTACAGTAGCACGGTGGATTTTGCTATTCATCATCATTCGTAACATGTTATTTTCCTTCTTTCACATTAAAGATACAATTATCGATTAATCGCGTTTGACCGATATAGACAGCAGCTGCTAAAAGGACTTGTTCCGTTTGAGCTGTTACTGGTAGTAGGTCTGGGTAAGCCAATAATTCAATATAATCAATTTTTCCATGTGTGCGTGCAGTGATGTGCGCCTTTGCTTTTGCCAGTGCCCCAGTTGCATCACCATTTGCTAGAAAGCTATCTCTAGCAAGCTGTAAAGCCTCATATATAGCCGGTGCTTCACTACGATCTTTAGCATTCAAATAGACATTGCGCGAAGATTTTGCTAAGCCATCCTCCTCACGTACGATAGGCACGACACGCATTTCTAACGGGAAATGATAATCACGTATCATCGTAGCGATAATAGCCGCTTGCTGTGCATCCTTTTGACCGAAATACGCACGGGTTGGCTGAGTTAAGTGAAATAAAATTGATACGACCTGTAATACGCCATCAAAATGCCCTGGTCGGCTTGCGCCACATAAAATTGTTGCCTGCTCGCCTGCATAGATGCGAATACCACCATTATGCGGATATATTTCTTCAACACTTGGTGCAAAAACAATATCTACACCTACAGATCGTGCTAAAGCCGTGTCTCGTTCTAAATCACGAGGATAACTTTCAAAGTCCTCGTTTGGACCAAATTGCGTCGGATTAACGAAAATACTCATAACAACAAGGTCATTTTCTACACGTGCTTTTGACGCTAATGTTAAATGGCCTTCATGCAAATAACCCATCGTTGGCACTAAACCAATTGTTTTTTGCGCTTTCTTAGCTGTTTGAATTTCTGCAGTTAGTGCTTCGATTGTCATGATGACTTTCATTTATTTAACGCCTCCGTATAACTGATCCAATGCTTCATCCTTCATCGTGAAGGAGTGGTTTAATGTAGGGAATGTCCCAGTCTTCACTGCATTTACAAAATTAGCAATACCACTACTTGCTTCACTTCCCATATCGGCATAGCGTTCCACAAATTTTGGTACATGATGTGATCCATAGCTAAGCATGTCATGGAAAACTAACACTTGTCCATCTGCTTCAAGTCCAGCGCCAATGCCAATCGTAGGAATAATTAGTGCAGCGGAAACTAGCTCTGTTAGCTGGTGTGGAATACATTCTAATACAATTGCACAAGCGCCAGCAGCTTCACACTTTTTGGCATCCTCAATAAGTTGTTTTGCCTGTTCGGCTGTCTTCCCTTGTACCTTATAGCCCCCAAGCACTCCTGCTAATTGCGGTTGCAAGCCTAAGTGCGCAACGACTGGGATCCCTGCTGATGTTAATTTACTTATAACCGGCAGTACATCCCCTGCACCCTCTAGCTTAAGAGCATCTGCACCAGTCTCCTGCATCATAGATACCGCAGTTTTTAAAGTGTCGTTAATATCACCTTGATAAGACCCAAATGGCATATCCACGATAACAAACGTATTTTTTGCCCCACGACGGACAGCTTTTGCATGGTGAACCATATCCGCTACGGTAACTGGCATCGTTGAAGGATAACCAAGCACTACCATTCCAAGCGAATCCCCTACGAGAATCATTTCAACGCCTGCTTCTTCTGCAAATGTTGCGGAAGGGTAATCGTACGCCGTTAACATAACGATTTTCTCTCCTGCTGCTTTCATTTTTAAAAAATCTGATGTCGTCTTCATTGTGTAGTCCTCCTTTTTTTAAGGAAAAAAACAAAAAGACCTTTCTATTCCTTAAAATGGACAGAAAGGTCATGTGTTCGTTCAGAACCGTTTTACCTCATTGTTGTTAACATACCAGCAGGATTTTGTTTGCTATGCAACTAAAAATCCGTGATATGACGATGAGGTTTTAACTTCATTTAAACAAATAGAAACCAGCCATTTCAACTTTTATAGTTAGGCTATTTCTACTGAATCAAGTTAAATTTTGAACGCATCGTTTTCTTCCGTCCCTGTCTATAAAGATCAAGGCAGATATTTGTTGTAATTTGTAAATTGCTTTTGAAGGTGCCGTTCACAAAGGATACTGCCCTTCAGCACTACTATAACAGATTCCAATTAATCTTCAAATATTTTTTTCTAGCAATGGACGTCCCCTAGTATTTCGTTCGAACATTTTTTTCACAAAAATTGACAAACACATATTATACGTCATATACTATCAGCATACTATACAGCATATAATATAAAACCTTGTATAGGTAATTGAATGTGAGGTGGAAAGATGACATTTCAGCTAGGCTCCGCATTACTCGATGCTTGTGTACTTGCGATTGTTGATAAGGAAGATGCATACGGCTACTCATTAACACAGCAGGTACAATCTGTGATGGATATATCCGAATCAACGCTGTATCCGGTTTTACGCCGTTTACAAAAAGCAAACTACCTAACAACATATGACCAGCCCTACCAAGGGAGAAATAGACGGTATTATCAAATAACCGAGCAAGGGCGTATACGATTGCTAGAGCTTTTACAGGAGTGGCAAATGTATAAGCAAAAAGTTGACTGTGTACTTTTAGGAGGGAAATTAGATGGATAGAGTAAGCTATTTAAAAAAGCTACGAGGCAAATTAAGTCGGCTTCCTGCGCATGAGCTAAATGCTGCGCTTGTCTATTATGAAGAGTATTTTGATGAAGCAGGCGCAGAAAATGAGCAGCAAGTCATTTCACAACTAGGTTCTCCCTCTGTTGTTGCTTCACAAATAATGGCTGACTTTGCTTTAAAGGACTTAGATGCAACACCCGCTTCTACAAAGAAAAATATGACCGCTATTTGGCTCATTATTCTTGCAATATTGTCGGCACCATTATCTTTACCAATACTAGCAGTTGCGGTAGCACTTATGATATCGGTTGGAGCAGTCATTTTTAGCGTTGTTGTGGCGATTGTTGCAACAGTTCTAAGCATCTTTTTAGGCGGTGTTGTGGCACTCATTGCAGGCTTCTTTGTTTTAACAGAGCACTGGCCAACAGCATTGCTCTTTATGGGAATAGGACTAATTGTTACAGGATTGGGTGTTTTACTTTTCCCTGCCGTAGCACGCTTGATTAAGAAAATTGGTCTTGTTTGTGTGGAAGTATTGGCAAGTTTATTCCGTAAAATTACAAAAAAGCGTAAAGGGGGATTTTAGATGATTTCGAGATCTAAGCTCATTGCGCTTAGTATGATTACTTTAGGTATTTTACTTGCCGTAATTGGTTTTTCCTCTGGAGGAAGATGGTTTATCATAAAAGAAGATAACGGCTTCACTGTCCCAGCTAAAAATGGGCTCGAAAATAATTTTTATGCACTTGAAGCATTTACAGATCTACACATAAACAATGACTACGGGGATGTTGAAATACTTCAGTCAGATAGCTATACATTAGAAACAAACGTTATGAAAAATACGGACGTAACTTATAGTATGAAAGATGGCACTTTGACAGTTGAAACGAAAAGTAAAAGAAAAAGCGGTATGACGATTGGCATCGGGACATTCAAATCACCTTCCATAAAAATTACTGTTCCAAAAGATACAAAATTAAATTCCATAGTTATTGACAGTAATTTTGGCGATACAACGCTTAAAGGATTCGATTACAAGCAATTAAGCCTTAATGAAGATTATGGAGATATTCTACTGAAGAATATTGCAGGAGAAAAAACCGAGATTACTCAGTCTTTCGGTGATTTAACACTCAAGCAATTTAAAAGTAGCGGTCTTGTTGTTGAAAGTGAACATGGGGATATTACTATTAATGGGACACTGAACGGTCAATCCAACATCACCTCTAGCTTTGGAGATACTTTACTACACTTAGACAATAAAAAAAGTGATGTAGGTTTCGAATTGAATACAAGCTTCGGAGATATTTCAGTAAATGATAGTTCGCAAAATAGTAAGGTTTCTCAGCTCCTTGCAGGAGAAAATCAGCTAAGCGTTTCACTTTTACATGGAGATATAGCATTATCTCTAAAATGATAACAAGATGCTGGGATAAAATAGAAAAAGAGTTAGATTGATTGCAATCAATCTAACTCTTTTTTGCTATGCCGTTGATGGCATGGCCGGTACAACGGTCGCTTTTCGCTAGAGTTATCTTTTACCCCTGTTTCAAAAAGCATTGTCGAGTAATTTAATTTTTTATAAAATTTTAATATCCCCCGAATAAATTGTTCGAATTGTACCATCATTTAATGTTAGCTGTAGCACACCTTCATCTGTAATGCCGCTAGCAATGCCTTCAAAACGTTCTCGTAAAGTCGTCACTTCGATACGTTGTCCTATTGTGCATGACATTTGCTCCCATAGCTCTTTAATACTGGAGAAGCCCTCTTTTACGAATAGCTCAGTAAACTGCTCTAAATATTGTAAAATCGTTGCGACAAGTGCAGCACGATTAATTTCTTCTCCTGCAGCTATGCGTAGCGATGTGGCAATATTTGCGATGTCAGGAGAAAAATCTTTTTCTTGCTGGTTAGCATTGATACCAATCCCGACAAGTAATGCTTGTACAAGGTCTGCCTCTGCCTGCATTTCTGTTAAAATCCCCGTACATTTTTTGCCGTTTATAAGTAAATCATTTGGCCATTTTATTGCAGGCTCTACATGTTTATATAATGTTTTAATGGCCATTGTAACTGCAACGGCAACGACAAGTGTAAATGAAGATGCTTGCTGTGGTGATACATCAGGTCGTAAAATAATGGTCATCCAAATACCTGTACCTTTTGCTGATTCCCATGGTCTAGACATGCGACCACGCCCTGCCGTTTGTTCTTCACCAATAACAATCGTTCCATCTGGGGCACCTTCTTGTGCTAGCTTATGCGCAATTGATTGTGTAGAATCCACGACATCAAAATAGTGAATTTGTCGTCCTAACCGCTCTGTTTTTAAAAATAATTCTAATTGTGTTGGACTTAAGCTATTCGGCACACCAGTTAACACATAGCCTTTTTTCTTAACCGTTTCAAAAGTGTAGCCTTCCTCCTGTAACGTCTGCATATGCTTCCAAATTGCAGTACGTGACACCCCTAGTGAATCTGCCAAGTCTTGTCCTGAAACTGCCTCACCGCTAGCTGCTAATAATCTTTTTAAAATTTCATCCTTCATGGACATACTCATACTCAAACCAATCCTTTAGTATTTTTCTTCATTGCACCTAATCACAACAGTGGCATTTCAAATATATCATCTATAACGAACTTGTCTCGTTAGCAAGAGATGCAATAAGATTTACCATTCATGCTTTAAAATACTGTATAAAAGGGAATCTCGCCAGCCATCTCTTAATAACAAATCTTGTCGTAATTTACCTTCTTGAGTCATGCCGATTTTTTCTAACACTTTTGCAGAGCCTAAATTTCTCGGGTCACAAGTTGCAAAAATACGGTGTAAATTTAATGTACTAAATCCAAATTCAATTAGTAGCTTCGATACTTCTGTAGCATACCCCTTTGCCCAATAGTCTGGGTGAATAATATATCCAATCTCACCTTGTCTATTCGTAAAATCTCGAATATTAATTTCCCCAGCACCGATTAACCGTTCCTTTTCCATAACAGCAAAAACAAAGCGACTTCTTGGCATGTTTGTAGCTTCCAACATTACTTGCGTGACAAACTCATATGACTCTTTTTCGGAATTAGGACCCCATGGTTGATATTGGCAAACAATTGGTTGAGATGCATATTCATGTACAGCTTTCCAATCGTGTTGCTCTAACTCTCTCAGTATAACTCTCTCTCCTATTAGATGGTCAATCATCATCCACCCCACCTTGATTGAAATTTTGTTTATGTATAAATCGTTTCTAGTTTTCACTCAAAATGCTAACAAAAAGATAAAGCAAGTGACCTTGTAATGACGTAATTTCAATGGTCACTTTTTGTCACTTGCACTATTTTCATTATATAATCAACTATTTATTCTTTAAGGTCATACTCGCGCGCAAACCAATCCTTAATGTGGTTTTGCTCATTAGTAAGTTCCCCATTCACAACGGCCGTTAAAATTAATTGTAAAGCTTCTTTTAACCATGGTCCCCGTTTTTGTCCTGACCATTGCAATAAATCCATTCCATTCACTACAAGCTCTTGGCGATGTCTTATTGGTAAGCTTGCCTGAACCTCCCGTATGCTTTGCTGCGAGTGGTTCATTAGCTCTTTCAACTGTGCAAAGTATTGTGCCGCTTCGAGCTCCTCTAGCGAATACGTAAAATAGTCCATACTTGTCCAGCCCTTTTGTAACGCATGGAATGCACCTAAAACAGCCTTAACAAATGCCATTTCCTTATTCGATAAACGATAGGCACGCAACACTTCCTGCCATTGGTCACCTTGTATAAGAGCAAAATACGCCCAACCGCAAGTTGCATTTTGTACAGAAAAGCCTTTCCATTGTTCGACTTGGAAGTCACCTTGCAAATAGGACACTAATCCACTTTCTTCAAGCTTTTTAATGCCATTATAAACATCTTTCCCTACCCACAGCTTATCAAGTTCAGCCTTAATGCGCTCTTTGGCAACCCAGGCAATATCTGAAGCCTTTTCCTGTATTGCCTGAAGTGTCTTAGCTTCGATCGTAAAGCCAAGCTGTGCTGAAAAACGCACAGCCCTTAGCATTCGTAAGGCATCCTCAGCAAAACGCACTTTTGCTTCTCCTACTGCTCGAATAACGCCAGCCTCAATATCACGCTGCCCATTATAATAATCTACAAACGTGCCATCTCGACGCATAGCTATTGCATTCATCGTAAAATCACGGCGCTGTAAATCCTCTTTCAGGGACCTTACAAAATGGACTTCCTCTGGTCTTCGATGATCAGTATACTCTCCATCTGTGCGATACGTTGTAACTTCAACTGGTGCTGTTGGCTCAAGAACTAGCACGGTGCCATGTTGAATACCAATATCAACGGTACGATTAAAAACAGTTTTAACTTCTTGTGGCAATGCATTTGTCGCTACGTCTACATCATGTGCTTGACGATTTAATAGGGCGTCTCGCACAGCTCCGCCTACGACAACTGCCTCAAAGCCTGCTTCCTCTAATTGTTCAATAACTGAGAAAGCAGCTTGCCATTCTTTATTGTTTTGCATGGTTTTTTTCAGCAACCTTTTCATACAGTTGTTCATACTGCTCGACAATTTTAGATGAGTGGAATTTTTCACTAACTGCTCGCATCGCTGCTTCGCGGAAACGAAGTAGCTTATCTTCATCGTTCAATAACTGTACAGCATAGTCAGCAACAGCATCCGTATCGCCTAATTCCACTAAATAGCCATCTACACCATGATCAATGACTTCTGGTATTCCACCAACGGTCGTACCAATACATGGCACACCACAAGCCATTGCTTCAAGCAATACAAGTCCAAAAGATTCCTGTTGTGACAGTAATAGCTTCAGATCACTAATAGCGTACAATTCATCTAAATTTTCTTGTTTACCTAAAAATAAGACGTCCTTGACATACGGGCTTTCTTTTACTTGATCCATCACACGATGCTTTTCGGGTCCATCCCCTACTAACAATAGCTTCGCTTTTATATTTCCTCGGATTTTCATAAACGCATCAATAATATGAGGGAGGTTCTTAATTTTACGGAAGTTAGAAACATGAATGATGACTTTTTCATCTTCTTGAATGCCAAACTGCTCTTTTAAATTACCAGCATCTTGCGGACGATAGACACGCTCATCCACGAAGTTATAAATCGTTTCAATTGGCTTTACAGTATCAATAAGTTCGTAGGTTTGTTCTTTTAGTGACTCTGAAACTGCAGTTACAATATCAGACTTATCAATACCATATTTGATAGCTTGTGACAGCGTAGAATCCTGTCCAAGTACGGAAATATCCGTGCCATGGAGTGTTGTCACAATACCAATATTTTGCCCACTCATTTCTCGGGCTAGCACCGCACATACGGCATGTGGGATTGCATAATGTACATGTAGTACGTCTAACCCTTCATCTTTAATCACGTCCGCCATTTTACTCGCTAATGCAATATCATACGGCGAATACTGAAATACTGAATAATTGTTCACTTCTACTTCATGGAAAAAGACGGTCGGATAAATTTTATTCAATCGAAATGGTACGCTTGAGGTGATGAAATGAATTTCGTGCCCTCTCTCTGCAAGCATTTTTCCTAATTCTGTTGCAATAACACCAGAGCCTCCAACTGTTGGATAACAGGTAATGCCGATTTTTAGCTTTCTCATTCGATAATCATCCTTTCTAAATTCACGTCTTTTAGTCTCGTCTTTCTTGAATCAGTCTCCAATCCACAAAGCCCTCTTGTAGGCCTTTTAGTAGTATTTCTGCAGTTCCCATATTTGTTGCCAGTGGCACTTGGTAAACATCACAAAGACGGATAAGTGCAGAAACATCCGGCTCATGTGGTTGCGCTGTTAAGGGGTCACGGAAAAAAATGACCATATCCATATCATTATTGGCAATCATTGCGCCAATTTGTTGATCCCCACCAAGGGGACCCGAGCGAAAACGTGTAACCTCTAAGCTTGTAGCTTCCATAACACGTTGCCCTGTTGTACCTGTTGCATAAAGTGTATGTTCATTTAAAATATCACGGTAAGCGATAGCAAACTGTACTAGATTATCTTTTTTGCGATCATGTGCAATTAATGCGATTTTCATAAATTTTCCATCCGTTCTTTAGATGATGTTTTCTAAACCATAAACTAGCTGATCCATTTTCATAACTTCTTCTACACAAAATGCAACACCGGACATAAAGGAGTTACGATTTAATGAGTCATGACGGATTGTTAATAGTTGACCGTCTCCTCCAAACAATACTTGCTGATGTGCCACTAAACCAGGTAAGCGAACAGAATGAATTCGCATACCATCAAAATCAGCCCCTCTTGCTCCTTCAATCGTTTCTTTTTCCTGTGGATGACCTTGCGTTTTTTGTGCTCGCACCTCTTGGATTAGTTGTGCTGTTTTGACACCAGTACCAGATGGCGCATCCAACTTTTGGTCATGGTGCATTTCAATGATTTCTACATCTGGTAAGTATTTTGCTGCTTCTTTAGCAAATTTCATCATCAGGATTGCCCCAATTGCAAAGTTTGGTGCGATAATGCAGCCTAACTCCTTCTCATTAGCAAGTGCTGATAATTCTTCAAGCTGAGCATCTGTAAAACCAGTTGTGCCAATAACTGGTCGTACATTTAAATTTAAAGCCTCTTTTGTATGATTGTATACTGCATGTGGATTCGTTAAATCTACTAAAACGTCAGGGGCAGTCGCTTCTACTAGCTCGTTCATATCTGTAAATATTGGTGCTGTATAGCTTGCTGGGAACATTTCTAAATCAGCTAATGTCTGGCCAACCTCTTTATAATCTAGTACAGCTACTAACTCCATTTTGGCATGTTTCATAACTGTATGTACAGCTTCAGCTCCCATTTTTCCTCTTGGCCCTGCAATTGCTACACGAATCGACATTATTCCTCTTCCTTTCTTGTCCAGCGATCCTTATCTCTCGTTTCAAATTTATGTATGACGCGTAAAAGTGCCTCATCTAATTTTATACCTTGTGCATTAGCAAAGCATACTAAAACAAAGAAAAAGTCACCTAATTCTTCTTCAATACTATTCGTTTCTTCAGTGCTTTTTTTCTTTTTCTGTCCGTAAACGTCTTGCACTTCGCGTGACAATTCTCCAAGCTCCTCCGTTAAACGTGCGAGTAGTTCAAAAGGAGGGAAATAACCTTCCTTAAATTGCCCTATATAATCATCCACACGTTTTTGCAAGGCTTGCATCGTTATCTGTTCTGTCATCCAATATCACACTCCTATTTACCATCGTATAAAATTTACACCATTGTTGTCAAAAACAATAAAATAACAGATAATAAAACCACTACTTCATAGTTAGGAATTACAGGAGGTCTTATGTTTAAACAGATCAGAATTCGTAATATTATCGCAATAATGCTCGGAGCAGCCATTTTTAGCTTTGGTTTTGTACACTTTAACATGCAAAATCAGCTAGGTGAAGGTGGTTTTAGTGGGATTACCCTTGTTCTTTATTTTACACTAGGTTGGGATCCTGCATTACTTAATTTAATATTGAATATTCCAATGTTTATTTTAGGTTGGCGTCTACTTGGTAAAAAATCTTTTATTTACACATTAATAGGTACAATTTCAGTATCCATCTTCCTGAAAATCTTTCAGAAATATCAGTTCACAATTCACTTAGAGGATGATTTATTCCTCGTAGCATTGTTTGCGGGTGTTTTCGTTGGACTAGGGCTCGGTATTGTTTTCCGCTATGGTGGCACTACGGGCGGTGTGGATATATTAGCACGTCTAGGCCATAAATATCTAGGCTGGAGTATGGGGAAAACAATGTTCATGTTCGATGCTATTGTTATACTATTATCATGGCTAACATTTTTAGATGCACGTTCTATGATGTATACGCTTGTCGCAGTGTTCGTAGGCGCACGCGTCATCGATTTTGTTCAAGACGGAGCCTATGCAGGGCGCGGAGCACTCATTATTTCGGAGAAGTCTAGCACAATTGCAGATTTGATTTCGTTACGTATGGAAAGAGGCGTGACGATTTTAGAAGGACATGGTCACTTTACTAAGCAGGAAAAAGAAGTGATATACTGCGTTGTTGGACGCAATGAAGTTGTACGTTTAAAATCAATTATCCATGAGGTCGATCCTCATGCCTTCGTCTCTATTTCTGAAGTTCGAGATGTTGCTGGAGAAGGCTTCACGCTCGACGATCAAAAACAACCATTACATTAAGAATAGGCAAAAGAGCAAAAGTGTTAGATTGATGCTAATTCAATCTAACACTTTTTATTGCTAAACACGATATTGTACGCTACGGCGGTTGCTTTCAACAGGTTCATGGATATCTATCGGCGATTTCCCCTGTCCTACCGGCGATTCATGGACTTCTATCGGCGATTTCCCCTGTCCTACCGGCGATTTATCATACAAATAAAAAAGCTTGTTATAGTGGTCATCCCACTATAACAAGTTTTTCTTAGTCGTCATTACGCATATTTGTAAAGATTAAAATTAATCGTAATAATTCTAAAACAGCTACTGCTGCAGCAGCTACATAAGTTAACGCAGCGGCACTTAACACTTTACGTGCTGGACGTTCCTCTTCATTCGTAATAATACCAAGTGAATTCATTTGCACGAGGGCACGCTTTGATGCGTCGAACTCAACTGGTAATGTTACTAATTGGAACACTACGCCTGCTGCTAATAAGACGATACCTAACAATAACATATTAGATAAACCTGAAAAAATCCCGATCATAACGAAAACCCAAGATGCGTTTGATGAAATATTCGCAACTGGAACTAGCTTACTACGTAAAGTAAGCATTGAATATGCCTCTTTATGCTGTATCGCATGGCCTACTTCGTGGGCAGCAACTGCTGCACCTGCTACACTTGCCTCATAAAAGTTACTTTCTGATAATGCGACTGTTTTTGTCGCAGGGTTGTAGTGATCAGATAACACACCTTGTGTTGGCACAACTCGCACATCGTACAAGCCGTTCGCATCTAAGATCGCCCTTGCTACCTCAGCACCAGTTTGTCCCTTCATGGTACGTTCCTTTGCAAACTTATTATACGTACCTTTTACCTTCATTTGAGCGTACAATGGCAGTAGCATAATAATCGCAAAATAAACAATATACATGCCTGTTGACAATTTTCTAACCCCTTTCTACCTCGATACTATAATTCTATAGAGATTTCCCTAATTGGGCAAATATTTGCGCCACCTAATTGAGAAAATAGCGATAAAAATACAAGCAATTGATAACCAAAAAGTAAAATATCCAATGGCACTTGTATATTCAGCTAAATCACGATACATTGGCATTTGCCCAAATACATAGTCTATGACATCATTATGCAATGTCCATACAGCTGCAACCACAACATGCCAATATGAAAATACATATTTACCGATGTAAAGGACGCCTTGGAATGCCATCGCAAAATGTGAGCCGATAAGCATCCAGCCTTGCCAGCCGATGTAGCCTGTTTCAACGAGAGTCCAGAGATTCATTACATCTGCCCAAATACCATATTTAACTAATGTGACAAGTGCTAACACTTCCATTAATGGCCATCTTTTTCCTAATATCCATGCCAACAGCACAAAACAAAAAAACAAACTAGCAGTCGGACTATCTGGTACAAAAATATAAAAAATCGGCTTCGTAATCGCTAATTGCCAGCCATACCAATAATAGCCGTAAATCGTTCCTAATAAGTTAATAAGTAGTAATACTATTAAAAATGTTTTATGCGTAAGGAGGTACCAAATATTTGCACGTGTCATTTGCATGATTAAAACTCCTTTACTATCCGTCCATACTAAGATGTCTTTTTCTTTAACTTTTATGTATTTTTTGGCGGCTAAGCCTCTATGGCACTTTTAAGTTACAACAAGTGGCTCATTGCAAAATAAAGTTGTATCCATAGACTTTCCTAATTAATTATATCAAACCTATGTGCTAAATGTTTAATAAAAGCTAGAAAAAAAGAGTCAGTTTCCCGACTCTTTTTAACATTATTCAGCTTTTAAGCTTTCGATAAATTCAGCTAGCTTTTGAAGATCTTCATCAGATCCTGTCCATAAACCTGCTGGCATTTTACCACTTGGTGAACCATTGTGGGCAATGTCTTTAATTTCATCAGCTGTTAAGCCTGTATTCATAAGTGTTGGCGCACCAGCACCACCTTCTAAGCCTTCACCATGACATGTAATACATGCAGAGCCAGCATAGATTTGGTAACCTTCTGAGCCTTTATCGAACTCTACAGTTTCCACGATAGCACCTTGAATTTTTTGAGCTTCCCAGTCATGATTTACAACTGACTCCCAAGTTAAATAGAACATAGCAGCCAATGTTAATAACATAAACGCAGTTGGTAACGGGCGTTTAGACGGACGGCGTTCTGGACTCTTATCTAAAAATGGCATTAATAATAGCGCTCCAAATGCTAGACCTGGAATGACAATTGCTCCGATAACATTATATGGACCAGAAGCAAATGAGTATTTTAAGAGTTGGTACATGAATAAGAAGTACCAGTCCGGTAATGGCGTGTATGCTCTTGTTGGATCAGCTGGCCCTTCAAGTGGAGATGGGTGAGCGACTGTTAACAATAAATAAGCGATTAAGAAAACAGCACCTACCATCCATTCTTTTAGTAAGAAGTTCGGCCAGAAAGCTTCAGTTTTACCTGGATATTCGGAATAATCCTTTGGAACGTTCGGCATTCTGTGATTCGCTTTAATACGAGAATCGCCGACAAATTTCATTCCTTTTCCGCGATGCATAGTGTCCCCTCCTTTAAAAAATCATCGAACCGTCAAGAATTATTACAACGGCCCTGAAATTCCTTGACGTCGAATCATGATAAAGTGTGCTGCAAGTAACCCAAACAATACTGCAGGCAAGAAGAATACATGAATCGCAAAGAATCGTGTTAACGTTTGAGCACCAAGAATAGTACTGTCACCCGCTAATAATACTTTAATCATCGAACCAATAAATGGTACAGATGCCGCAATTTCGATACCTACTTTAGTAGCGAACAATGCTTTCATATCCCATGGTAATAAGTATCCTGTAAAGCCAAGACCCATCATTACACCAAAAATACCTACACCAACCATCCAGTTTAACTCACGAGGTTTCTTATAAGAACCTGTGAAGAATACACGAAGCGTATGTAAGAACATCATTACAATTACTAATGAAGCTCCCCAGTGGTGCATACCGCGTACGATTTCACCAAATGCTACTTCGTTTTGTAAATAATAAACTGATTTCCAAGCATTCACGACGTCTGGTACATAGTACATTGTTAAGAACATACCAGATAGAATTTGAATTACTGTGATGAAAAATGTTAATCCACCGAAGCAGTAAACGAATGCTGAAAAATGGTGTGCAGGGTTCACGTGCTCTGGCACTTCGTGGTCGGCAATATCACGCCAAATCGGTGTAATATCTAATCGTTCATCGACCCAATCATAAATTTTGTTTAGCACTGAATTCGTACCCCCTTACAAATTAAACTAGAGTATTTGCTCTTGCTGGACCAATCATTAAATAACCATCTTTTTCTTGTACTTCAAATTCATCCAACGGACCTAGAGGCGGTGTACCTGCAATGTTTTTCCCGTTTTTCTCGTAACGCCCTGCATGACAAGGACAGAAGAATTGATTTGGGTGTGCTGAATCGCCATTCCAGTCCACCATACATCCTAAATGCTTACAAACAGGTGATAGAGCAATTATTTGGTCGCCTTCTTTGTAAACCCAAGCTACGTTTGTAACATTAGATTTGTACCAAGCGTCAACTTGTTCAAATGTGAAGTCAACTTTAACTGGCTCTGCATTGATGTCAGCGACTTTATGTTCCGTTTTGATAAAATCCCCACCCTCATGCTTTTGTAAAACTGGGTCAATTGCAAAACGAACCATTGGCATCAACATACCTGCCGCCATAAATCCGCCAACACCAGTAAGTGTGTAGCTTAGAAATTGACGACGTGAAACTCGATTGTTACTCATCCTTTTCCCCCCTCTAACTTTAAAGGTCAGTCCAACGGACATACTTTTACAAATAGTAATACTAGGACATATCTATGATATATCAAGTCCATAGCTTGGTCAATATAGCATTCTGTGGAAACCTGGAGAATGTGAACATTTATTGAAACAAATTGCTAAATTTGTGACCATTTGGTCGAAAATGCAGGTATTACTTGACGTAACTGATCTTCGAGAATGGTATTTTTCACGCTCATATCCATGGATTCTAGTGGAATAGCCGGTAACCAAATAATATTTACAACATCTCCAATATTTGTCCAAAAATGGTCACAAGTAATGAAGAACACATGCTTAAAGCCAGCAGTATGTAATTGTGTTTCTAATTGCACTGGCATTTCTTCGCTTTTTAAAGCAGTACTATACGAAAATGGTGGCATGACTAGTAAGCGGCCTTTAAACTGTTGTTCGATAAAAGCTGTAAGCGATAACAAAAAATCTGATTCTGCACCACTTTGCTTCAATTTTTCAGCACTAAAATCGATTCCTACGAGTGGAATAATTGCCGTATCGATAAAATCCTTCTGCGCTAAAAACGATGTCACATCGTTAGCATTAAAATACATCCAATAACCCCCCTACTGTTACAAATATAAAAATGCCCTTTTCCACTCTTTTATAGGATAACCAATAAAAAGTGAAAACAATCATTCACTAGTCATGTTACCATATAGAGGTGGATAAAGGGCATTCAATTTTTACCTATTGACTTAAGACTATTGTAAATTAGCAGTTTCTTTTAAAACTTGTAACAAATTAGACAATTCATAAAATCGTTCTTCATCGCCTTTATCTAATGCTTCATCAATTTGTGCAAGTAATTTTTCTTCTTGGAATACGAGTAAACTATTGGAAAGTAACTCTTCTGCCAGTAAACGGTCTTTTTCACTAACAATTAATGTTTCTGGCATATAAGGGTTTTCTTCAAGAACTGCTAAGTATTGTGCACTTGGCGGTATATTTGGAAAGTTCAGTTGTATATACATATCTTCTTGTTCATGTAAACGTAAGTCATGGAACGATTTTTCAGCATCTGCTGTCATCACATTGCCTTTATAAAAACGAAATGGTACACCTGTTGAGTCTACTGTAGACATCACCATAGCTCTAGGACAATAGTGCGCTTCTTCTACAAACCGTATTCGTTTTAACAACTCATCATTACTTAATAAGTAATTTAAAATCCATACACACTCACGACGTTTTAATTGGTAATTTTTCAAAAACCAGCGAACAAATGCTTTTTTATCGACAACTGATACAGAAGCAGTCATACCCACTCCCTCCTTTACTCTAATTCTAAGCCTTCTAACATCTCTTGCCATTGTGGTTCACCTGGTTGAAGCTTGATTAAATGACCGAGAACTTCTTTAACTTCTGAACGCTTGCCTTCTTCTAATAAGAAATAAACATATTTTTCTAAAAATGCTGCGTCTTCCTTAAAATCAGTATATGCCAAACGGTAAAATTCGTATGCACGGTCGTACAATTCTAAATTTGCATATGCGTCTGCAGCGTAGGGATATAAAGTTATCCATTCAAAATCATTTTTTTGTAATGTCTCAAATAATTCAACGACATCTTCATAGCGTTCTTGTTGCGTAAATACGGAAATAAGCGTTAGCACGGCTTCCATATACTCAGGATCTAACGCAACTGCTTCTCGCAAATAATTTTCTGCTTCTTCTGGCAAAGCGTTTTTTAATGCCATTTTACCAGCAAATAAGAATAATGATTTATCGTACTCATCGCGCTTCAAGCCTTCTTTAATAGCTGCATAAGCTTTTTTATTGTCCTCTGTCATGGCATAGCTTTCCGCTAGCAATAAATAAGCTGAGAAATAGTCAGGGTCTAATTCTTTTAAGTCCTCTAATTGCTTAATCGCCAATTCATATTTTTGCGATTGGAACGCAGCATATGCAGCACCAAATAAAGTATCTGGCTTCACTTCGTCATCTAGAGCTGCTAAATAATAGTCTAAAGCTGTTTCATAGGCAGCGCCCGCACGATATACTTCAGCTAGTCGTTCAACGAGACTGATGCCTGCAAATTCCTCTTGTTGCTCATGTAATTCTTCGTAAAGGCGCGCAGCCTCTAGAAAACGTCCTGTCTCAAATAATAACTCTGCTTTAGCAAAATGTAGTAGTGGCTCATCAGGTAAGATCGCTAACGCCTCGTTAATGCGCTTTTCTGCCACTTCAAATAAACCTTGCATTTGATAATAATCGGCTAGCACTAGTAATGCTTGCGGATACTCTGGGGCTGTATCTTCGACTGCTAACAACATGTCTAATGCCTCGTCCTCATCACCAAGCTCCATTAAGACGTTGGCACGGTCAATTTTTAGTTGTGCCTCCTCTGGGAATAAAAATTGCAGATGCTCCAGTACACGGTCCGCTTCTTTCATGTAACCATATTGCATAAAAACTTCCGCTAGTGCGTATATTTCCTCAGGTAATTCCTTCATTAAAAAAGATTCTAGAAGCTGATCTATTAAAGCTAAATCCCCTTGCTCAAGTGCTTGCATCATTTCCGTCATTGCATTATTCACAGTCATTCACCTATTCTTTCATGTATATCTTTATGCTACAAAATATTTTCTTTTGAAACAAGAAAAAACTCCCCAAACGGATTGGGGAGTCAAGTGTTGACTATTTCTTCACAGACTCAACATGCTCGAAAAACGACGGATAGGAAACAGCGATGCATTCTGCATCGTCTAATGTCACTGCCCCATCCGTTATTAACGCTGCCACAGCGCCCATCATACCGATACGGTGATCCCCGTATGTTTTCAGGCTTGCCCCATATAATGGCGTTGGTCCTTCGATAATCATACCATCCTCAGTTGCTTCAATATGAGCACCTAGTTTTTTCAGCTCATCCACCACGGCAGTAATGCGATCCGTTTCTTTGACTTTGAGCTCCTCAGCATCCTTGATAATTGTTTTACCGTGAGCCTGTGTTGCTAAAAGTGCAAGAATTGGAATTTCGTCGATTAATCTCGGAATCATATTCCCTTGAATAATAGTTCCGTTTAACGTAGACGTTTCAACAGTAATTGTTGCAGTTGGCTCAGATTGACCGTCTTCATTAGCTACTATTGTTATAGAGGCTCCCATGTTCTGAAGAACTTCTATAATACCGTCACGCGTTGGATTCACCCCAACATTTTCTAAGACAATTTTACTATCATGACAAATTGCACCTGCTACTAAGAAAAATGCTGCTGATGAAATATCGCCTGGCACTGACACATGTGTACCTGAAAGTGTTTGTCCGCCTTCAAAAGTAATTACCCCATCTGCTACAGTTATTTGCGCCCCAAATTGACGTAGCATGCGCTCAGTATGATCACGGGACACCTCTGTTTCACGTACAATTGTTGTACCTTGCGCACGTAAAGCTGCTAGTAAAATAGCTGATTTTACTTGTGCACTAGCAACAGGCATTTGATAGTCAATAGCTTGTAGCTTTGTACCTTGTATGGCAAGTGGTGTATATTGTCCATCCGCACGACCTGTAATGTGAGCACCCATTTGACGTAATGGATCAATCACACGTCGCATCGGACGTTTACCGATAGATGCATCTCCTGTCATCACGCTATGTACATTGGAGCCAGCTAAAATCCCGAGCATTAAGCGTGTTGTTGTACCAGAGTTCCCTGTGTAAAGCACCTCGCTAGGTTCCTGCCAAGCTTCCATACCAGCGCTTTCGATTGTTACATTTGTACCGTCCACATCAATCTTCACACCAAGCTTGCGGAAACAATCAATAGTGCTTAAACAATCTTCACCAAGTAAAAAGCCGTCAACCGTTGTTTTCCCTGTTGCAATCGCCCCAAACATGACAGAACGATGTGAAACAGATTTATCACCAGGGATTGTTAATAGCCCTTGTAAAGATGGTTTATTATATTGTAATACTTTTTCACTCATAATTATCTCTCGCCTCCATATGAAGATAGAAAGCGCCGATATATCGACGCTTTCTTCATTGTATTTAGCCATTCATCGCCTCTTATGAGACGTTAATGCACTAATCTATGAAATATACGTTTCAAAGTTTGCTCGCTTTTGAATACATGCTGCGGCACGTTCACGATCACTTTCACTTTGCAGGCTAATCACAAGAATACCGAAAACATCTTCACGTGATTCTACAATTCGTAAATTTGTAATGCTAATTGCTTCATCTGCTAGTAGGCCTGTTACCTCAGAAATCACCCCTGGATAGTCAGGAACATCTACGTACAAGTCAAACGAAGTAAACATTGCTCCAGCACTAATTGGCAATTCATCACGTAGCTCTTTAGCAATAGCGAAATAACTTTCAATGTCTGCTGAGCTACCATTTAATAGCAGTTCCTTGACACGATCCATTTCAGTTTGCCAGCCTTCAAGCTGTGCTACTAATTCATCACGATTTTGAAGTGTAATATCACGCCACAAAATCGGATTAGAGGATGCAATACGTGTCACATCTCTGAACCCCCCTGCTGCAAGTGAGCGTGTCATTGGGTATTCACCATTTTCCCCGCCTAATTGATGCACAAGAGATGCAGCAATAACATGCGGAAAGTGACTAACTACAGCCGTCATATGATCGTGCTCACGTGCGGATACACTAACAACTTTGGCATGTGTGAATTTTAAAAGGCTTTCTAGCTGAGCCATATTAATAATTTCTTCGCCTGCGAGTGGTGTCAGCATATAATACGCATTTTCGAAAAGATGCGCTTTGGCAGCTAATACACCACTTTTATGAGAGCCTGCCATCGGGTGTCCACCGATAAACGTAATACCAAGCTCACGTAGCTCCCCGGCTTTTTGCATAATCATTTTTTTCGTACTACCTGTATCTGTTACAATAACTTTATTTTTTAACGGCCATGTTTTTAATTGTTCCATCCACTCGAGCGTAGCGTTGACAGGCGTTCCAAAAATAATGATATCTACCTCTGCTGCAACGTCTTTTGGATCTGTCACAATATCATGAACAATGTTTAATGTTTTGGCATGTTCACGGGTTTTTTCATCCATATCATAGCCAATAATTTTAGTTTCAGGTGCCTTTTGTAAAGCAAGAGCAATCGAGCCCCCAATTAAGCCTAAACCAATAACGAGCACTTTGCGTGTCATGCAAAAACCCCTTGTTCTTTTAACACTTCTTCAAGATGCTCTAATAATGCTGCATTTTGTGCTTCCGTACCAATTGTTACACGGATAAAACCTGGCGCACCTAGAGCATTACCGCTACGAATAATAAAACCACGCTTCATAAGCTCTTGGAAAACAACATCACTATCAGCATTCGTGTTAAAGAAAATAAAGTTTGTATCAGATGGGTAGTATTTCAAATTATGCTTTTCACAAAAATCAACGTATTGTTTTTTACCTATTTCATTTGCTGCACAGCAAGTTTTTAAAAAGTCTTGATCACTTAATGCAATCGCCGCTACAGCTTGACTTAAAATTGTATTATTGAACGGTGCACGTACTGGATCCAGTTTTGAAATGACTTCTGGTTGACCAATTGCATAGCCTACTCGGAATGCGGCAAGACCGTATGCTTTAGAAAATGTGCGCATTAATATCACATTTGGATACTCATCAATTAAAGGTAGCGTTTCTTTATGACCTGGATGCGTCACATATTCGATATACGCTTCATCTAAAACTACAAGCACATCGCTTGGTACTTTCGCTAAAAATGCACGTAAATCTGTATCTGCAATGACTACACCTGTTGGATTATTCGGACTACATACCCACACAATAGAAGTATGTTCATCAATAGCTGCTGCCATTGCGTCTAAGTCGTGTGCACCTTCAATACAAGGAATTTTACGAACTTCCGCACCTTCAATTTCAGCATTATGAATGTATTGTGAGAATGATGGATCTGCCATGACTGTATTCACACCTGGATACAACAGAGCACGAGTAAGAATTGCAATTATATCATCTGAACCATTTCCAAAAAGAAGCTGTGTTTCTTTGACACCAACATGTTTTGCCACAGCTGAACGTAAATTTTGTGCATAGCCGTCTGGATAGATTGCATAGTTTACTGCACTATTTTGTAAATATGCTGTTACCTTAGGTGAGCAACCAAATGGGTTTTCATTTGATGCTAACTTTACGACTTCTTGTAAGCCAAATTCACGTTGTACTTCTTCAATTGGTTTACCTGGCTTATATGCTTGCATACCGTCCAATTGTTGTTTCCATTTCATCTCAAACATCTCCTCTTATTATTTAGCTTGGGCTAAATCTGGTCTTAATTTCACAGCATCATTTAAATAAATATGCTGAACATCTTTTTGTGCCATTTCCACATTCGCATGGATTAAAACACGAATACATAATGGCAGGGCATCTGGCACATCCATTTCATGCATACACATAACAGGCACATACTGCCAGCCGTCCATTAACCTTACAGCACGTGCTGGAAACGCCGATGTAATATCTGGTGTCGTTGAAATAACGATTGATGCAATATCTTCTATCTCCACATGATTTGCTGCCACAACCTCACGCACTAATCTCGCTGTCTCATCCCATACAAGCTCTGGCTTGTCCAATTCAATTGTAATTGCACCTCTAAGTCCACGAATCATACAAGCACCTCCGCTAATAGCTGTCGGAATTCAGCATCTACCTCTTTGCATTCTGCTAACTCAATTGGTCGCACAAAAGGCTTCCCAATTTCTTCGAGTAACACAAATTGTAGGACACCGTATTCCGCTTTTTTATCTTTTAATAAATAGTCTGTTAATTGTTCAAATGTATAATCATTCACCGCATCAAAAGGATAGCCATTATTCAGCGCAAAACGTAAAAATGCTGTTGTGAATTCACGATTCAACTTACCATATCGTTCACTTAATAATAGACAATACACAAGACCAATCATCACCGCTTCACCATGTGCAACTTTACCATAACCCGCAGCTGCTTCTATTGCATGGCCATATGTATGACCCAAATTTAAATATTTGCGCACTGACTGCTCTGTTTCATCTTCAGATACAATTTTCGCCTTTACTTCAATGCCAGCTTTTAAATGTTTGGCCAATTCAGATGTACTAAAATGGATAACTGAATCTGCAGCCATTAGCTCTTGAAGCCAAATGGCATTTGATATCATCGCATGCTTAATGACCTCTGCTGTACCTGAACGCACTTCACGCTCAGGTAAGCTTTCTGTAAAGACCGTATCATAAATTACCCCTTCTGGTTGATAGAAAGCACCAATCATATTTTTGCCTAGTGGATGGTTAATAGCTGTTTTACCGCCTACTGCTGAGTCATGCGCTAAAATCGTCGTTGGTATTTGGATAAAGGGCACTCCACGCATATATGTAGCTGCAACAAAGCCTGTTAAATCTCCAACTGCGCCTCCACCAAATGCAAAAATAAATGATTTACGTGAACATTTTTGTTCAAGCAAGAAAGTTTGTGCTGCATTGTATTGTTCAAATGTTTTACAAGCCTCACCACCTGGTAGCACAAATACCTCAAACGCATATGGGAAATTCCCCTTGAAATATTCCCCTTGGGCTGCCCACACATTGGCATCTGTAAAAACAATAAGCTTATCTGCTTTTTGCAGTTTATCATCAAATGTTTTCACTGCTTCGGCTAAAAAATTATGCCCAAGCACTACCTCATATTGATGTGATTTTGTTGCTACTGGTACACGCATATATTAAAACTCCTTTGCGTAACGGCGTTGTTCTTCAATTTGTGCTTTTAATTGTGGTAGTTGGTCTCCATGAAATTGGTCCATAATTGCGTTGGCAATTTCCCAGGCAATAACATGTTCAGCTACGACTGAAGCTGCTGGTACTGCACAGCTGTCTGAACGTTCTACGCTTGCTTTAAACGGTTCTTTTGTCTCTATATCAATACTTTGCAATGGTTTATATAATGTTGGAATTGGCTTCATAACACCTCGAACAACTATCGGCATGCCTGTAGACATTCCGCCTTCTAAGCCGCCAAGGCGATTCGTAGCACGAGTATAGCCATGCTCTTGGGACCAAATGATTTCGTCATGTACTTCTGAACCTTTACGGCGAGCCATTTCAAAACCAATACCAAATTCAACACCTTTAAAAGCATTAATAGACAACATTGCTGCTGCTAATTTTGCATCTAGTTTACGGTCGTAATGAACATAAGATCCAATACCAGCTGGCATACCTTCAACGATTACTTCAACAACACCGCCAATAGAATCGCCTGCTTTTTTCGCTTCATCGATTGCCTCAACCATTTTTGCTGAAGCAACAGGATCTACACAGTAGCAAGGATCTGCTTCGACGATTGTGCGAATTTCATCTACAGTCTTTCCTTCAATTACAGACGTGTCTGCTTTAATGCCTACGATTTCCGTTACATGTGACACAATTGAAATACCTAGCTCATTTAATAATGCTTTCGCAACAGCCCCAACTGCAACACGGACAGTCGTTTCACGCGCAGAAGAACGTTCTAAAACATTTCGTAAATCTCGATGGCCATATTTCATGCCTCCTACTAAATCAGCATGTCCTGGACGTGGACGTGAAATTTGACGTTTAATATCATCAGGATTAACATCATCTGCTAATGGTTCCGCGCCCATAATTTTCGTCCAATGCTTCCAGTCATCATTTGTGACAACTAACGCGACAGGAGAGCCAAGTGTTTGTCCGTGGCGAACACCACCTACTATTTCTACTGTATCCGTTTCGATTTGCATACGACGACCACGGCCATGACCTCCTTGGCGACGTTTTAAATCATGGTTAATTTTTTCTGCTGTAATTGGTAAAAGTGACGGTAAACCCTCAATTATTGTAGTTAATTGCGGTCCGTGTGATTCTCCTGCTGTTAAGTAACGCATAAACGCTTTCTCCCTTCAACTCGCTAAAGTATGTATTTTTCACTATAACATATATTCTCTAAAAAAACAGTCCTTTTGCAAATGTCATAGCACGTATTCATAAATCAATAAAGATAGACAGCATAGCATTATATGCGAATATTCTGAACGATTTATTTAAAAAAAGAGGTTTTTTTAACTAGCTTAAGTGCCACACAATAAGTCCAAGATTTTTTAACGTGAAACCGATTTACTTTAATAAAAAATACGCTTTTTGCTTATGCAAGCGAAAAGCGTACGGTCATCTATGTCTAGTGTCTTGGCAATTTATGTACGTGACAGTCATCTTATTTACTGTACGAAAGCTTTTCATCATTTAATTAATTATTTTTTTCGATAGAAGAATGTATCCTCTACTTCAAATTCGTAACGAGATGGATTAAAAATTTGCTCCGTTGATCCTACAAATAATATGCCATCTTGTCGTAATGCTTTACTGAAGTTCGCATATATTTGATCCTTTGCTTCTTCCGTAAAGTATATCATAACATTTCTACATACGATTAGATCATAATGAGAATCGTAATGATCGTTAAGCAGATTATGCTTTTTAAATGTGACACAGCGCTTAATTTCATCTTTAACTCGGTAGAAGTTTCCTTCTTGCTCAAAATACTTTGCTTGAATATCTTTTGGCACCTCTGCTAAAGAACGCTCCGGATAAACACCTAGCTTTGCCTTTTGAATTACATTTTCATCTAAATCAGTGGCGATTATTTGAATTTGCGATAATGGTACTAATTGCGATAATACCATTGCTAATGAATATGGCTCTTCTCCAGTTGAACATGCAGCACTCCAAATTTTCAAACGCTTGTTGGATTGTAGTAACTTCGGGAAAATTTTCTTTTGTAATACTTCCCAGCGCTTTCCATTTCGATAAAACTCAGACACATTAATCGTCATTCGATCTAAAAACTCATTCATCAAATCACGATCTTGCTCGAGTGCTTTTAGAAAATCAACAAAATTACGATATCCCTTTTTCTCGTAGAGTGAGGTCAATCGTCTTTTCATTTGCGCTTCTTTATATAACGCTAAATCAATTCCAGTTTTGCGCTTAATACCTTCAACAAATTGTTCATAATCAGACATACAGTCATCTTCCCCTCTAGCGTCGTATTTCCATTATAGCGGAAAAATGCCTTTACTGAAATAGTCTTTCCTTGTATTCAATGTTACTTTGTCGTATTTTTCTTTTCTTCTAGTAGTAGCACTTTCGAATGTTCTAATTCTAGTCGTAATTTTTCTGTTTCTTTTGTATATGATTCCAATCTTAGCTTTTCTAATTCAACTTCTTGTTCAATTGTTTTTAATTTTAATTTTTGCCCTTTTGTACGTGCATCGGTAAATATTCCAGCTAAAGCGACCATAATGCCGCCAATAATAGCAACAATAGCAATTTCCATTTTTTCTCTTCCCCCTATCTATATAGATTATACGATAAAACTAAAAAATAGTTTCCTTTTTTGAAAGTTCTTCAATCAATTCTCTTTTTAATGGGAGAATGCTCGCTTTTCAGTACAGAAATCGCAACCATCCGTTCCAAAAACGAAAAGAAGGCATCGAGTTTTCACTTCTTGATGCCTTCTATCGCTACTCTAAAATGAAGACGGTCAATTTACGCTTTCATTGATAGTTAAATTTCTACACGATAGTCTTTTAAATTTTCCCTTAGCTTTGCTTTCATAAATTTTCCGACAGATGTTTTCGGTACTTCATCTAAAAAGACTACATCATCAGGAATCCATGTTTTATGGAACTGTGACCGCAAACTGTCCAACAGCTCCTCCTTTGTAATCGAGTCTTTATGCTCAGGTTTCAGAACAACACATGCCAATGGTCGTTCCAGCCACTTTTCATGTGGTATTGCCACCACTGCCGCTTCAAATACTTTCGGATGTGACATCAAAGCATTTTCAAGCTCCACTGACGAAATCCATTCGCCACCACTCTTAATTAAATCTTTTGTACGATCTGTAATTTTAATATATCCATCAGGCGTCATAACCGCAATATCTCCTGTGTATAACCAACCATCTTTAAAGGCTTCTGTTGTGCGCTCATCCTTATAATACTCATTAGCAATCCAAGGGCCTCTTAATGTAATTTCGCCCATTGTCTTGCCATCCCAAGGTACCTCACCATGTTCATTTACAATGCGCATATCAAGAAGAGGTACCGTTATCCCTTGCGTTGTTCGAACGTGCATTTTTTCGTCTGTCGTATAGTTTTGCATGTGTGATAAGTATGTTGATAAGCTAACAAGCGGTGATGTCTCTGTCATACCGTAGCCTGTATAATACGGAATGTTTTGCTCCTCCTCAAAGCTGCGCACAAGACCAATTGGAGATGCAGAACCTCCACAAATAATCGAACGTAAGGAAGATAAATCTCGTGGCTGTTGGAGTTGTTCTTGTAAAACGCCTAACCAAATAGTTGGAACCCCCGCTGTCAACGTTACTTTGTACTGCTCAAACAAATCGAGTAATAGCTGTGGCGTAAACATCGGTCCTGGTAATACTTGCGTCGCTCCAAATAACACACTAGCAAACGGTAAGCCCCAGGCATTGGCATGAAACATTGGTACGACTGGTAACACTACATCGCGCTCGCATATTGCTATGCTATCAGAAAGTCCCGCTGTAATACTATGAAGGACTATACTGCGATGTGTATAGACAACCCCCTTTGGCATGCCTGTTGTTGCACTCGTATAACACATACCAGCTGGTGCATTTTCATCAATATCATCTGGGAAGACAAAATCATCATTTGCCACTGCAAGAAGTTCTTCATAGGAAAGAGCATTCGGTAATGGCGAATTTTCTAACTCAACATCATCCCCCATGATAATAAAATGCTTCACCGTTTTAAGCTGTGACACAATGGGTGCAATGACAGGCACTAAATTTTCATCAATGAGTAAAATATCATCTTCTGCATGATTAATTACATACACGATATGTTCAGGCGCTAGTCGAATATTTATCATATGCAGCACAGCCCCTGCACACGGTACAGCAAAATATGCCTCTAAATGGCGATGATGATTCCAAGCAAAAGTACCAACTTTTACACCACGATCCATACCAAGTGTCGTAAGAGCATCCGCTAATTTACGGGTACGCTTGGCAAACTCTTTATAGGTAAACTCATGAATTGTTGTAGCGCTAGTACGCGAATATATTTTCTTCGCATGAAAATATCGCTCAGCTCGATTTAAAAAACTTGTTAATAGTAAAGGTGTATCCATCATATGCATAATATCGCTCCCTTTCGTTTTCACATTTTATTTGCTTTAACACCAAAGCCGACTGCTGCTACAAAAAAGATATTTACATTTAAGAATGAATCCATTTACTTCACAAGCACTAAAAACTTTTTAAACATTATTTTGGCTGCATTCGTATCGCACCATCAAGGCGAATAACCTCACCGTTGAGCATGACATTATGAATAATACTTTCCACAAGCATCGCATACTCAGATGGTTTTCCAAGACGTTTGGGGAATGGCGTCATACTAGCTAGTGCCGTGCGAGCTGGCTCTGCTAATGACGCAAACATCGGCGTTTCGATTAACCCTGGCGCAATGGTCATTACGCGTATTCCCAAATCTGCAAGCTCACGTGCAATCGGCAATGTCATTGCAGCAACTCCGCCCTTTGAAGCGCTATAAGCTGCTTGTCCAATTTGACCATCGAAAGCGGCAACCGATGCTGTATTAATAATAACGCCTCGTTGTCCATCTTCGTCGGGCTCGTTTTGCTGCATTTTTTCGGCTGCAAGTCGAATGACATTAAATGTGCCTATTAAATTAACTGAAATTACTTTAGAAAATAGCTCAAGTGCATGTACTCCACGTTTTGAAATCACTTTACTTGCATCAGCAATCCCCGCACAGTTAACCGCCACATTAATTCGACCAAATGTTGCGATAGCATGCTCCAGCCCAGCAGCTACATCTGCCTCCTGTGTCACATCAACGCGGGCGTAGCGAACACTTTCGCCTAATTCCTGCGTGATTTTATGCCCTCTTTCATCATTAACATCGAAAATGACCGCTTTGCCGCCTTCGTTAACAATTTTTCGTACAGTCGCTTCTCCTAAGCCTGATGCACCACCTGTTACAATCGCGACAACGTCATGACATTTCATAGAACCCAACCCCTTTACATTTTTTCAATAATTGTGGCATTGGCCATCCCCATACCTTCGCAAATAGCGAGTAGGCCATAGCGTAAGTTTTCACGTTGCATCCGATATAACATCGTCGTTAACAACTTTGTACCAGTAGCACCTAGTGGGTGTCCTAAAGCAATTGCTCCGCCATCTGGATTTAGCTTTGCTTGGTCTGCACCAATTTCATGTAACCAAGCAAGAGGAACAGGGGCAAAAGCTTCATTCACCTCATACGTATCAATGTCTTCAATTGACAGTCCTGAGCGTTTTAAGGCTTGTCTCGTAGCCTCGATTGGGCCCGTAAGCATAAGCGTTGGATCTGACCCTATTACAACGCGTGTCACTATTTTTGCAAGCGGTTGAATACCTAGCTCCTGTGCTTTTGCTAACGACATTAGCACGACAGCGGATGCACCGTCACTCATTTGACTTGCATTGCCAGCTGTAATAACTCCGTGCTCTTGAAAAACTGTTTTCAAGTCATGTAATCGTTCGATGGTCGTATCTGCGCGAGGTCCTTCATCGACTTCAAATGTAGTAACGGTTCCATCCTCTTGTGTTATATGGACAGGCATAATTTCCTGTTGAAAATGGCCTGTCTCTATCGCTGCTAATGCTCGTCTATGGCTTTCATAAGCAAAGTTATTCAATATGTCCTTTGAAAACTGCCATTTTGCAGCCATTTTTTCAGCTGATAGCCCTTGATGAATAATATGATAATTTTCTTGTAAGCGTTTTCCTTTATGGGCAGTTTGCATATTTGAAAACATTGGCACCCTTGTCATACTTTCAACACCACCAGCAATCACCACATCCATATCCCCTGCTAAAATAGCTTGTGCTCCAAAATGGACAGCTTGCTGGCTAGAACCGCATTGTCGATCAATCGTTACACCTGGAACCTTCTCTGGGAAACCTGCCATTAATAAAGCTGTACGTGCAATATTTGCACCTTGTTCACCTGTTTGTGTAACACAACCAAAAATAACATCCTCTACTTGTCCTTTGTCGATACCTGCTCGCTTAATAACTTCCTGTAGTACATCTGCTGCTAAGTCATCTGCACGTACATCTTTTAAAGCGCCTTTGCTTCGCCCTACCGCTGTACGAACAGCTGCTACAATCACTACTTCTCTCATATAAATCCCCCTTTTCTAAAACGATTCTGTCATACCCCTTAATTCATTTACGTTTAAGTTTATTTGCTTAGTAGAAAATATATACCGCTTTATGAAACTATTTACTAGTTACGAATTATCTGAATATTATATCATTTATTTTACATGACGAAGTCGTTATTAACAATTCTTTATGTATTTAAATAGAGTAGATTAAACTAAAGGCGAAGTCCTTCTTCAGTAACCAAGATTCGTCATTTTACACCCCCACGAATGGCAAAGTGATAACACTTACTGCTTACTGTTTTAAAATTATTTTAAGCAATAAAAAAAGAGCGACTCCAAGTTAATGGATATCGCTCTATATTTTATAAAATTAAACTAAATCTTCACCGAAAAATAAGCCAATTTCACGCTCTGCAGATGCAAGAGAGTCAGAACCGTGGATGATGTTGTGAGAAACAGTTGTTGCGTAGTCACCACGGATTGTACCTGGGTTAGATTCTTCTGGTTTAGTAGCACCCATCATTGTACGAGCAAGTTTAATTACGTTTTCGCCTTCCCATACCATAGCGAATACTGGACCAGAAGTGATGAAGTCTACTAATTCACCGAAGAATGGACGTTCAGCATGCTCAGCATAGTGTTTTTCTGCTAATTCTTGAGGGATTACCATTAATTTAGCGCCTTTTAATAAGAAACCGCGACGTTCAAAACGATCAACGATATCTCCTACTACTTGTCGTTCTACGCCATCAGGTTTAACCATTAAAAAAGTTTGTTCGATTGCCATGTTTAAAACACTCCTTAAATTCGTCTAACAGGTTTTACACCTACCGATAAATATTAACAAAAAATGAGCTTTAGCACAACAAAAAGCTAGAATTTACGCTTGCCCATAAACAAAGCGATGTCACGAAGCTTTTTCTTAATTGGATGTTTTGGTAAAGCATCTATTTCTTGTAAAGCTTTTTTTAAATACTTGTCGCTCATTTTATTAGCTTGTGTAATCGCATCAGATTTACGCACATATTGCAACATTTTTTGGCGCTCGGGCTCTGTTAATGTTCCCGCAAACACTTTTGCTAAATAAGGCTGCATCTGTTCATCATCTTTTAATAACAAAATCGGTAAAGTAATATTCCCTTGTAATAAGTCACTACCTGCTGGCTTCCCTAATTCTTTATCTGTCGCCATAATATCTAATACATCATCGATTATTTGAAAGCTCATGCCCACAAAGTAACCAAAGCGTTTCAAATGGCTTACAGTTTTGGCATCTACACCTGCTGCGACTGCACCAATCTCACAGCTAGAAGAAATAAGTAATGCCGTTTTACGTTTAATACGTCTGAAATAATCCTTTAAGCCCTGATCCAATCTAAACTTGTCTTCGATTTGAATAACTTCACCGTTACAAATTTCCACCATTGTTCGTGCCAAAATTTGATGAACAAGTGGGTCCTCGATTTTTGTGATGTATTCAAGTGCACGCGCAAAAATAAAATCGCCCGTGTACATTGCTACTCTGTTATTCCATTGGGATTTGACAGTTGGACGTCCTCGTCGCATATCGGAATCATCAATCACATCATCATGCACTAGCGACGCCATGTGAATGAGCTCTAAAGGCACAGCCACATTTTTCATCTTTTCGATATCATAATCGCCAAATTTTGCGCCAAGCAACACAAAAATTGGTCGGATTCGTTTGCCACCAGCTTGTAATAAATGGAGAGAAGCATCGTTAATTAAATGCGAAGACGAATTCACCGCTTTTTCTAATTCTTGTTCGATGATATCAATATCTGACTTCAAATCGGAATAGAGTAGTTTTAACTTCATCTTTTCCACGCTTGAAAACCTTCCCCCATTAACGTATCTTTTTAAAGCCCATATGCATTGCCGCAGCACCGCCACTGTATGCTTTGTACGTTACTTTTTCTAAACCTGCCTGTTCAAACATTGCCGCTAGCTTTTTCATACCTGGGAAATTATTTGCCGATTCCTGTAACCAGGAATATTCTTTATAGCTTTTCGCAAAAATTTTACCAAATATCGGCATGATAAATTTAAAATAAAAACGGAATAGTTGTCGATAGCCAGGAATTTCTGATTGCGACGTTTCTAAACATACAACCATGCCACCAGGTTTTACGACGCGATGCATTTCTTTTAACACTTGCAAATAATCAGGAACATTACGTAGACCAAAACCAATCGTCACATAGTCAAATGTATCGTCTGGGAAAGGCAATTCCATAGCATTCCCTTGTATAAGCTCAATTTGCGGATAAGGCGTTATTTTTTGTTCGCCCACTTTCAGCATGTTTTTACTGAAATCCAATCCCTTTACTTCGCCACTTTCTCCAACTGCCTCAGCTAACGCAATTGTCCAGTCAGCTGTTCCACAACAAACATCCAGCGCTTTCGATCCAGGCTTGACAGCCATACGCTTCATCGTATCGTTACGCCAGCCAACATGCATTTGGAAGCTAATAACGCCATTCAATTTATCATAGTTTTCCGAAATACTTTCAAATACTTCGTGAACGTGCTCTTCTTTCGATTTAGCCATTTTAGTAAAACCTCTCTTATCCGTTTGTAGAAGCAATAGATGCCTCTACACGTGCTTGTAGAGCTTGTTTCACATCACTTTGTAAAAATGATGCTTGGTCTATCACCTGCAACAGCTCTGTTTTTAAGCGGGCAATTTTATCTTGTAAGACGCCATTGAAGGTCGTGCCTGCCTGTAATGCACTTTGTTCAAGCGCTTTACACATTAAAGATTTTTGTCCACGCTGATACATAGCCCATTCTCTTTCTAATCGTAACAATAATAAACTCTTTTCCATTAATGGAATATAATGATGCAATGCATAAAGCTCAAAAAACTTTGCAATTAAACCTGATTCAATATTGCTTATTGAAGAACACCATTGTTCAAATGTACGCTGTTCTGCCTCATATACTTTGATTTGATGTTCGCAGCGTGTCACGATTCCTTGTGACAAATTCCGAATCAATGCGACATTTCCTGACATTGCTAAAATTTCATAATATCGTCCACTATAAAAATCCCCAGCTAAAACGGTTAGCTGCTGTTCTTTTGAAGTGGCATCTAGTTCTTTAATATGATCATGTGCCGCTAGAGCTGCATATACAATTCCAACAGTTATTGCAGCTTCCCTTTGCTCTTGTTGCCACTCTTCGCCATTCAAAAAGGGAACTAACAAGTAAAACAGTTGATTTTCATCGAGCACAGGGACTCCTGTGTATTTTTGCAAAGTTCTATGACGAACATCCATGAAAATCTCTGTTTTTAACTGTGCAATTGAATTTTGAATGTATGTTGCATTCATAGACCTTACTCCATTTCACTTTCAAATACGTTAATCATCTATATGACTTAACGTTTGCTCACTGAGTCATTATAGCATAAGCATCGTTTCGGAATAAAAAGTTTTTACTTTCACCAACATGAACGGGCAGTAGAATTCCACCATAGAAATGCTCAGAAAAAATTGGTAGGAAATCTACTTGCCCGTAAAAACCAGTTTCAAGAACACATACTTATTGTTCTCGTATGTGTCATGCATCCGTGCACAATATAACTAACAATCATCGGCACTGTATATGGACCTTACCGATAAAAGCTACAATACAATACCTACGTTACTTTTTTCCTTCACTTTGGATAACACCATGTGCTGTATGGATTTGCGCTTTGCCACGAATTTTCATGGCAGATGTGTGCTCAGTAAATTGAGCAATCATGACTTCCCCTGCATCTAATTTTTCAGAATGATGGAATTTCGTATCCGTACCACGTGTTAAGCCTATTACATGTACGCCATCTTCTTCTGCCTGAATTACTATATAATCTTGCGCCATTGTCTGTACACTCCTTAAATCCGACAAATTCTTAGTCCATCATAACATAATTAGACAAGCAGTTTAAGACATTTGAATAAATGACAAGACTTCTCTACGTTTTACCTCATCTTGTTCATAAATGCCTCGTGCCACAGATGTAACGGTTTTAGATCCTGGTTTTTTCAGACCACGCATTGTCATGCACATATGCTCTGCCTCGATTACAACATAAACACCTTTTGGAGACAGCATTTCCATAATCGTATCCGCTACTGATGAAGTAATACGTTCTTGTAATTGTGGACGACGTGCAATTGTTTCAACCGCGCGACCTAATTTACTTAGTCCCGCTACAATGCCATCGTTTGGTATGTAAGCCACATGTGCTTTGCCATAAAACGGCACTAAATGATGCTCACACATTGAATAAAATGGGATATCCTTTACAAGCACTAATTCTTCATGATCCTCATGGAAAACAGTTTTAAAATAATCTTTTGCATCTTCATGTAAGCCACTAAACATTTCAGCATACATTTTAGCAACACGTTTCGGCGTATCAAGCAATCCTTCACGATTAACATCCTCGCCTACAGCTTCTAAAATCATTTTTACTGCTTCTTCTATTTTCAATAAATCAACATTCGACATTCGTAAAAACCCTCCTGCGTATCAAAGCATTACACATTTCCCTATGCATCGTAGCATATCCAAAAGTTAAGCGCAAAACGACTTACCTGATTTAAAAGAAATTCAACATATCTTCTTAAAGTTTTCGTTCTTCTTGCTATGTATACAGTAAAAAACAAAGTCATCTTGTGACTAAAATTTTGTATTTTATAGAATTACTGCCATTCATTATATTTAATAAATAAGTTAAAAAGAGCAGCCTTCATGCTCGTTTACATGAAGACTGCTCTATGTAACTACTAGACGTGTATTATTTTACAGCATCTTTAAGCGCTTTACCTGGTTTGAAAGCAGGTACCTTGCTAGCAGCGATTTCGATTTCTTTACCAGTTTGTGGGTTACGACCTTTACGAGCCGCACGTTCACGTACTTCAAAGTTACCAAAACCAATTAATTGTACTTTGTCACCCTTTGCAAGAGCATCTTGAATTGTATCAAATACAGCTTCAACTGCTTTAGAAGCGTCTTTTTTAGAAAGACCTGCAGCTTCAGCAACAGAGTTTACTAATTCTGTTTTATTCACACCATTCACCTCCTCTCAAAGGGTCATGAACCAATTCTGTAAAAAGAGTAACACATAGGAAACCGCGACGCAACTGTATTCATTCATGATTATAACCAAAATATGCGTTTTTCACCCAAAAAATAAAAATAACAGGACTTTTCGCATAAAAACGAATAGCCCTGCACTATTTTTTTGCTCTCTAATTTCCATTTTATCTCTATAAAATAAAAGTAACCAATCCTCTGTCGCCTTCATTAACCATACGCTCAATTGTTTGACGCATACGTTTTTTAGCTGTAGTAGGCACTGCACTCATTTTGTAGCGAATTCCTTCTTTTAACACTTCATGCAATGGTGTACCAAAAAGTTGTGTTTGCCAAAGTGCATCACGATCATGTAAATAAGCATGATTTAAATCTTTCAGAAGTTGCTGACTGTGGAATTCAGAGCCAATAAGTGGAGCAAATTCTGATTCCATATCAACTCGAATAATATGATAGGATGGCGCTGTTGCCTTCATACGAACTCCATAGAAATTATTTTGCTTAATAAGTTCTGGAGCAGTTGGTTCGAACTCTTGCATCATTGGTAAAGTCACACCATATCCACTATTATCCGCTTCAGTTATTGCATCTTTAAAGCGTTTTTGTGCTTCTTTTGCTTCAGCAGCCTCTTTAATAAATAGCAACCAATCACGCTTTGATTCAATTGGTTCATCTAACCATTCATTACAAACTGCCTTATACAATTCTCCTTGTAATGACACTCGAATGACGGCTGTACCGATTCCCGAATCTACATGAATCACTTCACTTTGATCAATAAAATCAATCTCTTTAAATGCATCAGAAGCTTGTTGCACGTCTCGAATCTTCATGACAGATGACAGTACTTCTTCCATCGAATCAATTAATGCCACGTTTAGAGGATGTGTAGCATCTAGTACATCAAGCCAATCTGGTTTCTCAACCTCAATCGTCCGAATTGGAAACTCAAATAACGCCTCTTGCAAAATATATTGAATATCAGTAGCACGCATTTGATCGATTGAAATCGCAATTACTGGAACGTTATAACGTTCAAACAGCTCATTTCGAAGCTGTACTGTTTCTTCTCGTGCTGGCATTTGACAATTTAACACGATAACAAAAGGTTTTCCAATTTCCTTTAATTGTGCAACAATTTCTTCTTCCGCTTTTTCTGCGGCACGACGGCTAATACCATTTACAGTTCCATCAGTTGTTACAACAATACCGATATTAGCATGATCTCGAATCACTTTATCCGTGCCAATTTTCGCCGCTTCTTGGAAAGGAATTGGCTCTGTATGCCAAGGTGTATGCACAAATTTCGGACCATTCTCATCCTCATAGCCCTTTGTACCATCAATGACATAACCTACGCAATCAGCTAAACGAATTTGGAATGTCATTTCATCTTCGCCGACCGCTATACGTGTCGCTTGAGCAGGCACAAACTTCGGCTCAGCAGTCATGATTACTGGGCCTGGCGAGCTTTGTGGCAGCTCGTCCTGTGCTCGCATTCTTTCTGTATCATCCACAATATTCGGTAACACTACAGCTTCCATTACTTTTTTTACAAATGTTGATTTACCTACACGAACTGGACCTACAACACCAATATAAACATCGCCATTTGTGCGCTCTGCAATTTCTTTAAATACTGCTTCACTCAAGGTTTCTGCCTCCTTTATCTACGCTTTTTCACTATATGCATCCACGAAGATAAATATGAAAAGCTCCTTAGTAGCAATATGAATAGAATTTATATTTCCGTTGAAAAATTGATTCCGCGGAGCAAGGTAGTTTTTCCGCGGAGCAAGGTAGTTTTTCCGCGGAATCAGGTAGTAATTCCGCGAACCAGTGTGATATTTCCGCGATGTCATGCAATTATTCTGAATTGTTTGAGTGCCTGGCACTAATTTCGGACACTAATTTCGACAGCTATTTTAGCATAAAAAAAGCCTCAATCAATTAGATATTCTCTAACGATTGAGGTAATTAAAACTTTATTTCGATTCGGTAGCTTTACTTTCGCTCTCTTGAGCTGCTTCCGCTTCTTCCTTCGCCTTTTTTGCATCCGCTTTATAGGCATCCATCATATAAGTTGGCTCGCCTTTTTCATCTACAGTGTATGGCACTGAATAGGCTGGAACAACTGGATATTTATCGACAAGTAATTGACGAATATCCTCGCCTGGCTTTACATCTGGCTTGTCCTCTTTTAATAGCTGACCTAAATCGATTGAATAATCCACATGCATTTCGCCATCGCCTGTCATAAATATCGGTAATTCTGCACCCGAATACGGACTTTTGACTGTTACTTCTGATTTGTAGCCTAATTTTTCAAAGTTAATTTGGTAGACATTATCAGCAATTGCACCCTTTGTCGGAATATACTGTGTGCCCAATTTGCGAATATTAATCTCTCGCATACGCTCCGCAGAGTTTAAATCTACTAATTTTACTTCAGCGCTGTTTTCTGGATCCCAAATAATATATTGATAAATACCGCCTTTTTCATATGCATTTCCTGGAATTTGCGTAATATATTTTGGCATAAGTTTTTCAAAATCGATTAAATATTTTATATAGATATCCGTATCCAATTCACTGTTTTTAATCGGTACTAGGCCCCCTGTAGCTTCACGATATTCATTGACAGCACGTTGGACAGATGCTAATTGATCGACATCTGGCACTTGGTTTGCGGCCTTTTCCTCCTCAGGATATGCGCAACCACCTAGCAAAACGGCTATTGCCACTGTCAAAAGAAAAGCATTTAGTTTTTTCATTCACGTTTTTCCCCCTTTTTAAGCTGGCCATGTGGCAATTATAAGTACCATTAAAAATGTTCCAAGTCCAAACAGTATGTATGCTAATAAATTTACGATTGTACGTAATAAACCATTTGAAATTTTATTGCGACCTAGATAAATTAAACCAACTGAAATAATCATAAAGCCGATACAATAAAAAGATACCCACATGATATCCAGTGCTGGCATATGTGCTAACGGACCCATTTAAGTCTACCACCTTTCTTCAATGACACGAGACAATCAACGTTTATTATACTATGGGCATCCTTAAAAAAGAAGGCGCTTTCCCAAAAGTAAAAAAGGAGTGCTATAAGGTGCTTAACATGTTATTTTTTTGATATACGAAAAAAATAATCCTTCAAGCTCATATAAATTAAGGTGACCGCTACAACATAAAACTCTCCGTGGAAATCATATCATATTTTTACTATAGGTGGAGAAATGTATCGTTATAAAAATAACTTTTAAGGCAAAAAAAGTATTATTACCACCTATTACTTTACAATTTGTTCAAAAAAGAGACACCTCAGATCCTTCTGAGATGCCTCTTTTGTGTCCATTTCATGACAAGTTATATATTGCTTACTAGTTCAAACCATTATGATTTAGTTCATCAGTTCATCGATCTCACGCTTTTTCACTCGCATCATTAATGCATCGACGGCCACTTTCGGCTCTACATCGTTAAACAATACGCCATAAAGTTCCGTCGAAATTGGCATGGCAACATCATATTTTTCGGCCAGTTGATAGGCTGCTTTTGTTGTCCGTACGCCTTCTACTACCATCCCCATTTGATCGAGTACTTCTGGCAGCTTCATACCTTTACCTAACATATTTCCTGCTCGCCAATTTCGAGAATGCACGCTTGTACACGTTACGATTAAATCTCCCATGCCTGTCAGCCCTGCAAATGTAAATGGATTTCCGCCCATTTTAACACCTAGACGAGTAATTTCAGCAAGTCCACGTGTAATAAGTGCAGCCTTCGCATTATCACCATAATTTAAGCCATCTGTTATGCCTGCAGCTAACGCTATAACGTTTTTTAATGCACCGCCCATTTCCACGCCTATAACATCCTCATTCGTATATACGCGGAAAAACTGGTTCATAAACAAGTCCTGTACCTTCTCAGCCGCCTCTATATTGGCACAGGCTGCTGTAATCGTAGTTGGGGAATGTAATACTACTTCCTCAGCATGACTTGGCCCTGAGAGCACTACAATGTCTTCTACAAATTCAGAAGGCAAACTTTCGGCCAAAATTTCAGATATACGTTTTAATGAATCTGGCTCAATTCCCTTTGAAACATGGACAAATAATACTTTTCTGTCTAATGTAGCAATCATCTTTTCACAAGTTTCTCGTATAGCCTTAGTTGGTACAGCTACAACGATTGTATTAGAATGTGCTACTGCCTCTGCAATATCATTTGTAGCATGTAAATTCTCTGGTAGTACCGTTTCTGGTAAATACTTTTTATTCGTATGCTGTGTATTAATTTCTTCTGCCTGATCGGCTCTATGTGTCCACACAAGGGTATCATGTCCATTTTCCGCAAGTACCATTGCAAGTGCTGATCCCCATGAGCCTGCTCCTAGTACACAAACTCGTTCCATTCAAATTCCCCCTTCTATTTCCTTTAGGTAAATCTTCACGGGCAAAATGCATGTTATCAAACAAATTTTAACCAAATTGTGATTTAGCCTAGTCCTTTGAAAAAAGACGCCACCCAACAACAATTGTCGGGTTGGCGTACTGAATAAGTTATATTTTAGATTATGCACGCGCACGTGTAATTAAACGAATTGGCGTCCCTTCAAAATCAAATGTTTCACGAATTCTATTTTCTAAAAATCGCTCATAAGAGAAGTGCATTAATTCCGTTTCATTTACAAATACCACAAATGTTGGTGGTTGAATCGCCACTTGTGTTGCATAGTAGATACGTAAGCGACGACCTTTATCAGTTGGCGCTGGATTACGTGCAACCGAATCTTCAATCACTTCATTTAGAATAGATGATTGGATACGCATCGCGTGATTTTCACTTACACGCTGTACAATCGGTAAAATTTGATGCACTCGTTGTTTTGTATTTGCTGACACGAAAATAATCGGTGCATAGTCTAAGAATAAAAAGTGTTCACGGATTTGCTGTGTAAATACATTCATTGTTTTATCGTCTTTTTCAATGGTATCCCATTTATTAACGACAATGATAATAGCTTTTCCAGCCTCATGTGCATAGCCTGCAATTTTTTTATCCTGTTCTTGAATGCCTTCTTCAGCATTAAGAACAACTAAAACAACGTCAGAACGCTCAATAGCACGTAGCGCACGTAAAACAGAATATTTCTCTGTCGTTTCGTACACTTTTCCTTTTTTACGCATACCGGCAGTATCAATAATTACATATTCATGCCCATCGTATTCGTAAGGCGTATCAATAGCATCTCGCGTTGTACCCGCAATGTTACTTACAATGACACGATCTTGACCTAGGAACGCATTCACTAATGATGATTTCCCGACATTTGGACGACCAATTAAAGAGAATTTAATAACGTCATCTCCGTATTGATTTTCATCTTCTTGTGGGAAGTGCTTTGCACACTCGTCTAATAAATCTCCTAAGCCTAATCCGTGGGAGCCTGAAATTGGCCAAGGTTCACCAAATCCAAGTGCATAGAAATCATAAATCATTTCACGCATATCTGGATTATCAATTTTATTTACTGCTAAAACGACCGGCTTTTTTGTTTTGTATAAAATTTTTGCAACTTGCTCATCTGCTGCTGTTACGCCTTCACGACCATTCGTCATAAAAATAATAACATCTGCTTCTTCAATAGCGATTTCAGCTTGTTGACGAATTTGTTCTAAAAACGGCTCGTCTCCAATTTCGATACCACCTGTATCAATAATATTAAAATCATGTGTTAACCACTCTGCCGAACTATAAATACGGTCACGTGTTACTCCCGGAATATCTTCCACAATCGAGACACGTTCTCCAACGATACGATTAAAAATCGTCGACTTACCTACGTTCGGACGACCTACGATGGCTACTACTGGTTTCGTCATCTGTACTTCATCCTTCCAACTTCTTGTCTTTCGCTATTATACACGAAAAATGCCATTATATCATAACATATCCATCAAGGAGAGTACTTTTTAGCTTTCTCTTTTACATAACCGCTATTTTTCGTTCCAAGCATTTCCTTTTTAGCAGGGTTCGCTCCAACTAGTTATCCTGTTGTGGCTTACGTTAGGCTGAGCTAAAAGCGCCGCCTGCAGCAGAAATCAATTGTAACTAAATGCAAAAATTTTAGACAAAATAAAGCGAGGATACAAATATATCCTCGCTGTTTGTTATTATTTAAAGTTTTTCAGTTGGTCGCCAATTACATCACCGAGAGAGAAGCCTGTGTTTTCTTCTGGTAATTCATAATCGATTACTTCTTCCGCCTCTGGATTTTCCAATAAATCTTTAATACTTAATGCAAGGCGCCCTTCGTCAACGTTGACATCTAGCACCTTCACTTGTACCTCTTGCGCTTCTTTCAACGCTTCATGAGGTGTATTAATATGCTTATGCGCAATTTGTGAAATATGCACTAAACCTTCCACTCCAGGGAACACTTCTACAAAAGCACCAAATGACGTCAGGCGTTTTACTTTACCTACAAGCACAGTGCCTTTCGCAGCACGCTCTTCAATATTCGACCAAGGTCCAGGAACTGTTTCCTTAATCGATAACGAAATACGCTCATTCTCTGGGTCTACTGAAAGAACCTTAACTTTTACTTCTTGTCCTTCTGTTAATACCTCACTGACATCACTCACATGCTCATGTGATACTTGTGAAATATGGACAAGTCCATCGATACCACCAAGATCAATAAATGCACCAAATGATGCTATACGCTGTACTTTACCATCTAATACATCGCCAGCTTTGATTTGATTAATAACATTTTTCTTCTGAGAGGCTTTCTCAGATTCTACTACTGCTCGATGTGATAGAATTAAGCGATTTTTTTCTTTATCAAGCTCGACAATTTTAAAGCTTAATACTTTCCCTTTATAATCTTCAAAATCATCGACAAAATAATCTTCTACTAGGGATGCTGGAACGAACCCACGTACTCCTAAATCTACAACAAGACCACCTTTAACAATATCCTTTACTTCCGCTTCGAAAACTTCTCCAGCAGCAAATTGTTGTTCTAGTGTATCCCATGCTTTTAAGGCATCTACTTTACGTTTTGATAATACATAGTTTTCTTCTTCAACCTTTGTAATCATCAATTCTAACTCATCCCCAACGGAGATAGCGTCAGACGCTTTTTCAATGTGTAAGCTCGATAATTCACTTATTGGTACAATACCGTCAAACGGTGCACCCGGAATTGAAACAGTTACCGCTTTTTCATCAACCTGCTCTGCAATACCTTTGACGATATCACCTTCGTTAAACGTTTGTTCTGCATAGTTCATTTCTTCAGACATATGTAACCCTCCTTCGCATCTTCCCTTACTATTTTATTCGATATTGAAGACAAAAACAAAAATAAATCCTTTAAATTCAAAAAATGTCTGAAATTTTAGGATTTATACCATTTTTTCTTGTGCTAATTTTAAAATGGCTTGCGCTGCGGCATCAATTGATAGCTCCGTTGTGTCTAAATAAATAGCATCCGCTGCTTGTATCAATGGTGAAGCTTCACGCTCACTATCCATTTTATCGCGTAAAGCAATATCTTCTTGGAGCTTTTCTATTGAAGACGCTATCCCTCGTTTTTCATTGTCAATATAGCGGCGTCTTGCACGTTCTTCTACAGTAGCAGACATAAAGATTTTAAGTTCTGCATTTTTTAACACATGTGTAGCAATATCACGTCCATCCATGACAACACCACCATTTGCGGCAAGTTTTTGCTGCTGTGCTACTAACAATTCACGCACTTTGGCATGTGCTGCTACTTGCGAAACAGAAGAGGTTACTTCATTGGAGCGAATTGCATCAGATACGTTTTCGCCATCTAAAAAAACAAGTTGACCTTGAGGAGAAGGCTTTAATTCAATTGAGCTAGCTGCTAACATTTCTGCTAATTTTGCTTCATCATCTAAATGTATGTTTTGTTGCATTGCTTTATACGTAACTGCTCGATACATTGCTCCCGTATCGATATACGTGAATCCTAGTGATTCTGCAACGATTTTTGCGATTGTACTTTTGCCAGCACCTGCAGGACCATCAATCGCAATTTGAATGTTTTTGTTCATTATGCTTCCCTACTTTCTTCACACCATATTGTAACATACTAATAAAAAAAAGCCCTCTACAAGCAAGAGGGCTACTGTGAATTTAATCATCGAATGGATTTATTTCTTTACGGCGATTTAACAGCTGTCGTTCAAAGCAAAAACGTACGATATGTTGTTGATCAATATCATCCGTATCGGTTAATTGAATGGTAGCAATTGTCTTGTCATCTTTTTCAAATATTCGAACAACTGTTGCATCTGTAACGACGTAATTTACATCGCCATTAGCAAATGGCAAGACAATCGTTAACTTAATGTCATCGTCATCTTTAAAGGCTACATCACCTTTTAAGATAAGTGCGAGTCCACCTGCACTTATATCCGTTGTTACTAGCTGGTATTTATAATCTTTAAATTGAACTGCCACATCGACAGGCGTCTCAACTCGAACGTATTCTCGGCGTTGAATTTTGATAAACTCATCCTGTTGTGGGCAATGCAACATAATCATCGGTATATTGCCAGCTTTGCGCCCAATTACTTCTGTATTGAAGGCGTAGGATTGTTTATCTTCTGTTCGAAAGGTTGCCCTAAATTCAGAACCATCTATTAAAAAAGCTGTTTTTTTAGTTATTACATTTGTTGGATAGTCAATATAAATTATATTGTCTCTTTGTTCAACCACTTTACAGCGGAATTTTTCAATACGTTCTGTATAAGTAGGTTCAAGTTGTAGTAGTGTACCAATTTTTATTTCCATGAGCATCTCCCCGAACAATATATATACCCCTATTATTGCATGGGATGTAAATTTTGGCTATATGAACTGGGAGCTTTTTCTATACTTAAGTTAAATATTCTACTTTTAACACATTGTGATTTTCCGCATCCACTACAATTCGGAATGTTTCTTGCGCTTGTTCGTCTCGAACTGCAATCACTTCATAGCAAAGTCGTTGCTCGAATTGTCCGTTATCCGTATAAATATTTCTTACTTCCTCTACACGTACATTGTCATCAAAGAAAGTTTTCCAATCAATTGGAATGGCTTTTTGTGGTTTTATCGCTTCTTCTTGTATATATTCCATGGCATTTGCACCAAGTAACTCACCATTATCTTTTGCAATTTTTAACTGAACGCCGTCTGCATAAATTAATGCATTGTCACCAGGATTAACGCGTGCAAAAGTAACATGCCAAGCTAAATGGTTTTCACGTGACTCAACAAATGCAACATCTTTCATCTCAAGTCTCTTTAAATGTTCTTCCGCTTTTTTAATAATTTCCTCTTGTGACAGCTTGGCTTCATCAACAGGACGTTCAACTAAATAAGATAGTAAATGTCCTCCCTTTTCAGTTAAGTCAACATAGCCTAAGCGAATACCTTGGTGGAACTGTATGTGGTAAAACGGATATGGTGCTGTATCACTGCTTTTTGTGACAGTAAACGTAGCATCTTTAATAATTGGGAATAAATATTTTACTTTTTCTAAAGCTTCTTTTTCCGTAATGACTGAATCTTGTAATGCTTTTAAGTCTAATTTTTTCTGCCAGTCTGATTCACTCAATGTAAGCGGGAAATCACTTTCGCCATAATCTTTTAATGTCTTCTTAATATTATCAAATCCTGTATTAGGATTTTTATTGTCTACTTGACGCATCCAAACATCCATATTTCCATCTTGCTTATAATAATCAACAGTTGCTGTTGTCCATTCGTCAGATAATGCTTGTAAATTCGTAGAAATTTGCGGCATCTTTTCGCGCCAAGCTTCATAATCTCCGGACTTCGCAGTTTTTTTCGCTTCATCACCAAGTCTTCCTAAATAACCTAGCCACTGATTAGAAAGCTCTTGCCCAATTGGAATATTTGAAATAGATGAACGCACTTCAGAGCTTAGTCGCCAAATAGAATCGAGCTCACTGTGTATTGCCTGTTCATCCTTAAATAACAGAGACTGCGAAACGGCTCTTTGTAAATACGATAATTTCTCTGAGGCATCCGTTAGTTTTTCTGTATACTGCGCATGCACTGTACGTTGTAAACTTTCTTTATCTCCATGTAAATCAATACTGTATGCTCCTAAACCTATAACTGCTATCGTTAAAATAACGAGCATTGTTCTCATCTATTTTCCTCCTTTCTTATGAACAGAAAATATGCTCACCTATTTGTTTTATTTGAGGACGAGACCAAATCCACTTACTTGTTGCTGTTTTAGGGTTAAAGTAATACAATGCATTCTCTGATGGATCCCAACCATTCATTGCATCGATAACTGCTTCTTTTGCACGCTGGTTCGGCTCTAGCCAAATTTGTCCATCCGCTACTGCTGTAAACGCCAAAGGTTGGAAAATAATACCTGAAATCGTATTAGGAAAATCAGGGCTTTCTAATCTATTTAAAATAACAGCTGCTACGGCTACTTGGCCTTCATATGGTTCTCCCCTAGCTTCTCCGTAAACTGCATTGGCGATTAGCTGTAAATCACGTTCCGTATACTTTGGTGGAATTTGTGTATCGGTCCCATTATTATTACTACTACCAGTGCTTTCATTATTTGCTGTACCGCCACCACCAGAATTCCCACCAGTATTACCTGTATTACCAGTACTTTTCACCTGCTGATCAAGTGGAACGCCACCATAATAGGTAAACTGATTGCCAGCTTTTAATTGCGCTTTCACCCAGTTTTCATCATAATCTGAATATCCTGCTAACGCTTTCTTCGTCTTTGTGCCTGCTATTCCATCTACTGGTATTCCATATTTCTCTTGGAAATTTCGTAATGCCCAGTAAGTGTTGTAGCCAAATTTCCCATCAATTTTACTTTTATAAAATCCTAAGTATTGTAGTCTAGCCTGTAACTCAATGACGTCATCTCCATATGCACCACGGGTAATTTGTTGATCGCTAAACGCTGTTGCGTTGTTTTGTGGTATTGAGACTATACTAATCGCAAGTAGGAAAGCAAAAAGTATACTTATTAAACGCACAATCATCACTCCTTTTTTTATAGCTTGAAACAAACAGCACTTTTTATACATTTATAAAATAGAAAAAACGTAGAAATCAGTTTTAGATTTCTACGCTTTTATATTTTTTTATGCATATGCAAATGTTGGATAAGATGATAATGCGCAAGCTTTACTTTACGTAAACCAAACCACCATAAAAATAGCATAAACGGTATCATTAAATATACCCAATGTCCTTTAAATGATAATATTGTATTGTATAAAATGTGTAATACTACGGGTGCGCAAATGGCCATCGCAATCATTTCTTTCGTCTTTGCATGCTTTGAAAACTTAGCACGACCATAATAATAGCCCATTACTACTCCAAATAGAGCGTGACTCGATACGGGTAACAACGCTCGCATGAATGCTGTATTCAAACCGAAAGAAAATAAATACAATACATTTTCAATCGTAGCAAATCCAAGAGATATACTTGCACCGTACAATATGCCATCATAAGGATCATCAAATTCTACATGATTGTAGATAGCTATTAACAGAACAAACCATTTAAAAAACTCTTCAATGACACTTGAAAATAGGACATCTTGTAAATAAAGATATTGAAAAACCCCTTCTTCTGTTAATACATACTGTAAAAACAAGATAGGGAATGTTAAAAAAGCACCATACAAAAACGTTTGAAGTAAAGTTTTTCGTGGCTCCGTTGCCATTTGATTGCGCAAATAGAAGTAACTAAAAAGCGCTAGACCTGGAGCAATGGCAGCTGATAAAAGAATGATCATGTTGCCGGCTCCTTTCAACAGTAGACTGATATCATTATACCATGTAATGACAAATTTTTTTTAAAAGGAGATTTATTTTTTATGAGAAAAACAATTTTATTAATTCATACTGGCGGAACGATTTCCATGGCAATGAGTGAAGAGGGTGCGGTCATGCCAAACAAGGAAAATCCACTAATAAAAGAAAGCAAAAAACTAGATACACTTGCTTCTATTAAGGAAGTGGAGGCATTTAATCTTCCTTCACCACATATAACACCAAAAGAAATGCTTAGTTTACGTAATTTAATTATGGAAAAAACTTCAACTGAACAATTTGATGGTGTCGTTATTACACACGGTACGGATACATTAGAAGAAACAGCTTATTTCTTAGAGCTAACAACCAATTTATCCATTCCCATTGTCTTGACAGGTGCGATGCGTTCCTCCAATGAGTTAGGTGCAGATGGCATTTACAATTTAGTTGAAGCAGTTCGCGTAGCTGTAGATGACGAAGCACGTGACAAAGGAGTGCTCGTAGTAATGAACGATGAAGTCCATCTAGCAGTCAATACTACAAAAACGAGCACTAGTTCTGTCAATACGTTTCAATCGCCACAATACGGTCCAATCGGACTGATTACAAAATCGCGCATTTTGTTTCATCATGCCCCGATTCGCCGTCAATATGTAGACATACAGGGCTTAGGGAAACGAGTAGCCATGCTGAAAGTGTATGCAGGGATGGATGTAGATTTACTCGACGTTGTCCTTGCCTGTCAATATGACGGGGTTGTACTTGAAGGACTTGGACAAGGAAATGTTCCACCAACCGTTGTAAAGGGCATTGAAAGTTTATTGGAACGCGGCATCCCTGTTGTGCTTGTATCCCGTTGCTTCAATGGCATTGCTGAAGGCGTATATGGTTACGTTGGTGGTGGTAAAATGCTAGAAGATTTAGGCACAATTTTTGCGACAGGCATTAACGGACAAAAAGCACGATTAAAATTGCTAATCGGTTTAAATAAAGAAGGAAATCCATTGGACTTAAAGGAATTTTTCCAGTAAGTCCTATGCATTTCTCGTTAACCGCCACTAAAACTAGGTGAATCGCCACTAAATCATGTCATAGCGCCAATAAAGCAAGCTAAGTCGCCATTAACACGAGAGAAACCGCTCATATAACACGGCAGCTCTCCGATAAAGCACTTATACATCTACTGTTTGCTCATAATAAGTTAACAGATTACGTAAGCGACCTAGTGCTAACTCAAAATCAGGTTGGATTACTGACAACTGTATAAAATTTCGGTTGCGTAAATATTCACTATCTCCATGGACATATAATCCATTTAATTTTAAATCGGTCGATAAATTAGTGAGTTCCTTTGGGCATTGTATTGTCAAAATCATTGGATACGCTGTAGTTGCTAAGCGATAGTCCATAAATGGTAGCTGCAGCAGCGCTTCATAGTGCTGTTGTAGCTGACTATAGCGAGCTGGATATGCTTGTAAAGCATTTACTACATTGCCAATAAGCACGGCTGGTAACGTAGAGGGAATCATACCTTGCTGATAATTAGCTAAGTCCAAGTAAGCAGGTATAGTAGAGGAAGGCTCCACAAGTTGTTGTGAAAATACAAATGACAAGCCACTAAGTGCCCCAATCGCTTTACCACTCACCGCTGTAGCTAAGTAGCATTCAGCTAATGAAAATGGCATTGCCCCAAATGAGCTAATACAATCTACGCAAAGCTTTAAATTATAGCGCTTAACCAATTGTAAAATGCCTTCTAATTCATTACATGTACCTGTTGAAGTTTCCCCGTGCACCATTAGTAGCCATTGATAGGAACCCGTTTGTAATAAAGCTTCCAATGACTGTAAATCAAATGCGCTTCCCCACGCTTGCGAAACGACGTCAAAATCTAATGACCAGCGCTCAGCATGCTTGTGAAGACGTTCTCCAAATTCCCCATTCGTTAAAATAAGTCCATGCCCCACTTTTTGTGCTTTGAGTTGTCCGAGCATCACTTCATTCGCTAATGTCCCTGTTCCTACTAATGTAGCGATATGGGTGGCATTTGATAATTCGAGAAGCTTGCTGCGCATACGTTCATATAGTGATTGAAAAGCTTGAGATCGGTGTGACATCTCAGAATACAAAATAGCTCCTTGCTGTTTAACAGGCCCTGGGTAAAATGTATAACTTTCTTGTGCAAGTTTTTGTTGTAAGGAGTGTTCAAATTGTTGCCTCGTTAATACCATTGGTAAAAACATAGCTTCAGCTGTACCTACTGCTGGTGCGAATTGGTTAAAGCCCATTTGCTTATACAATTTTTCCTCACGCGTAGTACCCGAAATGACAGCCGCTGAGTAGCCTTTTTCATAAGCAAAAGCATTCAACGCCTGTGTCAATCTTAATAATACACGTCCTGTACGATATTGCTTTTTCACTGCAAGTAAGCGAATTTCACAAAGCTTTGTACAAATTTCCTTTGGTAAATACTGCTCCACTTCACCAATTTTTTCATCAATTGAAAACGGTCGTTGATCTCGAAAGGCTAACATGCCAATAAGCTCAGTTCCTTTATAAACAACTAAATACGTATTTTCTTGATGGAAACGGTCTACTTTTCTTTTCATCGTATTTGGTTCATGCTGTGGAATTTCTTCAACAAAGGTTTCATAATTCAACTGCGCGATCGCATCGAATTCCTTTTCTGTCTGTGCGACTTTACACCAGTACATAAAATCACTTCCCTCTTCTTAAAGACTCCTTAATATTGGATGTATGCTTAATCAACATACAAATAATTGCAACTAGCATCGGTATGTATAGCGGTAATTGACCTGTTAGTACAATTGCTCCAATGTAAAACACGAAGCCACCTAGCATGCCAAGTGTAAGGCTTCTTGTGATACTAAACACAATTGCTGTGCCGACAATCATAAAGGAAAATATAGTCGGTGATAAGGCAAGGCCAACTCCGATAAATGTTGCCACGCCCTTGCCCCCATTAAATTTCAGCCAAATGGGATACATATGACCGAGTATAACGAGACAGCCTCCTACAATAATTGCCCACTGTTCCAGATTCCAAATACTTCCTAGTAACACAACGAGAACACCTTTTAATGAATCCCCCAAAAATGTCCACATAAATGCAGCCTTACCTATTACACTCCCTGCATTTCGTGCACCTAGGTTTTTACTGCGTTCCTCCTGCAAATTGACACCATATACTTTTCCAACGAAAAAAGCAGTCAAAAAGTTTCCAATAAAATAGCTAATTATCCAATATAACCAAGTCATTTTCCCCCACCTTTTATAGCCTCTATTCTAAAAGAAGCTGTATAAGCAGTCACGCCTATACAGCTTCTTATATTATCTTCTTTCTGCAATTGTTTGTGCGATACAATCACCATGGAAGCGTCCATTTTCAATAAAAATTTCATTGGCATTATTGCCTGCTGCGATGACCCCCGCAATAAATAGCCCTGCTACATTTGTTTCCATTGTGTCAGGTTGACAAAATGGTCGACCTGTTTCCTCATCAATCGTAACACCCATCGCTCGAATAAATGAATGATCTGGGTGATAGCCAGTCATAGCAAAAACAAAGTCATTTTTTAATACTTCTTCACGACCGTCAATATTTACTACAACCTCATGCTCACGAATTTCTACTACATTTGTATTAAAGTGCATTGTGACTTCCCCACCACGTACAACCCCGTCAAATTCAGGTAAAACCCACGGCTTCACGCTCGGAGAATATTCACTGCCACGATACACAACTGTGACACGGGCTCCAGCCTTGTTCAATTCTAATGCTGCATCTACAGCTGAATTTTTCCCACCGATTACAAGGACATCCGTATCAAAAAATTCATGTCCTTCTTTAAAGTAATGGTAAACCTTTGGTAATTCCTCGCCAGGAATATCCATATAATTAGGATGGTCGTAGTAACCTGTTGCTACTACAACATATGGAGTTTCATATACATCCTTATCCGTCGTTACCGTAAAAATCTCTCCATTTTTCACAACACTTCCGACTTTTTCAAAACGGTTAACTTGAATATTTTTCAAGCGCACTACCTCACGATAATAAACAAGTGCTTGATTTCGCTTTGGCTTGCGCCCCTCAATAATGAACGGTACGTCACCAATGGCTAAACGTTCACTCGTACTAAAGAAAGTTTGATGTGTTGGATAATTGTAAATGGCATTTACAATATTTCCTTTTTCAATAACAATCGGTCGTAAACCAATTTTTTGTAAAGATATTGCTGCCGCTAAACCACAAGGGCCTCCTCCAACAATTATTGCATCAACTTGTTGCATTGTTTGACACTCCTATCAAATAGGCATCAGCGTATTAAACACAGATGCTTCGCTTTCATGCAGATTACATGCTCTCTATTGGGCATCTACATTTTAAAAAATAACTCTCGTCTCCATTATACGCCTTCTACGCATTATTGGTTGTTTATTTACCCGAAATTTCAATGTCAATTATATGGCATTCAGGTTTCGCTCCTAAACGGAATGGCAATAGTGTAGTGCCATAGCCATTACTCACAAGTGTCATCACACCGTCACGTTCCCGATAAGAACCAAGCGGATGAACACCATACGGTCCAACTCTTATTTGACCACCGTGCAAATGTCCACCGATCATTAAGTCCGCTCGAAATTTCGCACGCACTCTGGCAAAGACACCAGGATTATGTGAAATAAAAACGACTAAATCATCCTCGCCAACTTTTTCAAAGGCAGCATCAAAACTATATTTCATCGTAGAAGTATCTTCAATAGCACTTAGCCATAAGCGATTCTTTTTAGGTAATAAGACAGCATCATTGGCAATAATTTCGACCCTGTGTTGTTGTAAAATAGCCCGAAATTGCTCCTCGCCTACTTCTCTATCATTATTCCCCCAGATAAAATAAGTAGGTCCTAACGGTGTCAATAAATCGAGATTGTCATGGATACGTTGAATAGGTGTGCGCCCATCTGCAAAATCTCCACCGATTATTACCGCATCAAATGTACCTTTTAATCGTTCTATCATTGGACGATTAATTTTTCGTAAATGCGTATCTGAAATAAAAAATAGTCGAATCTTTTCTTGTTCACCTTTGAGTGATAATTGATGATGCAACACATTATTTTCGTGCGCGACCTTCCACATATAGAGTAGGAAGGCGATAACTATTAAAAGAAATAGTCCAATATATATCATTCCCTCACTTCTCCTTATGACAGCAAAAAGGCGATTCATTATGCTGTAGAATCGCCTTTCTGCTAATCAGACGTTTGCCTCAACCATTCATTGGTGTTGACGTTTGTCCTTTATTTTATACTAGAAAAACAACATTGCCAAAGAATGACACCATTTTTCTTATGGTAGTTTAATGACTTGCCCAACAAATACAGTGTCATTAGGCATACCGTTCGCCGCTCGGATTTTCGCTAATGTAGCTTCACTACCATCACCGTAGTAATTTAATGCAATACGATATAGGTTTTCATTTGCTTTAACTGTATGTGTTTTCGCTTTTGCAGCATTTTGCTTTTCTTGTTCTGCTTTACGTGCTTGCTCAGCTTTTTTAGCTTCTTCTGCTTTTTTTGCTGCCTCAGCCTGTTGTTGTGCCAATTTAGCTTCCTCGGCTTTTTTCGCCTCTTCAGCTTTTTTCGCTTCTTCAGCAGCCTTTTGTTGTTCAGCTAACTTTTCAGCGTCTTTTTGTGCCTGTTCTTTGGCTTGATCGTTTGCTTTAGCATCTTTGTCTTTATCAGATGATGTGGATGCTTCCGCTTTACTACCAGTCTTATCAATTTCTACAACAGAATCTAGCGTATCCTTTTCGGCTTCTTCAATCGTTTTACCAGGATCATAGAATTGCACGAAATAAATTAATATAGTTAATGGAATTAAAATAAATGTAACAAAAAGTATCGTCATTAACGGTGATTTACGTTTTGTATTTTTCGGCTTTTTGTTATTGCTTCCATTTTTATTCATTCTTGAAACTCTAGATAGATTTTGCTGTTCTTGTTGTTCTTCTTCAAATGACTGACGATGTTCTTCGATTTTATCACGATAGTCTTCTTTACTCATTCGACTTTCCTCCAACCTTGCTACGCATTCTTCTATCATTCTATTATGACGAATTTTGCGAAAAAAGTAAATGACCGTCAATTATAGTCTAATCGCTTAATAAAAGCTGTTTTAATCGACTTTCCCATGCAATCATTTCTACTTTTTTCTCTTCCTTAACGCGTACTATATTGATTTCATCATAATGGATTCCACAATTTTCACAACAGTTTTCAGGTTTTTTCTGCAATTTTTGCCCAAAATACCCGACAAGCTGCTCGCGAATACAGCCTTTTGTCTGAGTAATTTTTAACATTTCATCAACCGCCTGATATTTTTCAAGTGCAAAATAATTAAGTCGCGCTTTCACTTCCTGAACAGATTCCTGATGATACCAGTAATCTAGCACACGAAAGGCCGTTTCACTCAACTCACCATTTTTCAACATTTGCGATGGCTCGATATGCTGTATTACAAGCTCTTGATAACGGTCGACATGACTTGCTGACGGCAAATCGCCTGTTACAACAAATTTCGCAAGCTCTTCGTCACCATCACTATAAAGTAAAATTGCAAGAGCTGGTTTTCCATCACGACCTGCGCGTCCTATTTCTTGCATATAATTAGCGACATTGGCGGGCATTGTTTCATGGATCACCTGTCGAATATTTGCCTTATTGATGCCCATACCAAAAGCATTTGTCGCCACAATCCAATCTAGCTCTCCATCAATAAATTGCTGCTGAATAAATTGACGATCCTCTGCACTATAACCCGCATGATAAGCTGCTGCCCGAATACCTGCTTGCATGAATGTTTCACAATATTGCTCTGCACGCTTACGTGATGACATATACAAAATACCTGGTCCAGCTGTTTTTTTGACATGTTCTAAAATCCATTGTGCCTTATCAGCCCTATCCTCAAATCCAACACGCCCAAGATGAATATTAGGACGATCGACGTTATACATAAATTCAAACGGGGCGTTCAGCGAAAGTGTCGTATGAATATCCTTTACTACTTTTTGCGTCGCAGTCGCTGACAAAGCTAACACTGGCGGGCGATTGCTTCGCGAAAACCAGTCACCAATTCGCAAATAATCTGGACGAAAATCAAATCCCCACTGCGATATACAATGCGCTTCATCAACTACAATGAGACTTAATGACATTTTCGCGAGTTTTTCCTGCACCTGTTGTTGCAAAAGCATTTCTGGTGACGTAAAAATAAAGCGATATTGTTCTAAAAAATGGAGTGCATATCGTTTTTCATCTGCTGCTAAAAAAGAATTTAATGCTACTACTCTTTTTTCACCAAAGCGTTTAAGTTGCTCTACCTGGTCCTGCATTAAAGACAATAAAGGTGACACGATTAACACTGGCTTTTGCAATATATATGCTGGCAATTGATAGCACAGTGATTTACCCATGCCAGTTGGCAATAACGCAATTACATCTTTTCCATCAAGAATTGCTTCAATTACTTCCTTTTGACCTGGTCGGAATGTTGTATAGCCAAAGTGCTTAGCTAATGTTTGCTCTAGTTCCATTTATACTTCCCCTTTCGCGAGGACAAGTCTCAGCTGGAAATAACTCAAATCTTTTACTACTTCATGCAATGCCTTTAATTTTTTTGTTTGGTATTGCTTGGAAGCGTGCCAAACTTTTTCCGCTTCTTCATATGAGACGAATGGGCCGATCGAAAAGTTCGGTTCATTCATCGCTAACTCCACTAAATGATCTTCAATCGTACTTTGTTTCAATTTTCTTATTTGCACAATTTGTTCAATTGAATATCCTTGTTCATATAAAACGGCAGTTTGCTGTGCAGAATCAGTCAGCAATGCTTTAACCCGAAGTTCCTCAGTCATTTGGCCAAGTAACGGGTAATTATTTGTTGCATGCACTTCATTCATTAATGTATGTAGTAATTCGATAAATGCTAATTGACTATCAAGCACAGTTTCCTTTCGTTCACTAGATAGCTGCTGCCATGTCCACCCAGGTAAACTATGACCACTTAATCGATAAAGAACGAGTTGTTTATTATTATCTGATACAGGTAAGGTAGCTAATACACGAAGGCACTCTTCAAGTAGTTGTTTTTGCAAATTTCCCGATTGATACTGATAGTCCTGCAAAAAATTACGTACCCATGACTGAACTTGGGCATCTTTACTAATAGGAGAAAATGAACGAATCCCCTCTTTTTGATAAGACAGACTTTGGACGACTAAAGAAAGACGAGCAAAAAATACATGCTCATTTCCTCGATAATGCCAGCCGTCAAATAAAAAAGCAGATGTTTGCTCTGCTCGCTGTAAACCGAGCTTTTTCATGGAATAATGACCAGATTCCTGCATACTTAACCAACTATATTGCAAAAAGGTTGCTACAGCCTCGTCAAATGTCGCGCGTGGTAGCTTTGGGAGTAATCCAAAAAAGTTATGTAGCTGAAACAGTCCAACATCTTGAATTGTCTGACCTGAACGCTTTCCTCTAAGGATATGATAAGCAGCAGAAACTGTTCGTTCATTATTAAGTTTTTGAAAGATTTGCAATAAAATTTGATAAAACATTGAAGCAAATTCCTCCAATTTAATAGTATTAGGTTGAAATGTAAGTTAAACATCTTTAAAATGAGTATGAAGCTTTGTAGGACCATCGTAAAAGGAGAGAAAGAAATGGCTAAATACACAATTGTTGATAAAGATACATGCATCGCTTGTGGCGCATGCGGAGCCGCAGCACCCGATATTTATGATTATGATGATGAAGGAATTGCCTTCGTTATTTTAGATGATAACATGGGAACTGCTGAAGTTCCAGAAGATCTACTAGAAGACATGCAAGACGCTTTTGAAGGTTGCCCAACAGATTCTATCAAAGTGGCTGAAGAACCTTTTGATGGCGACTCTTTAAAATTCGAATAGGTAAACATCATTACTAAATAAAGGCATCCTTCAATGGATGCCTTTTTGTTTGAGTTGGGTTTGTATTTTGACATTAAGATAAAGAGTGAGTATATGTCATTTCAAATGAAGTTGTAAGCTCTTTTCATCTTGTTATTGCAACGATAAATTATGTATGATAAGATTTTAGTAGTTGGTACTAATAACAGATATTATTTCGTAAAGGGGTTCTTATAAATGATGGACAATTTATTACAATTAAAAGATAAAAACATTGTCGTAATGGGTGTTGCAAACGACCGCAGTATTGCTTGGGGTATTGCAAAACGTTTATTTGACGTAGGTGCAAATGTTATTTTCACGTATCGCCAAGAACGTTCATTAAAAAAATTACAAAAGCAACTTGAAAACTACGGCCAAGCAAATGCATTTGTCGTACAATGTGATGTTAATAGTGATGAAAGCACAAAAGCAGCATTCGATACAATCGGTGCAAAAGTTGGCGTTATCCACGGTATTGTTCACTCTGTAGCATTTGCCAATGCAGAAGACTTACACAATCGCTTTTTAGAAACAACACGCGATGGCTATGCATTCGCTCAAGATACAAGTGCGTATTCTCTTATTTCAACTGCTAAAGCAGCACACCCGTACATGACAGAAGGTGGCTCTATTGTAACGATGAGTTATTTAGGCGCTGAACGCGTACTTGATGGCTATAACGTAATGGGTGTTGCCAAAGCTGCATTAGAAGCGTCAATGCGCTACTTAGCTGCTGATATTGGGCAAGACAATATCCGTGTAAATGCAATTTCTGCTGGTGCTATTCGTACACTTGCGGCAAAAGGTGTTCCTTCATTCAATACGATTTTACACAAAATCGAAGAAACAGCGCCGTTAAAACGCAATGTTCAACAAGATGAAGTAGCTGATATGACAATTGTAATGCTATCTCACCTATCACGTGGGGTAACTGGCGAAACAATCTACATCGACGCTGGCTACAATATTATGGGTTAATAAAAGACAAAAAGTGTTAGATTGACTACAATCAATCTAACACTTTTTTGTTGCGTCGTTGATGTTCGTTACGGCGAGTGCTTTCCGCGGATACATCGCAAGCCGCAACCGACGCTTACGCGCCGCCTGTTGCGTCTTACGTTTTGTGCGTTCCTGCAGGAGTCACTCGCCTCCGCTACCATCAACTAGTATTCTCTTTCTATTTTTATTCACTGCATAAGAGAACAGCTATGGTTTCATTTATTTTACATAGCAGAAAAATACAATTAATCTAACACTTTATTGATGCAATGTTGATGTCCACTACAGGGATGCTTTCCGCGGGCATACCGCAAGCTTCAACCCTGCTATGGCACTGTTTGTTACGTCTTACGTTTTGTGCATGAGTCGCCTCATCCGCTACCATCAACGAATGCTTTACTTCTATTCATTTTCCTTGATGGGAGACTCACCTTCTTTAGAAATTATATTCCGTTTTTTCGCATTTCCGCCATAATCTTTTCCATTTTGTCTTCAATATTTATGTCCGTAAATCGGCTAAATTGTATTTCATCGACTATTTTTCCGTCACGCATAAACAGTATACGATCAGTCCTTGCGGCAATCTTTGGATCATGTGTTACAAGCAGCACCGCTGTCCCTTCTGCATTAATTTCTGTAATAATGTCCATGATTTCCTGTGCTGATTTTGAATTAAGTGCACCAGTCGGCTCGTCACCAAAAATAATTTTAGGATTGCTTATTAGTGCGCGGCAAATGCCTGCACGTTGTAGCTGCCCTCCCGAAACTTGTGTAATATCACGTTTTTCAAGATCGCTTATACCTACCTTTTTCATAAGCGCTCTTGCCCTTTTTGTAATCTTATCAACACTTTTTCTGTTATCTCGCATTGAAGGAAGTATGATATTATCCATAATATTTAAGTTTTTAAGTAAAGTTGGCTGCTGAAAAACAAACCCCATTTTTGTTCTCCGTAAATCGGCAAGCTCCTGTTCACTAAGCATTGACAAATCCATTCCATCAAAAGACACCTTTCCAGTGTCAATGCTATCCATTCCACTTACTGCATACATAAGTGTAGATTTCCCTGAGCCTGATGGACCCATAATCGCAACGAATTCCCCCTCGTTTATTTCAACGGACACACCATTGAGAACATTGTGCTTTTTTTCTCCTGCACCGAAAGATTTTACAATATTGTCACCGATAATCATTTTCTTCATAAACTACTCCTTTATATTTTCGGATATTTTTATTTTCCCAGCCCCAGAAGTACTAATAATTGTTGCAATTAGTACCGAGCATGCCATCAGTAGCGGACAAAGTAAGTACGCCGCTAACGGATTGACCGAAAATGTAAACGACGAAGCACCAAAAGAAGAGATAACCGCGCCTGCTAGTAATCCTCCGAGCGTGTTAGCAAGAAGTGTACCAACAACAATTCCAATCATTAGTACGAATAAGGAACGGGCAGCATACTGTGACATAATATCGGAATTTGTAAAACCTAACGCTTTCATTACAGCAATAGAGTATCTATCCTTTGCGATAAGCATTTTCATAAACAATAACGTAACTAATACAGTAATAAAGAGCGCCACGGCAATTGCGACACGAGAAGCCTTTCCAACTGCCTCAATTGTTGAGCCGAAAGTTTGTAAGACGTAATCATTAATGTCTGAAACTTTTGCATAGGTAAATAGATTCGTATACTCAGTCATTCTATTATCCAGCACAGCTTTATCGGAAAATTCCACGCTAATAACACTCCACATCATGTCTGTAGAATTGTCATTAAAAATAGCCTTTGCGGTTTTTCCACCGTTTGTAATATCGGAATAAATGCCGCTTATCATGAAATTTTGCTCCTTTCCTGCAATGATAAGGGTTATACTATCGCCTATTTTTTTACTAAGCTCATCGGCGTTTAACTTTGAAAGTGCAATTTCATTTTGTGAAACGGGTGCCCTCCCAGTCGAATATTTTATTGGGAAGATTGAATGGTCACCAAGTTCGATTTTTATATTTCGCTCTGTTCCATCTTCCATTTTTACTTTAAATGTTTTTGTCGAAAGAACAGTATGCTTTGAAATGGTACTGTCATTGTTTATAGTATATAAAATTTGTTCCGTTTTTTTAGAAATATGATCAGTCTGCTGGATGTCAATACGCATATCGTAGTTGCCAATACCCATATACTTGATGAAGTTATTTGAGGAAATCGTGTTGTAAAGGTTTAGTGGAACAATCATGATAAATGCCGATATTACAAGCACTGTTAGCATTGTGGCGTAAAGTCTTTTTCTTGACAGTACATCTTTAATGCCAAGAAATATATTTATGTTAAAGAGACGGTTGCTGTTCAAGCAAAACTTCCTTGTAGCACTGTTTTTTTCTTGGGAAGTGCCATGGCGTATTGCTTCAGCAGCGGAAATTTTACGAAAGCGTTTCAACACTCCATTTACATAAGCAATAATTGCAAAAAATACAATAACTATACCAATTATTCCGAAAAGCGATGCAAGAGAAGAATTGTCGCTTTCCCCCATATAAAGCCTAATATTTTCAAGAAGCATGTTTTTGAACAAGAATGAACATACATAGCCGATAACACTACCTGCCAACGCAATGGCTGCATATTTTGCAAGATATATCTTCTTTATGTCTGAGACTGGTAATCCGATTGCCTTCATAACACCAATTTCGCGGTAGTCTACTTCAATTTTTGCGAGGAGAGTGAAACGAATGCACATAAATGCAATGGCAACGACTAGTACACTTATAAGTAGTATGATTGCTATCATCATCCCATCTGAAAGTGCATTAATTGTTTTAAACAGTGGATATGTTATCGTCGGTCCATTCGCTTCAAGTCCTGCGGTTGCATAGGCATTTTCAAATTCGCCGAGCGATGATAAATCCTTTAATCTGAACTCAATTAAATATTCCGTACGCCCAAAACCTTTTATGTCTGCGTAATCATTTTTACTAATAAGAAATCTCTTCGAAGAGGAGAGCATGGAATTCATCTGTGAATCTCTTAGAAATCCTGCAACAGTGAATGATTTCCCACTTATCGCTGCAATGTCCCCGACCTTTACGTTGTTTTCCTTCATATAACGTAATGGAACATAAAGCTCACCATCAGATGCGTTAATAATATTACCATCAAGATCCAACAGGTAATCGAATTTCTCACTTTGAATGCTAAAACCATTATCCTGAACATTATTTGCAAACGAACTATTGCCTAAAATAATTTGCGAGCCGTCAATATTAAGAAACTCAAGCACTTGAAAATCTTGGACGTTACTATGCTGTTCAGCAAAGCCTTTAAGTCGCACTGTATTAATATCACCTACATGCATTTGCATAAAATGAGGGGTTTTCGCCTGCTTCATAAGTGTATCTAACGCCCCCGAAAGATTTACAACAAGTATTGCTGATAGCGCAACAAGCATAGCCGCGACCGCAACAAATATCATTGTTGTTAGCGAAATTAGTTTGCTATTTGAAATATCATTGCGAATTATTCTGTAATACATACGTCACCTCTGTTCGAGATTTTTAACAGATTGAAAAACATACCCCCACCAACTAGCCTTCCTGACCTAAGAAAAAAAGGATTTCCTAAAAAATAGCCGAATTAATCAGTATTTTTCTCAACTCAGCTTCCTTCTTTTCCATTGTCAAACATCCTCATCATGTGCATAAGACTTCCACTTTCAACTCCTAAAAGTCGTTCGACGTTAAAAATTAATGCTTGTACTCGACCCGCGAACTCATCATTCGTCAAATTGACCATTGCATCATCAAAAACAGTATTGGTATATGCCACAATCATTTCCATACATTCATACGGATATGGCGTATGAAATAGTCCTTGCTCAATGCCTTCACGAATAACCCCCGTTAATACTGGCGGAACTTCGTTAACTATAACTTTTTGTATTTTCTGATGCATAAGAGCATTTTGTGGCTTATGCATATGCTCTATTACTTCTTTGCCGTTACCGTCACTAATATTCAATGCCATGACAACGCCGATAATACGCTCATAGACGGATACATTCTTATCAGCAGCAATTTTCTTGGCAGATTCTAAAATTTGCACCGTATAGCGTTCAATCAACGCATCCATAATATCCTCTTTCGACTTAAAGTGATAATACAGCGTACCCCGTGCAATACCTACTTTTTCTAGAATTTCGTTTGTACTTGTGCCATCAAAACCTTTTTGACCGAAAAGCTTATCAGCTACATCCAGTATTTCGTTTCGACGCTCTTCAGCTTCTTTTCGCATTTCTTCCCCCTTACTGACCGACTGTCTGTCTATACCATTTTATGGTACAACTTTCCATTTTGTCAATAATATATGCTAACTATTGTTTTCAAGTGGATAAAAAATCACCCCCTCTCTACGAACAGTTAGAGCTGAGGTGATTGTTCAATTTTCCGTCATGTGAAAAATAAAAGGAGTTCTATCAACTTAATACTTCACTTTACTAAGCCGGTAAATAACCGTTGTTTCGCAATGACGCTTTTTAATACAAATGTTAGCATACAAGCAATGACTAAAAATACTGTTATCATTGCAATTACGCCTACCCAGCCGAAGTGCATCCAAAACACACCCCCTGCGGTTCCACCAACACTCGAGCCAAAATAATAGAAAAATAAATACAGTGATGATGCTTGTGCCTTATCATGAGTTGCACGTTTGCTTACCCAGCCACTCGCTATTGAATGGGCTGCAAAAAATCCAAATGTGAAAACTGTAATACCTAATATTTTTAACAAAAGAAGACTTTGTAATGTAATAATTGCACCTGCAAGCATAATAGCAATTGCTAACAATAACATTTTTTGACGCCCAAACCGATCGGCCAAACTGCCGAACCATGCCGAGCTAAATGTCCCTACTAAATAAATAACGAATATCCACCCGACAATTGTGGCACTTAAATTATATGGTGGTGCCATTAATTTAAAACCAATATAGTTGTAAAGCGTCACAAAGCTTCCCATTAACACAAAGCTAATACCAAATAAACAAAGCATAGATGGATCCTTTAAATGCTGAATAAGTGATTTTGTTAGCGCCTTTATTTGTAACGGCCGTGCCGTAAAATTTTTGGAATTCGGTAGCATCCATATAAATAACACACTAATCATCAAACTAATTACGCCAAGCACAATCATGCCAACTTGCCAGTTATACAAGTCTGTCAATGTACCGATAATGACACGACCACTTAGCCCCCCTACAGAATTGCCGCTTATGTAGAGCCCCATCGCAACGCCTAAACTAGTCGGAGCAATTTCCTCGCCTAAATAAGCCATAGCAATAGCTGGTAGCCCAGCAAACACAACTCCTTGAATAACACGCAATACTAATATAGTTTCAAAGTTTGGTGAAAAAGCTAGTGCTAACGTTAAAGCCGATGCTGCAAATATAGATATTGTCATTAACGACTTTCTTCCCCAAGCTTCAGATAACGAGCCGACAATTATCATACTAATCGATAGTGCCAATGTAGTTACCGATAATGACAAACTTGCAACTGCTGGTGAGACATGAAACTCTTCGGCAAACGTCGGTAGTAACGGTTGCGAAACATATAAGTTCGCGAAGGTAATAAACCCTGCTAAAAATAAAGCCCAATTTGCTCTGTTAAATGCTTTTGTTCCCTTCTCTATATAGTCCATCTCTATCTCCTTCCAGTGACGCGTTCTATCTATCTATTATTCTAATACAACATTCTGTAAAAAACACTGGAAGGTTGTCAAAATTTAGACAAACTATATGCACTTTTCTTTTTGTTTCCACTATTTTTATTTGACAATTTCACAGAAAGTATAATTCTGCGTCATTAATTTTTCGAATAATACACATGCCCTAGAAAAATATCTTTTTTCTGTTAAATGAATGTTTTTACTATTTTGAATTAGCAATTAGTGTGCTACAGTGAAGGAATAATCTAGAAATCAATGTTTTTATAAAGACTCGGAGGTATCCCATGAAAATGATTGAAGCTTTAGCTCTATCAGCGCACTATATCCATCTTGCATTAAAAGAGGAAGCGATTGTAGCTGTCATTGAGAAGGAAAGTGAAACAGTTGTAAAATATTTAGCAGGCAAACGTGTAGACACAGGTTATGTGGATGGCCAAAAAGTAAATGCGAATGATCAAAATGTGTTCATCGCCTTTGCTGGAAAAAATGCAGATGTCATCATTCCCGAGGACGTATACGGTATTGCCATCAATGCTTTTGCATTTCCGATTCGAGAAAATGGTAAAGTTATTGGGGCACTAGCCTTTGGATTACCAATTGATAATGAGCTCAAACTCGAACAGTATATGAATACAATGGATAATATCGTGAATAATCTTCAAGATAAAGTACATACCATCGCCTCCCATTCAGAGGAGTTAGCAGCAACTAGTGAGGAAATTAACAAACAGGCGCAACACGCGCTTGAGGATTCCGAAAAAACAAATGATGTTACAGATTTAATAAAAAGTATTTCTCGTCAAACGAATTTACTTGGCTTAAATGCGTCGATTGAAGCGGCTCGCGCAGGTCAGCATGGAGCAGGTTTTAATATCGTTGCACAGGAAGTCAGAAAACTTTCATTTGAAACTTCTAGTGCAACGGAAAATATTGAAGCTTCTCTTCGCAATATTAATAGAAATCTTGATAATCTAAAACAAAATATGGGACAAATCAATGATGCAACAAATGAACAGGCCCAACTTGTGCAAGATTTTAGTGAAATTATTGAAGAACTAACAACGCTAAGTCAAGAAATGAAGGGCTTTATGCATAATGCTTTGAAATAAAATATAGAATTGAGGCGGCAATAGTATGGAAATTATTATCAATCATGAATTATCGTTACGAACAATCACTTTAGATGATGCAGAGGCTGTTTTCGCGCTAACAGATAATTCGAGAGAATATTTACGTGAATGGTTACCGTGGTTGGATTTCACAAAAGAGCTTTCGGATACAAAAAGCTATATCGAAGGCTGTATTGCTGGCTATGAAGCAAAAAGTAGCATGTCGCTAGCTATTATTTTCCGCGATAAAATTGTAGGAATCGCGGGCTTTAATACTATTAATTATAGTAATAAAATTGCAGCAATCGGCTATTGGCTCGGTAAAGACGCTCAAGGCCATGGCATAATGACCAAAACAGTACAAGCATTATTACAATATGCGTTTGACGGACTACAACTAAATAAAGTTGAAATCCGTGCTGCTGTGGGCAACACAAAGAGCAGGGCTATCCCTGAACGACTTAATTTCACAACAGAAGGAACAATTCGTGCTGCAGAGTGGCTATACGACCACTACGTCGACCACGTCGTTTACGGCATGCTTGCGAGCGAGTGGAAATAAATGGCAATACCTACAATGTAATAAGATAGATTACTGATAGAGTGTTGGCAAAGATGTTAGTAAATTTCCGATAGTTGATGGCAGCGGAAGCGTTGACTCCTATGGGAACGCACGCCACGTAAGACACAACAAACCGCGCGTTAGCAAGGGTTGTGCCTTACTGTGTGCCCGTGGAAACAAAGCGCCGTAGCGAACATTAACGACAAAACAAAAAAGTGTTAGATTGACCGCAGTCAATCTAACACTTTTTCTAATGTTTATTGTTCAACTGTTTCTTTTTGTTTTTCTGTAGCAACAGGTTCTGGCTGTTTCACTAGCTCTGTCGCAATACGCTCAAGCTCTGGTCTCAATGTGTGCTTACCAGCGTAGCTTTCGATTAATTCCTTCACATCAATGCCTGACGTTTCTTTTAATGTTTCCTGTAGTGTTGACATTAAGTTCGTTGCATAAGAAGTCACCTTATTGGCACCACTTCCGCCTTCTCCGCCACCAGTATCAACAACTGTAATTTTATCGATATTGCCTAGTGGACTTGCAAGCTCTTTCGCATACTCTGGCATCATGCGTACAACCATATCAAGGACAGCTGCTTGACCGTAGTACTCGAAGGCTTCTGCAATTTTACGTTTCGCTTCAGCTTCTGCAAGACCTCGTAGGCGAATAATATCTGCTTCTGTTTCACCTTGCGCACGTTCGGCATCCGCTTTCGCGATACCATCTAAACGAATCTTCTCCGCTTCTGCCTTTGCTAACGACTCAATACGATATTTCTCAGCATCTGCTTGCGCAAGCTCACGCATTTTTTCAGCTTCTGCATTTTGCTCAACTGCATAACGATCAGCATCTGCTTTTTTCTTCACTTCTGAATCGTATTGCTTTTCACGACGTAAAATCTCTTTTTCTTCTAATTCAATTTGCTTTTGACGTTCAATAATGCGAATTTGCATTTCTTGTTCAGTTACTTCCTGTTTGGCACGTGCAGTTTCTAATTCATAAGCTTGGTCTGCACGAGCTTTCGCAATATCTTGCTCACGACGGAATTCCGCCACTTTTAATTGATTTTCTTTTTCAGCTTCCGCAATTTCTGTTGCACGTTCTATTTCAGCCTTTTGTGCTTCTTTTGATGCTTCTGCACGCTTAATACGTGTTTCTTTTTCTGCAACTGCAGTCGCAATATCTGCATCTCGTTTAACTTGTGCAATTCTCGGCTTACCAAGTGAATCAAGATAACCATTTTTATCGCGCACATCTTTAATTGTAAAGGAAACAATAACAAGACCCATCTTCGCTAAATCTTGAGAAGCAACACGTTGTACCTCTTGCGAGAATTTATCTCGGTTTTTATAAATTTCCTCAACCGTCATCGACCCTAAAATTGAACGTAAGTGTCCTTCCAATACTTCACGTGCTTCACCTTCACGTTCTGCCTTTTGCTTTCCTAAAAACTGCTCAGCAGCTGTAGCGATTTCTGAAATAGAACCACCAATTTTAATAATTGCTGTACCATCTGCCATTACTGGAACACCCTGTTCCGTATAAACTTCAGGTGTTGTAACTTCTAATTTACTTGATAGTAAGCTTAATGGTTGAGCTTGCTGGAAAATCGGGAAGACGAATGTACCGCCCCCACGAATAATTTTAATTCGATTTCCTGACTCATCTTTATGTACATTTTTTGAGCCAAGATAGCTACCTGTTACAATCAGTGCTTCATCAGGACCCGCTGTACGATACTTTGTTACATATAGTGCTACAAGAGCGATTAAAATAAATGCTACAATTCCTAGAACAATCAAAATATCCATCGACATAATAGTATCTCTCCTTTAAATAAATTTTTTTTCATAGGCTCTCACAAAAAGAGTGCCTGCCCTCACTTCAACTACAAGGACTGTCGTATCATAATCAATTACCTCATTGTCAAAGCCTGTTGCACGCTTTGCAATCATACCGCTTGTAGTCTCAATGACAACTTCACCAAAGCCATCAGACGGTATCGGTACAATTACCTTACCTAACTGACCTTCAAGTGATTCTTCTGTATAGGCTAATGAGACATCAGCAGATTTTAGTGGAACGAGAATAAATAAATAAAATAGGGCACTTAAAATAACTCCAATTACAGCAGCTACACCTATATTCCAAACGCTAGGGAAAAAGGCTAACTTTTCTAAAATAAATCCAGCTGCTGACATTAACGTAATGAAAGAAAGAATGACACTTGGATTAAAAATCGGTAGACCCTCTCCTATGCCCTCGACAGCATCACCGAAAAACATAAACAAAACCGTTGCCAGTCCCGCGAAAATTAATACCACTAAATAAATTTGCTCCAATGTATAGCCAAATAGCGTCAAATAGATCACCCCTTTTCAACGTATTACCTACTATACGGATGCACTGAGAAAAAAGTTTCAAAATTTTTTAACAAATAAAAAAGATTTCTATGTAATGATCTTGATTTACGACAACTTGCTTGAATTAAAGACTATGTATCACCTTCTGAATTAGCTTTAAGGATAATGAATAATACGTACTTGCACATTATGTCTGCCGTATTTTGTTGCTACTTCTTCAGATTCTACTAGAATATCTAACTTATAACCTTTGATGGCTCCTCCTTTATCTGCTGAAATAGCTCTAAATGATTCATATGGTGTCTTTATTTCTACAATAGTTCCTAATGGAAGTACTGATGGATCCACCGCTACAATCCTGAACCCATTATAATAATTAGTTTCACGAACATTAATGCCCGTTACTGTAATACCACTACAACCTTTGCAATCGGGACCATAATATGATGCATTAAATTTCATCCACTTTTTAGTGTTTTGTTTTTGTTTCTCTTGGTTGCTGATTGTTTGAACTTTCTCTTTAGAAGACGGATTCTTACTTTGTTCAACTAGCAAGATTTTTTCTTTTCTAATCATAGCATCATGTTTCAACCTCTGCTTTTCCTTTTCTATTTGTAATTTTTCTTGCCTTAAAGTTATTGCTTTACTACGAATCATTTTCATAGAGGTTTCTAACTTGATCTTTGGGGAATTTTGTAATAGTTCTTCACCATTATGACTGCTTTTATGTAGTTTTTTATCTTCCAAGGTAAAATTCATTAAAATAAAAAGTAGTAATAATATAAACGTTATTTTATATACATTCATTAAAATACCTAGATGCTTCAACAGAAAAACCACCGTATAATCCCAACCTTTTCAATTAATTCATCTAATATGGTAGTTTTATTTCGGTTCTTATTATGTATTATATTTATTAAGTCTTATGTATTAACTATTTTTGATTAAAATATTAATAGTCTTTAAAAATGCTTCTACAGTTTTAAGTGTTTCTATTTCTAAATGTTCCATTTCCGCTGAAATCATTAAATTTAATTTGCCCATTTCCTGGTATGCTAAAGCCATTGCATAACGATCAACTTTATTTCTATTTAAATTTCTATTGTTGGCAGCCTTCATTTTGCTCCTTCCCTTCACCTTAGCAGTAATTCAAATCATTCCACATATACCTGTTTTTCTATAAAATCAATTAGCTTATTCAGCCTTTCCAATGTTTTTTCTTTTTCTGACTGAATTTGTAATTGTTCTATGTGCTTTGTAATATCTACCAACTTTATTTGAAATGCTTGACTCTTATGCAAAAAGTCTTTCATATTATTGTCACTTTCAAACACTCTTCCTTGATTAATAGCACCAAAAATATAACCAAAATCTAACGTCAATTCTTTTAATAACTTATTTATCGTATCCATATAAACCCCAACCTTTGTCATTAGTATCACTTCTTTAATTTTAAATTATTTCATTTAAATAATTCCGTTATTTCAATAGATTCTATATTAAGCGTTATTAATTTATCTTCTCTAGTATAATATGTCCTGGATAGTAGCTATTTAAATATTCCTTTAGACTATTTAAACATGTAATACTATCATCAATAATCGACTTTCTTAAAAAGCCATTATATAAATAAATTATATTTTTAAGCTCCACGACACAAAATAAATTTTCTTGATTATCATCCAATTGAACTAAACTATCATATTGAATATCTATACTTTGTGATTGTTGATAGATAAATTTTGTATCATCAACATCTTTAATTAATTCTAGTTCATCCTCATTCCATGTATCCATTAGTATTAAACTCGATACAGAACTATCCATACATTTACATTCTAAAATATTTCCCCCCTCATCGCTCAAAATAACATTTGTAATTCCACCGTTAAAGTCTTTCAATAACTCGTTTGAAATATTACTTTCATTAAAAAGAACTAACTCTAAAATAGCTGTTGTTTGTAAATCATTCATAATAAAACCTCCTAGTATTACACTAAACTAACATATTTTTCTCAACCATATTAGATTTGTCCTTATCTTATCACGAACAGATGTTCGTTTACAAGTTTATTTTAGAGAATTTTTACATTTTATCTAATGTTCAATTTAAAAATTGCGCCTAAAAACAACAGCACGCTGTTTTTGACTAGAGCATTAGTATTTATTGAGCTACCAATCGTTTAACCTAGTAAGCACAATCCAACCCACTAATAATTGTTTA